>PJQG01000092.1 GCA_002861595.1 Actinomycetota bacterium
GGCTCGAAACTTGCCTCAAACGTCAAAGAAGAGAGGCTCTAGTCGGGCTAGGTCTTCCTGTCCGCGGGTTGAGGTTGCAGGTCCACCAGTCGTGGGCCAAGACAATGGACCTTTGGTTCCTTCCACAGAATCGAAGGGGTGCGGCTCTCCTGAAGGGAGCCGTGACCAGGTGTTCCGCGCCGTTTTGACCCTGTAACGGAGCGGGCCGGGGCGGGATCGACGTGGGGATCCGCCATCTTGGCTTTCACGCACGTCAGCCTGTTAGGGCTTCCCTAACGGTTGGAGGCGCCATGATGTCCATGTTGGCCCGATGACCGTCCCCGAGTGCTGCCCGGGTCGCTGATCACCCTGAGGCGCAAGTGCGGGAAGGCGAACTGCCGGTGCGCGACCGGCGCGCTGCACGAGACCCCAGCGTTGTCCTACGGCGTGGCCGGCCGGACCAAGATGCTTACCCTGACCGCGGAGGAGGTCCCTGCTGTGGCCGCCGTCGCGGGTCGCTACCGCAAGACGGTCGACGCGTTGGAGGCCGAGGCCCGGGCCGAGCTGGCCGGTCTGGTTGCCCGGGTCCAGGCCCGCCGGCAGGCCCGGCCATGACCAAGCCCGCCGAGACCCTGCCCGCCGCAACCGTCGCCGCGGAGGACCCGTTCGGGGCCGCCCGGGCCAAGTTCGAAGCGGAGATCGCCTTCTTGGAGAGCGAGGACGCGGCGAACCTGGATCACGCCGCGTTGGAGGACCGCCTCATCGAGAGCAATCGGCGGGTGTACCTGCTGTTGTGCCAGGGCTACTTCGATCAGCGGGCAGCACGCGAACAGCGGGTCACCGTGGTAGATGCTGAGGGGGTCGACCGGCCCTACTGCGAGCCGGGTCACCGCCGCCGGCTGATGGTGATCTTCGGCGACGCGACCGTGGACCGCTTCGCCTACCGCCGTCAGGGAGGCGAGCTCGAGGCCGAGGAGGTGCGCGAAGCCATCACCTGGCTTGGCCGGCGTACGGAGGGCGCCTTGGCCGTCATCGGCGTCTCCGAGGGAGCCATGGCGACGCTTGCCGCAGCCCGTTCGGGCGTGCCGATCGCAGCCTTCGTCGCCGACAGCGGGTTCCTCGACGGCCGGGCCGTGCTCGCCCGCGGCTTCTCCAGTTCGCTGCACCTTCCAAGGTTCCTGTTCCGCCTCGTCCCACAGCTGTTCCCGCTGTGGAGCGGCGGCCACCGCCCGCTCAATCTCAGTGCCGAAGACTTGCAGTCGTGGCACACGCCAACCCTGGTGATCCAGGGCGAGAACGACCGTGTCGTACCGCCGGCCGTCGGGCGTCGTCTCGCAGAGTTGACGAAGGGCCAACTGTGGACCGTGGCCGACGCCTCTCACGCCGGCGCGTTGGGACAAGACGCTGACCGATACGCCAGCCGGGTCATCGAGTTTTTGGCCGGGGTGTCAGCGGTCACCGAACTTCGCGATTGATGGTCAGCGAAATTCGCGTTTGATCTGAGCTTGGGGACTCCTCCAAGGAACGATCCACCACGGTCGGTGGTGGCCCCCCCAGCCTCGGGACTGCCAAGTCCCCGAGCACTGGAGGAAGCCACCGGCCATGTTGACCCAGGAGGAGTACATGGAAGTTGCTGCACTGCACCGTCAGGGCTGGACGATCGTCCAGATCGCCGAGGCGGTCGGCCGTCACCCGGCCACGGTGTCGTCATGGTTGAAAAGGGGCGGCCCACCGGCCCGCCGTGCGGCACCGGCGGGTCACGTGCCGGTGGTCGATGAGCGCTGGGCGGCACGGGTGGCGCAGCTGCTCGAGGCCAACCCTGAGCTGTTGGCCACCTCGGTGGAGCGGATCGTGCGCGCCGAGGGATGGGAGGGCTCCTATGAGAGCCTGGTGCGCCATCTGCGCTCGGTGCGCGGCGTGCGCCGGCGGCGCTCTCCGGGAGTGAGCTTGCCCATCGAGACGGCCCCGGGAGCGGAGTTCCAGTTCGACTGGTCGGACTGCTGCGACTGGGGCGAGGTGTGGGGGCTGGGGAGCCTGCACTGCTTGGGGGCGGTGCTGTGCTGGTGCCGGCGCCGGCACTGGTGGTTCGCGCCGTCGGTCGACCGTGCCCACACCTTCGAGGGCCTGGTGCGCTTCTTCGAGGACGTCGGCGGGGTGGCCGCGGTTGGCCGCACGGACCGCATGGGTGCTTTGGGCACGACCAGGGGTGGGGTGTTCCGCTTCTGCCCCGAGGCGACGGAGTTCGTCCGCTACCACGGCTTCGCCCTCAAGGCGTGCAAGGCCAACGACGCCAAGCGCAAGGGCAAGACCGAGCGCCCCTTCGGGGAGCTCAACTCGGCGTTCATGCAGGAGATGGGGCTCGATCCGCCCGCCTCCATCGGCGAGCTCAACGCCCGGGCCGCCCGCTGGTTGGAGACCTACGTGCATCCTCGGGCCCACCGGGTCACCGGCGAGGCCCCCGCGGCCCGGCTGGAGGCGGAGATTGGGCTGCTCGGTCCCCTGCCCCGGGCGCGCTTCGACACCGCCCGGCGCGAGCCGCGGGTGGCGAGCGCGCCGCTGCCGCTGATCGAGGTCGACCGCGTCGCCTACTCGGTGCCGCCCGCCCTGGTGGGTGCCACCGTCGAGGTCCGCTTGCCCGTCGACGCCGGGATCCTTGAGATCCGCCACGCCGGGGCGCTGGTCGTCACCCACCGCCTCGCCGCCCGAGGGGAGGGGCCGGTGTGGGACCCGGGCCACCGGGCCGAAGCCGAAGCCGCCGCCTTGGCCCCCCACCGCCGCCACCTGCAGCTGGTCACCCCGAGCGGAACTGAGGACCGTCCCGCTGCCGGCCTGGAGCTGGGAGCGGGCGACTACGACGTGGCGCCGGTCGATCTCGGCCGCTACGAGCTGGGCTGTGGCTGCACCGGGAGGGGAGCATGACGCCGAGCGCCCATCCCGGCGGCCTCTACGAGGCCATCAAAGATGACCTCGGCTACTTGAAGCTGCCCAAGGCGGCCGAGGTGTTCGCCTCCCTGGCCGAGCAGGCCGACCAGGCGGGCTGGAGCCACCTCGAGTACCTCGCCGCGGTGGCCGCGGCCGAGGCAGCAGCGACGCGTGACCGGCACTTGGCCGCCCGGATGCGCTTTGCTCACCTGCCAGCCCGACGCACCCTGAGCGAGTTCGACTTCGACTTCCAGCCCTCGGTGGACCGCAAGCTGATCGAGGACCTGGCGTCGTGTGGGTTTGTGGCCGAGGGACGCTCGGTGCTGTTCTTGGGCCAGCCCGGCACGGGCAAGTCACATCTGGCCAGCGCCCTGTGCGCCGCCGCCGTCGAGGCCGGCTACTGGGGATTCTTCACCTCCGCGGCCGACCTGGGCGCCAACATGGCCGCCGCCTACGCCGATGGCAGCTTCGCCATCCGCATCCGGGCCTACACCGGCCCCTCGGTGCTGGTCATCGACGACGTCGGCCTGGTCGGCTTCGACCGGGCCCAGGCCAACGCCTTGTTCCAAGTCGTCAACCGCCGCTACGAGCGCGCCAGCTCCACCATCGTCACCACCAACCGCTCGCTCAGCAGCTGGGGCGAGATCTTCGGCGGGGACGCCGTCGTCGCCGCCGCCGTCTTGGACCGGCTGTTGCACCGGGCGGTGGTCATCAATATCAAAGGCCCCTCCTGGCGGCTCAAAGAGCACCAGGCGCTCACCGAGGCCCACCGTTAGGCCGTGGTCGGCGCTGTCCTCCTCAGCGTCGTGGCGGCCCTCACCGTCGTGGCGGCCCTCACCGTGGTGGTGGTGCTCACCGCCCTCACCGCCGCCCTCGCGGGCCAAGTGCTGGCCCTGGTCACGGCTAAGCCCAACTCCGCGACCACCGGCTCGGCCGGCGCCAACCGCCGGCCATCGCAGCGTTGCCGAGGACCGCCACGCCCCACGCCGCTCGATCGGCCGACGGCGGGCCTCCCGGTCCCGCCTCGCCGGCATCCCCCGGCAACCCGTCCCATACCTCGACCCGTCCCTGCCCCTCGACCCTCCGAAACCGCCCGCCGTCAGGCCGATCCAGCTGAGAATGCTTGACTTCACCACCCTGTTCTGTAACGCTCAACCACAGGAGTTACCACGCTGAGTCATCGCGAACTTCGTTGACCAAAAGAAAATCGGAGCGCGCTCGCCGGAAAGCCGAGCGGCGCGCACGGGGTTTCCAGCCGCGACCGCTGACGGAGGAGAACGAACATGGGCAACGATCCGCCACCACGCTGACATCGGCCGCAGCCCCGACGACGTCTGGAAGTTGGTCGCAGATGCCGGGGCGATCGGCGTGGTTCCCCGGCATCGAGTCGTCCAGCGGGGACGCCAAGACGCGCCGTTGTTCGATGGGCGGAGCCGAGCTGGTCGAGGAGATCGTCACCGCCGACGACGACCTCCGCCGCTTCCAGTACCGCATCACCCGAAGATGTCGCGAAGTTCCCGGACCAGCTCGAACTGCAGCCGGTAGGCCCGGATGACGGTCTGGTCGAGGTCGCTCAGCACCTCATAGGCAAGACCGAGGCGCTGCACGAAGGCTTGTGACGCGTCCGGCGCCTGCCGGCTTACGGCGATGAGTGAACCGCCGAGGGAAGTGATCCGGGGGAGGGCTTCCTGCAGCCCAGTCAGCTCGGTGTTGCAGATCGGGCACCACGCGCCGCGGTAGAGCGACAGAACGACGGGCCGGCCGCCAGGCGATCCTCGAGCGACACCTTGCCGCCCGACGCGCCAGGGAGCACGAACTGAGGTGCTTGCTCCCGATCTCGAGACCCGGCGTGACTCCTTCGGTCCGTAAGCGCTCGATCATGTGCGCGGTGATCGTCCGCAGGTCGGGCTCGTTGCCGTGTTCCACTGCCATCGCGCGCTCCTTCACTCGTCGACCGTGCGGGGACCCGGCTCACCGCGAGGTGCGTTTCCCCCCGGGCTCGTGGAACTCGCTCACCGCCGCCTGATGCCTGCGGTCTGTCGTTGTGCTGGGCGACATCGGGAGGCAAGGGCCGCGGCGCCTCGTCGGCGCCTGTCAGCTGGCGCGTGGCATGCGCCCGGCAGTGTCAGGGCTGCGTTCCGCCCAACGCGTGTTGGGATCCGGCGACGTTGGCTCCTGCCCATCGACAATGAGCAGCTCTTCCCGCCAGCGTTGGAACCCACCCGGGTGGGGCAGCCTTCAGCCATGAAGGACGTGCATCGGCGTGCCGTGACCAACCGACTGAAGACGGCGCGAGGTCATCTCGACGCTGTGATCCGCATGAGCATCACGTGCGGGGTGAGCTGGCCGGTCCACGGCTTGCGCAGCTTGAGTGGTTGCGCGTGCAGCGAGGTCTGCACGTCTCGTCCCTCGGCGTCGCGCACGCTGCGGGTTCGAGTGTGACGCGGTGACCCATGGCTTCGAGTTGGGCCACGAGGCGCTTCTGGTGTGCGGTGCTGGTTCGTCGCTTGTCGAAGTAGTCGTCACCGAGTTCGTTGTAGGTCTCGCCCGTGGACAGCAGATGCCAGCAGATGACGAGGATGGAGTGGCCCACGCCGATCGCGGCCCGTCCCGGGCCCGCCGGCCCCGGATGCGGGCGTAGTGGGCGGACAGGTAGGTGTCCTTGGAGCGCCCGGCGGCGTGGGCGGCCTCGACCATCAACTTGGGCTGGTAGACGTTGAGGTACATCCGGTCGATGCACTCGATCTCCAAGGTCACGTGGTCAGCGAGGACATCGGCGGCACTTCGGGGTATGGTCATGGCAGGCTCCGGTCGACATTGCTCCTGCGAGAGCGACAACCGCTTCGGGCGGTTCAACGCAGGGCCGAAGGGCCCCGCATCTAGGCTCGGCCGGAGCCTACGATCGCCAACCGTTGCGCGTGCCCGCCACAGTGCCTCGTCGGGCTGGGGCGGAGCCCCGTTAGGTCTCTTCGAAGAGGGCCTCGCCCCGTCGCAGCCTGGTGGCCGTACGCACGACCTGCGCCAGCTCCCGGCGTGTCGGGGTGTGGGCGGCGAGGAAGCGGGCGCAGCCGACCAGGATGAGGCGGCCCTCCTCCGAGCCGAGGGGCCAGGCGTGGAACTGGCGAACGGCTGCCTCGTAGGTCTGGTACCAGTGGAAGCCGGCGTCCTCGGCCAGCAGCGCCCGGCCCAGGACGGCGACGAGAGGTCCCGGATCGCCGCCGCCGTGGAGCCAGGAGTAGGCGATGGTGCCGGCATCGTCCACCCGGCCCTGCTCGTCCCAGCACGCCGACAGCTCGGCCAGCGTGACTCCGGCCCGAGCCTGGGGCGGGCGGGCGGTGGGCACGTTGAGGAAGCGGTCCTGGTACACCCGCATTGCTCCATGGAACACCGCCCTCAGCAGCTCCGGGTTCGGCGCCCGCACGAGCAACTGGTGGACGGCGTTGGCGGCGGTGAAGCCGTGGTGGACCACGTCCCAGTCGCCGTGGTCGTTCTGGATGTGGAAGCGGGTGATGCGCAGGGCGGCGGCGTAGGCCACCGCCCGGCCGAGCTGCTCGGGAGTCGCCCCTCCTGCCACCGCCGAGCAGATGGCGTCGACGATGGCTCCCGGCTCTTCACCGAGCATCGCCCAGGCGAGGCCGCTGGGATCGTTCCACGAGCCGACGAGAGCCGCGCCCTCGCCGAGCAGCCGTGGCAGGCGCCCGAGAGCGGAATCGATGAGCGCCACCAGATCGACGGGGTGGCGCCAGCTCCCGCCCTCCTCGGCGCGAGTGGCGCGGGCCGTGCCTCGCACCAGCGTGGGGAGCACCTGGGGAGCGGTGTCGACTCCCAGCAAACCGACCGCCTCGAAGGCCTTGTTGGTGAAGTCGAGCGTGTGGCCACCGTCGAGGAAGACGTGGTCGGTGGCCGCCGCCGTCATCATCGCCTCGACGTCTTCGAGCCCGGCGCCGGCGTCCGCAGCAGCGTCCACTGCGCTCACCAGGGTGCGCTCGGCGGCGTCGCTCGAGCGGGTCTCGATGAACCGTCGGTACCAGACCGCCCAGCGCTGCGGCGGGACCTGCGAGCCGAGCGGGGTGAGGGGGAAGCGGGGTGGGCGGCCCCGCGTGTCGCGGGAGACGAAGGCCAGGCCGTGGACCAGCGCCAGGGGGCGGTCCGCCGCCTCGAGGTGGGGAAGGACGTTGGCCATGGCCACCAGCACGGTGAGGCCGGCGCCCCAGCCGTCGGCGCGGTACGTCGTCCCGAAGTCGAGGCCCACCCGGACGACGTCGTGAGGCCCGACCGAGGGGTCGCCGTCGAGGAGGGCGAGCACGGCCTTGGCGACCACCAGGGTCAGCCCCTGCTCGAGGCCGTCGACCAGGCGCCGGCGGTGATGCTCGGCATCGAAGCTCTCGATAGCGGCGACGACCACGACCTGACCGTCGATGACCTCCACCGGGTACGGCCGGACGTCGTCGGCGAAGGGGTCGAGGGTGCCTCCCGAGCACAGGTCGAAGCGGGCGTTGTGCCAGTGACAGGTGACGAGGCCGGCTTCAACCGTGCCCCGGTGGAGGGGGAAGCCCATGTGCGGGCATCGATCGTCGAGGGCATACGCCCCGCCGTCGTGCCAGAACACGCACACGGGGTGCGCACCGGCCTTGCCGGTGAGAAAACCGCGGGCCCGAAGCTCCTCCACTGATCCCACGGTCACCCGGACCGGCTCCATGCACGCAACGGTACGGCCGATGGGGCGACGGGGTGGCCCCCCGTGCCAGCATGAACCCATGTCAACCCTGGTCACCTTCCACGCCCATCCCGACGACGAGGCCATCGCCACAGGCGGCACGATGGCCAAGGCGGCCGCCGAAGGCCACCGGGTCGTCCTGGTGGTCGCCACGCGGGGAGAGCTGGGAGAGGTGCCCGAGGACCTGGCGTCGACCGAGTCCCTCTCCGAGCGCCGAACCAGGGAGACGGTGGAGGCGGCCCGGATCCTCGGCGTCCATCGAGTGGAGTTCCTCGGGTACAAGGACTCCGGCATGGTGGGCACTCCCGACAACGAGTCGCCCGATTGCTTCTGGCAGGCCGACGTGGAAGAGGCGGCGGCCCGGCTGGCCGCCATCCTCACCGAGGAGGACGCCGACGTGCTCGTGGCCTACGACGACAACGGCGGCTACGGCCACCCCGACCACATCCAGGTGCACCGGGTGGGCGTGCGGGCGGCCGAGCTGGTCGGCACGCCGAAGGTCTACGAGGCCACCATGGACCGGGACTACGTCGGCGCGCTCTTCCAGCGCGCCGAGGAGCTGGGCCTGACGCCCCCCGAGGACGTCGGCGACGTCGAGCAGTTCGGCGTTCCTGCGTCCCGGATCACCACTCGGGTCGACGTCACCGCCTTCCTCCAGGCCAAGCGGGCCGCCATGGCCGCGCACTCCAGCCAGATCGCCGAGACCTCGTTCTTCCTCGACATGGAGCCCGAGGCGTTCTCGGCGGTGTGGGGCCAGGAGTGCTACATCCGCCGTGGCGCTGCCCCCGGCACCGCCGAGACATCCCTGCTCGGCGGCGCCGAGGGCTGAACCCGGTCAGGCCAGGACGGCCTCGATCTCGAGGCGCTCGCCGGCATCGGACGGAAGGCGGCAGCAAGGTAACGTCCGGCCGGTGACCGACCCGCACGTCGACCCGGGGCGGCTTGGCTGCTGATCGCCTCGCTGCGCGACCTCCACGAGGGGTGGGCCTGGTTCGTCATCATCGGCAACGGCCTGGCCGGGTTGTGGGCACTCGGCGCCCACTGGCTGGAACCCTTGCGTTCCCGGGCGCTGTGGTGGTTCACCGTCGCCGCCCAGCTGTCGCTGTTCGTCCAGGTGGGCCTGGGGGTCGGGTTGGTCGCCGGCCAGGACATCCAGGCGCCGCAGTTCCACATGTTCTACGGGTTCGTGGGCATCATCGCCATCGGGATCCTCTACTCGTACCGGGACCAGCTCCGCCACCGCCTGTACCTGCTGTACGGCTTCGGCAGCCTGTTCGTCATGGGGCTGTCCATCCGTGCCCTGCTCGTGGGCGGTGCCCGCTGAGCGCTGCGCCCCTGCGCCCGCCGGCTCAGAGGTTGACGATGGGACAGGTGAGGGTGCGGGTGATGCCCTCGATCAGCTGAACCTGGCTCACCACCAGGCGACCGAGGTCGTCCATGGAGTCGGCCTGTGCCCGCAGGATGACGTCGTAGGGACCGGTGACGTCCTCGGCCGACACGACGCCGTCGATGGCTCCCACCGCTTGCGCCACCCCGGCCGCCTTGCCGACCTCGGTCTGGATGAGCACGTACGCACTGACCGCCATGTGACCCTCCTCGGTGAATGCCCCGGCGACCGACACCCTACCGTGACCCGATGGCAACCGTTCCTGAGCTGATCCCCCGCGAGGTCCTGTTCGGCAACCCTGAGCGCGTCCTCCCCCGCATCTCTCCCGATGGCAGGAGCCTCTCCTATGTGGCGCCCGTGGAAGGCGTCCTCAACGTGTGGGTCGGCCCCCTCGACGGCGAGGCCCGGCCGCTCACCGACGACCGCGACCGGGGGGTCCGCCAGTACTTCTGGGCGCACGACGGCCGTCACCTGCTCTACCTCCAGGACAAGGGAGGTGACGAGAACTGGCGGCTACACGCGGTGGAGCTCTCCACCAGGGCGGTGCGAGACCTCACGCCCTTCGAGGAGGTGCAGGCGCAGGTCGTCGAGGTGTCGAAGCACCACCCGGACCGGATCCTCGTGGGACTGAACCGCCACCGTCCGGAGCTCCACGACGTGTACCAGCTCGAGCTCAGCACCGGGCGGCTGGAGAAGCTCGTGGAGAACCCCGGCTTCGTCGGGTGGGTGGCCGACGACCAACTGCGCGTCCGCGCCGGTGTGGCGCCAACCGCCGACGGCGGCTCGATGATCATGGTTCGCGACGCCGAGGTGGACGCCCAATGGAGAGTCCTGCTCACCGCCGGCCAGGAGGACGCTCTCACCACCACTCCCTTGGTCTTCACTGGCGACGGGACCGGCTTGTACGCCATCAGCTCTCTGGGGGCCAACGCCGGTCGGCTGGTGTGCCTGCCTCTCGCCGGCGGTGAGCCGCAGGTGCTGGCCGAGGACGCCACGTACGACGTGGACCGCGTCGTCGACCACCCCGACACCCACCGGCCCCAGCTCGTCGGCTTCATGGGCGAGCGCCTGGAGTGGAAGGTCCTCGATCCCGGCGTGGCCGGCGACCTGGCGTTCCTGCAGGGGCTCCACCCCGGCGACTTCGACGTGGTGGCGCGCGACGACGCGGACGCCGTGTGGCTGGTGGCCTTCACCGCCGACGCCGCTCCCGTCTCGTACTTTGCCTTCGACCGCACCAAGCAGGAGGCCACCTTCCTGTTCCACCACCAGCCGGCCCTGGCCCGCTACCAGCTGGCGGCCATGGAGCCGTTCAGCTTCACGGCGCGCGACGGCCTTGGCATCAGCGGGTATCTCAGCTTCCCGCCCGGCGGTGGCCGTTCGCTCCTTCCGACCGTGCTCAACGTGCACGGCGGCCCGTGGGTCAGGGACACCTGGGGCCTCGACCCCGAGGCCCAGTGGCTGGCCAACCGGGGGTACCTGACCGTGCAGGTCAACTACCGGGGGTCCACCGGCTACGGGAAGGACTTCGTCAATGCCGGCAACCGCGAGTGGGGCGGACGAATGCACGACGACCTCGTCGACGCCGTGCGCTGGCTCGTGGCGCAGGGCTACGCCGACCCCGACCGGGTGGGGATCTTCGGAGGGTCCTACGGCGGCTACGCCGCGCTCGTGGGCGCCGCCTTCACGCCCGAGGTGTTCTCGTGCGCCGTCGACATCGTCGGCCCGTCCAACCTCCAGACGCTCATCGAGAGCATCCCGCCCTACTGGGCCCCCCTCGTGGCCCAGTTCCACACGAGGGTCGGGAACCCCGAGACCGAGCCAGAGTTCCTGTGGTCACGCTCGCCGCTGTCGCGCGTCGGCGACATCACGATCCCCCTCCTCATCGCCCAGGGCGCCAACGATCCCCGGGTGAAGCAGGCCGAGTCGGAGCAGATCGTGGCCGCCCTGCGGGACAAGGGGATCGACCACGAGTACCTCCTCTTCGAGGACGAGGGCCACGGCTTCGCCAAGCCGGAGAACCGCCTGCGCTTCTTCGCCGCGGCCGAGGCCTTCCTCGCCCGCCACCTCGGCGGCCGCTGCGAAGGGCCGTAGCGCGTCTGGAGTACATGGCGTACCGCTTCGGTACGCCATGTACTCCAGAGCTGCGGCGAGGACCTAGTGCCGCGTCAGGCAACGTTTGC
>PJQG01000060.1 GCA_002861595.1 Actinomycetota bacterium
CCTCGACGTCATGCTGGTGGCCTCGGCCAACCCCGAGGACTACACCAACCGCGGCCGCATCATCACCCCGCTCAAGGACCGCTTCGGCGTCCAGATCCGCACTCACTACCCGCTCGACACCGAGACGGAGCTGGCCGTCGTGGACCAGGAAGCGGCACCGCTGGCCGTGGAGGGGCTGCGGGTGCAGGTGCCCCCGTTCATGGGCGAGGTCGTCGCCACCCTCACCCACCTGGCCCGGGCCAGCTCCCAGATCAACCAGCGCTCAGGCGTCTCTGTCCGCTTCACCATCGCCAACCACGAGACCCTGGTGGCCAACGCCGCCCGGCGGGCGCTGCGCCTCGGCGAGAAGGACGTGGTGCCCCGGGTGAGCGACCTGCCGGCGCTGGCCGCGTCGACCGCGGGCAAGGTGGAGATCGACACCCTCGAGGAGGGGCAGGAGGAGGCCATCGTGGAGCGCCTGGTGAAGGCGGCGGTGCTCACGGTGTTCAAGCAGCGCTGTTCCATGCCGGCGCTGGCCGGCGTGATCCAGGCCTTCGACGAGCAAAAGGGCGTGGCCCACGTGGGCGACGACGTCGGCTCGCCGGCCTATGGCGCCCTGCTCGCCGGCCTCCCCGCGCTGCGGGAGCCGGTGATGGAGCTGGCCGGCGATGAGACCCCGGCGGCGGTGGCCAGTGCCACGGAGTTCGTGCTGGAGGGCCTCCACCTGTCGAAGCGCCTCAACAAGGAGGCGGTGGGCGGCCGGGCGGTCTACCGCCCCCGCTGACCTCCCTTCATGTTCCGGTATGGGCAGCTCTCCGGCGGTCACCGCACCAGGCGCGGGACGGGCCGTCCCACCGGCTTCTCGTCATCCGTCAGCCGGGATCGTGCGTCCTCGCGAATTGTGTAATTTCCGTCGTGGTCGGCCGGTAGTTCGTGGTAGTTCACGGCGGCGACTGCACAGTCGAGCGTTCAGGAGACGGAGGCGCCGGCGGCGGCCCGCACCCGCCAGCCGGGGAGCTCGGTCCCCGACCGGGCGATGGCCACGGCGCAGCCGCCGAAGCCGGCGCCGGTGAGGCGAGCGCCGAGCACACCGGGCGTCGACTGGAGGCGGGCCACCAGCTCGTCGAGGACCGGCGTGCTCACCTCGAAGTCGTCGCGGAGGCTGGCGTGGCTGGCCGCCATCAGCGGGCCCAGCTCGTCGAGGCGCCCGCCGGCGAGGGCGGCGGCGAAGCGCCCGACCCGCTCGTTCTCCGTCACCACGTGGCGGGCGCGCCGGCGGAGAACGAGGTCGTCCAGCCCCTCGGCGTCCTCCACGGTGGCGTCCCGCAGCGGCCCGATGCGCTCCTCCACGGCCGAGCACTCCCGCCGCCGCTCGCCATACGCGGTGCCGCCGAGGTTGCGGGGCAGCCCGGAGTGGACCACGACCACGTCGACGCCCTCGGGCAGGGGGACGGGATCGACCGCCATGGTGGTGCAGTCGATTCGCAGGGCATGGCCTTCCACGCCGGCGGCCGACGCCAGCTGGTCCATGATCCCGCAGGGGACACCGGAGGCCACCTGCTCGGCGGCCTGGCACATGCGGGCCAGCTCCAGGGTGGTCCCGACGAAGCCGAGGGCGAGGGCGACGGCGACCTCGAGCGCGGCGCTGGACGACAGGCCGGCGCCGACGGGAAGCGTGGTCACGACCTCCCCTCGCAGCCCCGCCGGCGGCCGCAGCATGGCGACGACCCCCGCGACGTACCGGGCCCACCGGGGCTCGACGGCGCCGGGGTCCTCGACGTCGAGTGGGACCTCGGCCCGGCGCTTCTCGTCGCCCGACTCCAGCGACACCACCTCGCCTCCCCGGTCGCCGCTGACCACGGTCTCCAGGTCGATGGCCATGGGCAGGACGAGCCCGCCGCTGTAGTCGGTGTGATCGCCGATGAGGTTGACGCGTCCCGGCGCGCGGGCCCGCACTGGGGTCATTCGCCGCCGTGGGGGCGGCGGGGACCGGAGCCGACGTCGCCGGCCTCCAGTGCCTCGGCGATGGCGTCCAGCTCCGATGGCCCGAGCTCGACCGCCGCCGCGCCCACCCAGCCGTCCACCTGCTCGGCGTTGCGGGCGCCGGCGATGGCGCCGTGGACTCCCGGCCACGCCAGTGTCCACGCCACGGCCAGCTCCGGCAGCGTGCAGCCGAGCCCTTCGGCCAGCGGCCGGAGCCGCTCGACCAGGTCCAGGTTGCGGGCGAGGCCGGCTCCGGAGAAGTCGGGGTGGTGCTTGCGCCAGTCGTCCTCGGGGAGGCCGGCCGCCCGCTCGGCGCTGAAGCGCCCGGTGAGCAGCCCCGAGGCCATGGGGCTGTAGACGATGACGCCGGTCCCGTGGGCGCGGCACCACGGCAAGGTCGAGTCGTTCACGTCGCGGACCAGCATGTTGAGCTGCGGCTGCAAGGTGTCCACCGGGCGCACGGCCTGGCAGCGCTCGAGAAGGTCCACCTCGAAGTTGCTCACGCCGATGAAGCGCACCTTCCCCTCGTCGACCAGCGACGCCATCGTGGCCCAGGAGTCCTCCACCGGTGTGCCGTCCTCCGACGGCCAGTGGATCTGGTACAGGTCGATGGTGTCCACCTGGAGGCGGCGCAGCGACGCCTCGCACTCGCGGCGGATGGACTCGGGGGCGAGCACGTTGGAGAACCCGGTGAACTCCCGCTCCCACACGAGGCCGCACTTGGTGAAGATCAGTGGCCGGTCGGCCTCAGGCAGCTTGTCGACGGCCCTGCCGACCACCTCCTCGGCCCGGCCGAAGCCGTAGGCGGGCGCGGTGTCGACCCAGTTGACCCCGTGTTCCACGGCGCGGTGGATGGCCTCGATCGACGCGTCGTCGTCCTGGTGGCCCCAGCCACCCTCCCACTCGCCCCCGCCGATGGCCCAGGCACCGAGGCCCAGCGACGATATCTGCAGCTGCGTGCGGCCGAGTGGGCGGTGAGAGATCATGGGCATGCAAGGCTCCTCTCCAGGTTCGATCGGGGGACGGCGGCGCGCAGATCGGCGGCCGTCTGCTCGGGGCTGGTGTCGTTGATGAAGGCGCCGGCGCCGATCTCCGAGCCGGCCAGGTACTTGAGCTTCTCGGCCGTGCGGTGAATCGGGGTGAACTCGACGTGCAGGTGGCTCACGGCCAGCCACTCACCGTCGTCGGTGGGGGCCTGGTGGACGGACATGACGTAGGGGAGGGGGAAGCCGAAGAGCGCGTCGTAGGCGCGCGTCACGGTGCGCAGGAGGTCGGCCAGGTCGTGGCGCTCCGGGTCGGTGAGGTCGAGGAGCGAGGTCGCGTGCCGGTGGGCGGTGACCTGCAGCTCGTAGGGGAAGCGTGCCGCGAACGGGACGTAGGCCATGAACGTGCGGTTGCGGGCCACCACCCGCACGCCGTCGGCCCGCTCGCGCGCCACCACGTCGCAGAGCACGCAGGTGCCGTGGGCCCCGAGGTGGGCCAGCGCCGTGTCCAGCTCGAGCCGGGCCACGGGAGGGATCTCCGGGTAGCCGTAGATCTGGCCGTGGGGATGGTGGAGGGTGACGCCGATGGCCTCGCCCCGGTTCTCGAAGATGAAGACGTAGGCCACCTCGTCGCGGCGCCCGAGCTGGTCGTAGCGGTCGGCCCACACGTCGACGACCCGGGCGATGCGGTCGGTGGACAGGTCGCCCAGGCTTGCGCTGTGCTCGTCGGTGTAGACCACCACCTCGGTGGCCCCTTGCGCCGGCTCGACCTCGTACAGGTCGGTGCGCATGACGCTCGGCGCCGGCGGCGACGCCATGAGCGAGGGGAACCGGTTGTCGAAGACGACGACGTCGTAGCTGGGCTCGGGAATCTCGGTGGAGGGATGGCCAGGGAGGGTGGGGCAAAGCGGGCACTCTGTCCGTGCGGGCAGGAACGTGCGGTCCTGGCGGTCGGTAGCGAAGATGCGCCACTGACCGGTGATCGGGTCGCGGCGGCGTTCCGTCATCTCGCGGCCTCGACCGTCCAGGTGTAGGACGTGGAGCTCCGCCCGTCGGCCATGGGCCGGGCCTGGCGGTGAAGGACGGGTCGTGGCACCGAGGCCCAACGGAGCAGATCGGCCAGCAGCGCCCGTGCTGCGGCATCGCCACGCAGGACGCGCTCGCAGAGCCGGTACTGGCACACGATCAGCTGGCCGGCCCCGACAGGGTGGGAGCCGACGATGGTGCCGGTGATGGCACCGGGCACGGGCTTGTAGGCGATGACCACGGGAGTGCCCGGAAATCGTTCGCCAGCGATGCTGGCCACGACGGTGGTGGCCTGGATGGTCGAGTCCTCGGCGACCAGCACGTTGCGACGGGGCAGGCAGGGCAGCGCGCCGTTGTCGGTGGTGAAGTGGAACACCGTGGAGCCCCATGCCGTGACCAGGGGCTCGAGGGAGACCGGCGTCGGGAAGTGCGGGGCTGCGTCCGGTGGCTGGGCCAGGACGAGGACCGTCTCGCCCGCGGCGAGCAGCGCGACCAGCTGCTCCTTGGCGCCGCCGTCGAGGGCGCCCTCGCCGACCACCACCGGACCGGCGTCACCCGTGGCGGCGCCCACCGATCGCAGCGCGGTCTCGGCGATGCTCGGCCCAAGCGTGCGAAATGGCTTGTCGACCGGGCGCACGTCCACGACGTGCACCGGATAGCGGTTCTCGGCCACGGCCACACCGCCGGCCCAGAGACGCAGCACGAGGTCATGGCTACCGGGCACGGCGGGGGCGGCCAGCGACAACTCGCCCAGCGAGGTGGCCCTGTACCCCGCCACGCCGGTGGTGTACAGCTCGGCCACGGACTCGCCGAAGCGGTCCTCCACCATGGCGGAGTCGAGGTTCGAGCCGTTGAGCGACAGGAGACGGTCGAGGGGCAGGGGGCTGGCGCTGTCGCCGAAGCGGGCCTCGATGACCACCTCGGACAACGCCGGGCCGTCGTTGGCCACATGGACGCAGGCCCGCAGCAGCTGGCCGGCGGAGGCGACGAGGCTGTCCAGCTCCAGCATGGGCAGCACCTTCTGGTTGGCCCGCGTCGTCTCGGCCACGGCGAGCTTCTTGGGCCGGCGGTGCAGGTCCAGCAGGCCGTTCAGCTCGTGGGGCACGTCGGTGAGTTCGGTGAGGCAGTAGCCGCCGATGTCGTCATGGCGCCTCCACACCTCGGTCTGGAGGCGGTCGGACAGTCCCTGGTACCGCTGGGTCTCGGTCACGAAGCGGGCGACGGTGCTCGGCCAGAGGGTCCCCGTGAGGCCCGCGGCGTAGGTCTCGCGCGTATCCCAGAAGGGGGGATCGGGGAGCAGTGGCATCTCCGGCAGGCCCCAGTCACCGAACTCGGAGACGAAGAAGGGGCGGCCCATCCCCGACCACTTCCGGGACGCCCGCTCGATCTTGTCGAGGTAGTCGGCGTGCAGCTGGCCGTACCAGTGGGCGGTCACGATGGGGGAGGCGAAGATGCGGTCCGGGTCGGGCTCGATCCAGTCGTTCTCGATCACCGGCCTGGTGCCGTCGGCTTCGTTGACGGCGGCGACCAGGGTGCGGGCGAACCTCTCGTAGCTGTCCCACTGGCGGGCCTCCCAGCGGCCGTCGCACAGCTCGTTCATGGCCGACCACAAGATGATGCTCGGGTGGTTCCGGTCCCGGCGGACCTGCTCGGTGATGGCGGCCACGCAGCGCCGCACCAGCACGCCGTCGACGCCCATCTCCTCGTGGGCGATGGGCTCGGCCACGGGAAGGTCGCAATGCAGGAAGATGCCCAGCTCGTCGCACACGTCCAGGTACGTGGGGTCGAACGCCTTGATGTGCAGGCGAAGCGTGTTGAAACCCATGTCGATGGCGGCGCGGACCTCGTGCTCGATCGACGCCCGGTCCGCCTCGGCGTACAGCTTGTCGGCCGTGAAGCCCTGCACCAGCACGCTCTTCATCCGGTACGGCTCGTCGTTGACCAGGATCTGCTTGCCCTCGACGCGGACGGTGCGCAGCCCGTAGCGGGTGGTGCACATGTCGCTGAACGTGTCCTCGTGGCGCACATCGGCGACGAGGTCGTGCAGGACGGGGTCGTCCGGCGACCAGCGGGCCGCGGCGATGGAGCCGAGGCCGGCGCTGACCTCGGCGCAGCCGCGACCGGGCACCAGCGCGTCGATCTCGAGGACGCGCCCGAGGGTGCGCACACCGACGCGGGCTCTCGAGCCCTCACCGCCGCGGTTGTGCACCTCGACGTTCACCACCAGGTCGTCGGGGTCGGCGTTGACGAACACGCCGTCGATCACCAGAGGACCGTGGCGGCGAAGGGTCACCGACTGCCAGATGCCGCCGTAGGTCATGTACAGGCTGGGCCGGCTGGGGAACACGTGGTTGGCCCAGCCCTGCTTGCCGTGGGCCAGGCGCAGATGCTCGGGATCGTGGAGCGAGGGGTCGGTCACGCGCACCGTGAGGGTGTTTTCGCCGGCGACGAGCGCGGCGTCGGCGTCGACCTCGAAGGGCGTGAACGGGCTCTCGTGGCTGCCGAGGGCGACGCCGTTGAGGAAGACCTCGGCCAGGTCCATGACCGCCCCGAAGCGGAGGGTCCAGTGGCCGGTGATGTCGTCGACCCGGAAGCGGCGGCGGTACCAGGCGATGCCGTCGAGCTCCAGGTGGCCCTGCGTCTCCCACAGGCCGGGCACCTCTATGGGTTCGGCGGGCAACTCGCCCAGCTCGGCCAGGGCGTGATCCCCGGGCATGAAGTCCCAGGTGCCGTCGAGAGACGCCACGCCCCGGCTGTCAAAGGCGAGGTCGGCACTCTTCGCCATGCTCACGGCAGGATGGCCACCTTGCCGGAGCGGCCCTCGTCGGCCTTCGCATACGCGGCGGCCGCCTCCTGCAGCGGGTAGCGGTCCGTCACGGTGCGCTCCGGGTGGAGGTCCCAAGCGACCAGGCGCTCGACCAGCTCCTCCATGTGGCCCACGCTGGTCACCCACGAGCCGTGCACCGTGATCTGGCGGTGGATGAGGTCATGGCTGACCTCGATGTCGAGGCGGCCGCCCTCCCCGACCAACGCGCACCGGCCCCAACGCCGGGTACCGGCCAGCGCCGTGGCCCGTCCCTGCGGTGCTCCTGAGCAGTCGATGGCCGCCTCGCACCCGTGGCCTCCGGTGGCGTCCCGCACCGCGGGTACGGCGTCGGGCCCGGCGACCACGGCGACGTCCACCGCGCCCAGAGCCTCGGCCAGACGCAGCCGCTCCGGCTCGACATCGACGCCGATGACGGGGGTGGCGCCCAGGGCATGGGCCAGCATGGCGGCGGCCAGCCCGACCGGGCCGAGCCCGGTGACCAGTACGGCGTCCCGGCCCGACACCTTCATGCGGCGCAGCCCCTCGTAGGCCGTGCCGAAGCCGCAGGCGACGCAGGCGCCGTCGGCGAAGCTGAGGGCGTCGGGAAGCGGCACACAGGTGGACTCCTCGGCCAGAAGGTAGTTGGCGTGGCCGCCGTGCCGCTGCCAGCCGTAGGCGGCGCGCAACGGCGAGGTGCAGCTGATGAAATAGCCCCGGCGGCAGTCCGGGCACAGCCCGCAGCCGGCGATGTGGTACAGCACGACGCGGTCGCCCACGGCGAAGCGCCGGCACCCCGGGCCTACGGCGACGATCTCGCCGGAGGGTTCGTGGCCGGCGATGACGTCGCAGTACGCCTCCGGGCCGGTGCCCAGGTGCTCGCGGTAGATGGCTCGCAGGTCACTGCCGCAGATGGTGGACGCGCCCACGGCCACGACGACCTGGGCCGGGCCGGGAACGGGGTCCTCGACCTCGGCCAGCACGACCTCGCAGTCCCCCGGCAGGTAGACGCCTTTCAGCGGACGCCCTCACCCGCCGCGCCCTCGCCGCGGGGGACCCAGACGGTCTCGGGTTCTCCGGCAAGGACCTGGTTCACGAACTCCACTCCCTGCATGGTGGAGTGGTCCATGTTGCCGATCTCGTACAGCCAGGCTCCGAAGCGTCCCCGCGACCAGATGTCCTTCGAGCGCAGCCACGGCTGGATGGTCCCGAGCGCCGCGTCCCGGGTCACCGAGGGCACCGGGTAGGTCATGTCGGGCGAGCAGAGCCAGGTGGTGACGATCCGCTCACGATCGTCCTCCTCCATGAGACGAGTCTGCACCAGGCCGTCGACCACCCGCTGCACGATGGTCTCGGCGTCCTCGGGCTTGTGCGCCGAGCGGGACGTCTCGGTGAGGAACAGCGTCTGGTCGGGCTCCGGCGTCATGTACGGGGAGTAGTTGGACAAGTAGGTGATCCGGTAGAAGGGGACGTCGGGCTCGGGGAAGTAGATCCAGTTCTTCGTCGTGTCGGCCTGGCGGTCGACGCCCACCCCGGCGATGTGGCTGCCGCTCCAGTGCAGCCCGTCGGTGGCGCCGCCAACAGCGTCAGGGACGTGCTCGGCGCAGCCGATCAGGCGGTTCAGGGGCATGGTTGACAGCAACACGTCGTAGGGCCAGGTGCGCCCGTCCTTGGTGCGGACCACCTTCGCCTCCGGGTCGACCGACGCCACCGGCGTCTCCAGCTCGAGGTGCGACTCAACGAAGGTGCGCAGTCCTTCGTAGAGGAACCCCGTGCCGCCCCGGAGCGGGTACTTGAAGGTGTTGTTGGGGCCCCAGGAGCGCTGGTCCTCGCCGAGGATGACGTTGCGGAGGATGGCCTGCACGTCGACCACTGCCACCCGCTCACCGATCCAGACCCAGTTCATGAGCTCGGCCGGGGTGGCCCAGACCTTGAAGTTGTACGGGATCATGAAGTGCTCGGCGATTCCCTTGCCGAACACGGCGTCGACCCACTCCTTGAAGTTGGCGGGGTTGTGCTCGGTTCGCTGGGCCTCGATGAGCCCGGTGACGCATTCGAAGACGGTCTGAGGTTCCAGCGAGCGGATGTTGTTCTGGAACGGATAGGCGATGAACCGGTCCTCCATCCACACCCAGGCTTCGCGGTTGAGCTCGGTGAAGTCGCCACCCATGAGCTTCTCGACCAATTGGTCGTAGTAGGGGTAATGACTGAACATCACGTGGCCGCCGATGTCGTAGGTGAAGCCGGCGTCGTCGGTGAACGAGGTGGCCAGCCCCCCGACGTAGTCGTTGGCTTCGAGGATCACCCAGTCGTCGTAGCCCAGCTCCTGGAGGCGGTAGCCCGCCCCGAGGCCGGTCGGGCCGGCGCCGATGATGACGATGCGGGGGTCGGCCGTGCTCATGCGCTGTCCTCGGCGCCGGCCAGGTCGGCGATTGCGACCACGGTGGTGGAGCTGCGCAGGATTGACGCCATGCGGGTCGCGACGGCGTCCCAGTGCTGGCGTTGCAGGACGGGCCATGCGGCCCGGTCCCGCTCGGCGCACTCCTCGAGAATCGCCTTCTGGCAGGCCCTCGCGAAGCCCTTGGAGCTCTCGGCCAGGGCCACCACGTCGAAGAAGTCCGACACCACGTCGGGCACCGGCGTCGAGACCACGGGAAGGCCGGCGGCCAGGTACTCCAGGGTCTTCGTCGGGCTGATCGAGCGGGTGGCGTCGTTGAGGGCGAAGGGCATGATGGCGACGTCGAAGCCGGCCATCACGTCGGGCAACTCGGCGTACTGACGGCTACCGGGGTAGCTGAGGTTGGGCGCCACGGGCAGCGAGCCGGCGTCGATCTTGGCGACCGGGCCCACGACATCGATGTCCCAGTCGTGCAGCTCGGCCGTGACTCCGGCGAGGAGGTCGAGGTCGAGTCGCTCGTCGATCACACCCACATAGCCGGCCACCGGACGACCGCTTGGGACGCGGCGGGATCGGGCCGGGGCGAAGTGCTCGGTCTCCACCCCGCTCGGGAACAGATGGGCGTCAGGGCGGCGACCGATCACGCCCTGGTGGAGGGAGCGGCCGCCGGCGAAGACCACGTCGGCGACGTCGAGCAGCTGGTCCTGGCCGGCCCGCAGGGCGGCGGGTGCGTTCTTGAACGAGGCCAGGTCGTCCATCACGTCGTAGATCACGAAGGACGGCTCCAGGGCTTCGGCCAGCTCCAGAGCCATGGGCGTGTAGAGCCAGACGGCCCGACGCTCGGACGGACCGATGAGGCTGGCGAGCATCTCCGCGTAACAGTCGGCCTCGGGATTGACGAAGTCGACGTGGCGATGCGGGCCGGGTACCTCCAGCCAGACCTGGGTGACGAGGCCGTGCCGGCGCCACCGCAGGACCGGCTCCTCCACGTCGGCGACCATCGGCTCCTCAACGAACCACGTGGGCTGGTCGACGGCCAGACGCGAGATCAGGTGCTGTGGCCGCTGCCACACGAAGTCCCACCGCAGGTGGGAGAGCACGACAAGTTCATTCCACTGCATCGGGGATCCTCATTTCGATGGGCACGGCCGGTGCCGGCGGGCAAACGGATAGAGGCCGCGGCGCCTCCGGACACCTGCGGGAGCGACCATCGGCCACGCGGGCTGGTGGGTCGACTCGAAGCCGCCGATGGACGCGATCTGGCGGCTGTTCCCCGCCAGTGGTCCTTCGTTGGGCAACGACCCTCCTGCCTTTGCAATTTCGCGTCCGCGCGCGGCGGACCAGGCGTCGCCGGCTGCGGACTCAACCGTGGCATCCCTGCCCGTTGTGCGGTGCGGGCAAACCGCAGTTCGCGATCATGTAGCTGTCGGCGAAAGATGCCTCCGAAGCGCGGCCTTGCCCGTCCGACCATGCTCGGGTCGTCCTTCAGGACGGCCGCGGCGGAGCCCCCGCCGTACGCGGCCGAGACGAAGTTGCGGTCAGCGCCGGGCCTCGCCCTGCGCGCTCAGCACGGCCAGGTCCTCCACGCCGGTGACGGCGATGGCGCCGGCGCCGTAGCGGCGCCGCTGGCGCACCTCGAGGTGGATGGCCAGGCGGGACAGGAAGAAGTTCACGGTGAAGTAGATGAGGGCCACCACCACGTAGGCCTGGAGCGTGTTGCCGTAGGCGCTGCCGGTGCGCCGCCCGAGCCGGAGCAACTCGGGGAACACGATGACGTAGCCGAGCGAGGTGTCCTTGAGCAGGGTGACGAGCTGGCTCACGATGGCGGGCAGCATGCGGCGGGCCGCCTGGGGGATGACCACCGACAGCATGGCTTGCCAGTACCCGAGGCCGATGGCGTAGGCCGCCTCGCTCTGACCCCGGTCCAGGGAGAGGATGCCGGCCCGGAAGATCTCGCCCAGTATGGCGCCGTTGTAGATCGTGAGGGCGAGGACCAGGAACCAGAAGGGCTCCACCTTGACGCCGTACTTGGGCAGGCCCAGGCCGGCGAAGTAGATGAGCAGGAGCAGCGGCATGGCGCGGAAGAACTGCACGTAGAGGCCGGCCAGCCCGCGCAGGGCCGCGTTGCGGGCCAGGCGGGCGAGAGCCATGACCGCACCCACCAGGATGGCGAGGACCATGGCCACCAATGCTGCTCGAAGGGTGTTGGCCAGCCCCTCCAGCAGGAACCGCCACACCGGCCAGCGCGTGAAGGGCCGCCAGCGGTCGGCGTCGAACTGGCCCTTGTCGGCCAGGCGGAGGACGGCGACCACCACCGCCCCGGCCAGGAAGGCCGCAGCTGCCACGGACACCACCGCCACCCGCCGGCGGGCTCGGGGGCCGAGGGCCTCGGCCAGCACCGACGCGGTCATCGCTTTATCGCCGCCCGCCGCTCCAGCAGGCCGACCACGGCGCCGGACGGCAGGGCCAGCAGGAGGTACCCCACAGCCGCTCCCAGGAACGCCGGGATGGGCCGGGCGGTGTCGAAGCTGATCCGGTCGGCCATGTCGGTCAGCTCGACCACGGCGATGAGGCCGGCCAGCGAGGAGTTCTTGATGAGGGCGATGAACACGCTGCCCAGTGGCGCGACGACGGTGCGCATCGCCTGGGGGAGCACGACCACGCGCAACGACTGGGGGAAGGTGAGCCCGATGGACCGAGCCGCCTCCGCCTGTCCCCGCGCCACTGAGTTGATGCCGGCCCGCACCGTCTCGGCGACGAAGGAGCTGGTGTAGGCGCTGAGGACGATGACGGCCGTGGCGAACTCGCCGTAGCGGATGTCGATCTTGGTGAACCCGAAGTAGAAGCCGAGCATGAGGACGCTGAGCGGGATGTTGCGCAACACCTCGACCCAGGCGGCCCCGGCCGCTCGGAGCGGAGCTACAGGGCTCACCCGGAAGGCCGCGACCACGGTGCCGATCACCAACGCCGCCGCGAACGACGTCAGCGTGAGCGCGACGGTGATCGACATGCCGGTGCCGTAGTCGCTCAGGTTGTCGAGGACGACCCGCAGGGCTTCGGGTCTTTCCGATCAGCCCGTGGAAGAGGAGGTGGACGACGCCCCCGTGGTCGACGTGGAGCCGCTTCCGCCGGCGCCGCCGGTGCCGCCGGTGCCGGTGGTCGAGGTGGTTGCGCCCCCGGCCGCCCCGTACCTGTCGAGGGTGGGCGTGTCCGGCGTCTCCAGGCCCAACTGGCCGAGGGTGGACTCGAAGGCATCGCCCCACTGGCCGCCCTCGAAGATCTCCTCGAGCCGGTCGTTCAGGAAGTCGCGGAACGCCTCGTCGCCTTTCTTCAGGCCGATGCCGTAGGGCTCGTCGCTGAAGGGGTTGTCGACCAGCTTCAGCTCGTCGGGACTCCTGTCCACGTAGCCGGCCAGGATTGTGTTGTCGGTGCTGACGGCGACCACCCGCTCATCGACGAGGGCTTCCTTGCACTCGTCGTAGCCGTCGAACAACAGCACGTCGGCCCGGGGGGCCTTGGCCCGGATGTTCTTCTCGGAGGTCGACCCCTTCGCCGTGCACACCTTCTTGCCGTTCAGGTCGTCCACTGCCTTGATCGAGGTGTCGTCCTTCCTCACCATGATGTCCTGCTTGGCCACGAAGTAGGGCCCGGCGAAGTCGATCACCTGCTTGCGGGTGTCGTTGATGGTGTAGGTGGCCACGACGATGTCGACCCTGCCGTCCTGGATGAACGGCTCCCGGTTCTTCGACACGGACTCGACGAACTCGATCTTGTCCTCCACGCTGTCGACGTCACCGCCGAGGATGGCCACGGCGATCAGCTTGGCGATCTCCACGTCGAAGCCCTCGACCTCGCCCGTGGCCGGGTCCTGCTGGCCGAAGCCGGGCTGGTCGTACTTCACCCCGACGGTGATCTCGCCCTTCTGCTGGATCCTGGCCATCGTCGTGCCGGCGTCGAAGGTGGGTGCCGCCGTCGTGCTCCCGGCCTCGTTGTCGTCCCCGCCCGTGGCCGTCGTAGGGTCGTCGGCCTCGCCGCACGCCGCGCCCACCATGGCGACGACCACCACCAGCCAGACGAACCACCGTGTTCTCCTCATCGTCAGCCTCCTCTGCTTGCTCGATGCTTGCTCGATGTTGCCAGGTCGCGCCGGTCAGTGCGCCAGGATCTTGGAAAGAAAATCCTTGGCCCGCTCGGACTGGGGATCGGAGAAGAACCGGTCAGGCGGCGCAACCTCCACGATCCGGCCGTCGTCCATGAAGACCACCCGCTGGGCGGCGGAGCGGGCGAAGCCCATCTCATGGCTCACCACGACCATGGTCTTCCCCTCCGAGGCCAACTCGGTCATCACGTCGAGGACCTCTTTGATCATCTCGGGGTCCAGGGCGGAGGTCGGCTCGTCGAACAGCATGAGCTTGGGCTCCATGGCCAGCGCCCGGGCGATGGCGGCCCGCTGTTGCTGGCCGCCGGACAGCTCGGCGGGGTAGCGGTCGGCCTTGTCGTCGATGCCGACCCGCCGGAGCAGCTCCATCGCCCGCTGCCGGGCCTCGCTCCTGGACAGACCCCGCACCTTGGTGGGACCGAGGGTCACGTTCTCCAGGACGGTCTTGTGGGCGAACAGGTTGAAGGACTGGAACACCATCCCCACGTCGGCGCGGAGCTTGGCCAGCGCCTTGCCCTCTTCGGGGAGGGGCACGCCGTCGATCATGACGGTGCCCGAATCGACCGGCTCCAGGCGGTTGATACAACGGCACAGGGTCGACTTGCCCGAGCCCGACGGGCCGACCACGACCACCACCTCGCCTCTTTCGACGCTGAGGTCCACCTCCTGGAGGGCCTTGACCGGCCCGAAGGACTTGGACACCTTCTCCATCACGACCAGTGGAGTGGGCGCCGGCACCGGGCCCGACGCTACCGGTGGCGGCGCCGGACCGCCGTGTTCGAGGAGGAGTTGAGGGGCGATCTGCTCGTGCCCATGGTGTGACCCGGCGGTACTGTCTTGCCCGTTTCCAGGAACGGAGAAGGAGCGTGGCGCATGGCCCACCCGATTCCCCCCGCGCTCGAGGGCCGGATCGTGCCCTACCTCATGATCGACGGGGCCGCTGAGGCCATCGGCTTCTACGAGCGGGCCTTCGGTGCCACCGAGCGTTACCGGATGGCCATGCCCGACGGCCGGATCGGTCACGCAGAGATCGTCGTCGGCGGCGCGGTGGTGTACCTGGCCGATGCTCCGAACGACATGCCCGGAGACGCCGGCAACCCGCGAAAGCTGGGCGGAACGAGCGTCCTGCTCCACCGCTACGTCGACGACGTGGACGCCGCGGTGGCGCAGGCCGAGGCGGCCGGCGCAACGGTCCTCCGGGCGCCTGAGGACCAGTTCTACGGCGACAGAGCCGCGGTTGTCGCCGACCCGTGGGGCCACCAGTGGTCGCTCCACACGCACCTGCGTGACATGAGCCCCGAGGAGATGGAACGGGCGATGTCGCAGATGGGCGGCTGAGGAGCGGCGCGGTCAGTTGGCCCGTCGTCCATGCGCGTGAGCGGCGGCCGCCAACTCGGCCGCCCGCTGGCCCGAGATGACGGCCCCCTCCATGCTGGCCATGAACCGCTGGTGCGTGTAGTCGCCGGCCAGGCTCAGGCCGGCCACGGGCGTCTCCTGGTCGGGCCGGAGGCCGAGGTGACCCGGCTCCAGGCAGTGGAAGTCGTGCGGGTGGGCGACGACCCGGAAGTCGGTGACGTGGCCCTCCAGCTCCAGACCGAGCCGGCCGGCGTCCTCGATGACGACGGCGAGCACCTCGTCCGGCTCCATGGCCAGGAACCGCTCCGGTGGCGTGAGGATGATCGACAGCCGCCCGCGGGCATGGCGGAACGTCGTACGGCACTGCTCCGCGAAACAGGCCAGGGCCGTGCCAGGTCCGAACGTCGTGCGGTCGACGTCCATCGACGGACGGTCGAGCTCCAGCTGCACGGTGACCGAGGGCGTCGTTCCCATCGACAGCATCGGCGCGAACCAGGGGTGGTCCTCGAAGGCGGGTCGCAGGAGGCGCTGAGCCGGCTCGATCGACGTGGCCACCACGACGTGGCCGGCGCCGATGGTCTGCCCGCCCGCCACCACTGCCTCGACGCGGCCATCGCGGACCACCAGCTCGTCCACCTCGACCCCGGTGCGCACCTCACCACCGCGCGCCTCGATCCCCCTCGCTATCGGAGCGCACATGACCTCGGTCATGCCACCCATGTAGGCGCCGAGGCGCATCTGGTGCAGGCGGGGAACGCCGGGAGCCAGCAGGCCGAAGAAGATGGCGGCCGAGAACCGCTCCGGGGGCAGGAAGAACAGCCCGGCGGTCAGGGGGACGAGGAGGTTGTGGACGGCCCGATCGCTCACGCCGTGGGCCTTGGCGTAACCGGTGACGCTCCGGCGGTCGAGCTCGTCGGGACGCCGCACGTAGTCCCGCAGCCCCGCGGCCATGAAGCGCGCCAGCTTGAGCTTGTCCAGGGGAGTGAGCAGGCGGTTGTTGGCGAGCACTCCGGCGAGCGTGCGTAGCGGCCTGTGCAGCGGGGCCATGCCGAGGACCCCGCTGGGCCCGCCGTCGGGGAGGCGGATCTCGATCTCGTCCTCCCAGCACACCATGGCGCCGAGGTCGACACCGGCGCGCTCCAACAGCCGGGGAAGGGCTGAGAAGAAGCCGAGGAAACGGTGGAGCCCGGACTCGACGGCCATACCGTCCTTGGCCCACGACGCGGTGCGCCCGCCGACCACGTCGCCGGCTTCGAGCAGGAGCACGGGGACGCCCCGGTCGCTCAGCTCGAAGGCACAGCTCAGCCCGGCGAGACCTCCGCCGACGACCACGACCCTTCCGCCCCCGCCGGGGGTCACGACGGGGCGGCCCTGGCCTGCTGCGCCAGGCGCCGCTCGGCCACCCGCTTCAGCCGTCGGAGCATCTCCTGGTTGCGCAACCACATCAGCCCGTCGAACACCCGGTTCCAGGTCTTCGCGGCCGGCCCCTCGATGGGGTATTCCTCCACGGCGATCTCGGTAGCGCCTTCGACGGCCCGGAGGCTGAAGGCGACCCGGTTGACGGCGAACGGCCGCATCTGGGCGCGGAGCACGACTTGGCGGCCCTCCTCGATCTCGGCTACTGCGGTCAGGTCCCGCAGCACGAGGGGACCGAAGCCCAGGGTGTGGTGGAACGTGGACCCGACCTCCGGCCAGGTGGGGTCGAAGCGGCGGATTCGCTTGGTCCCCACCACGAACTCGTCGTAGGTGCGAGGGTCGGACAGGACCCTGAAGACCGTGTCGATCGGGACGTCGACGAGGGCCCGGTTCCGAGCCACGTTGTCCGGGCCGCTACCCGCCGCTGTTGAGCAGGATGGTGAGGAGCACGGAGACCACGAGCGAGACGAGGAGCGGCCACAAGAAGAACCGGGCCCGGGAGCGCTCGCCGGAACGCTTGTACCAGACCAACATGGTCTGGTGCTTCCCGTTGGCCGCAGCAGACAAACGCCGGCCGTCGAGGTTGCTCTACTCTCGACTGGTTCGAGACGGCGGCGGCGGGCGTGCCTCCAGCTGATCCACTTGTGTCCATGCGCCTGGCGAAATCCCCAGGATGCTCCTCTACCGTTCCACAAGAGGGCGGCCGTACGTTCTCCGGTATCGGGCGGATCTGGCGCCGGGGTACGACCTCGAGGAGGACATTGCAGGTGTTGCACGACGACGCGCGCATGGTTCCGCCCGTGAACGCTGACGAGGGAACCCGTGCTGTCGAGGGCCAACAACAGCGGCCTGCTTCACAGTCGCGGGCCGTGCCCGACCAGCCGTACCCGGTTGGCCCTCCCCCTCAGCCCGGAGGTGTCGAGGCCCGTCATCATGTCCCTTCGCTTCCGGCGCCCCATCAGTGGAGGGCAACGCCTCGTGCATCCGACGATGACGTGCACAGGTCCGTGGGATTGCTGGAGCGTGCGTCGCTTCACCCGGTGGGGACGAACGGCGTGGTCGCCGCCCTGCCGGGCCGAGCGGACGCGGCGGGGCCTGCGCCGGCATCCGCCGACGAAAACGCTTCGGCGACGCCCCGGGCACCCCTGTCGGTCCGTCCGCCGCCGGGGGATGAGGACCACTGTCCGGACGAACAGCTCGTTTCGCCACGCGCCGACTTCGACACCGCTGGCACGGCCGAGGAGCACCACCGGCGGGAGGCCGAGCGCCTTTCCCGCGAGCTCGAAGTGGAACGTCGGCAACGGGAGGTCGAGCGCACCGCGCGGCAGCAGCAGTGCCCCGAGACCCGCGGGCACCTGGACGAGGAGCTCGCGGCGGTGTCGGAGCGCCAGCGCCTGGCGGGTGAGCGGCTGGTCGGAGAGCGACGAGTGCTCGATGCGCTGAGCGAGACCCTCCAGTCGGAGCGCCAGCAACTGGAGCTGGAGCGGAAGCGCCTCGACCAAGTCAGGGCACTGTCAGACGCCCGGCGACACGAGGTCAACGAACTCGCCGCGTCCGTCGGCGCCGAGCGCGAGCAGCTGACCGCTCGGCGGCAGACAGTCGAGGCCTCCGAGGACGCCGTGGAGGCGGAATTCCGCCAGCTGGACGACGCCCGTTTGCGGCTGGCCGCCGACCGGGACCGCCTCGATCAAGAACGCGCCGCCAGCGAACGCTTCCGAGAGGAGCTGAGCCACCAGGCGGAGACCTTGCAGCAGGAACGAGCGCAGTTCGACACGGAGCGGGCGCGGCTGGAATCCGAGCGCTGTCAGCTCGACGCGGAGCGGTCGGCGTACGCGCCGCGACGTGCCGAGTTGGAGCGCATCGGCGCAGAGCTCGCGGCCCAACGCGAGGCGCTCGCCAGCGAGCGCGATGCCTTCGACGCCGCCGACCAGATCCTCACCTCGGATTTCCGTGAGCTCGACGAGGGCCGGGCCGCGCTCGCAGCCGATCGACTCGAACTGGACCGCGAGCGAGCTGATACGCATGCCCGCCGCGAGGTGGCGGAGCGGCTGATGATCGAGCTCGCGGCCGAGCAGAGCCGGCTGACAGCGGAATGCCAGGTACTCCAGGAGGCGCACGAGGTTCTCAGCGAGGAGCGTCGCCGGCTGCGTTCCGAACGAGAGCGTCACGTCGTCGAGCAGGAGGAGGCGAACGCACTCCGCCAGGACGTCGAGCGGATGATGACCGACGTCCGTGCGGATCGGGCAGAGCTGGCCGCCCAGCGAGAGCAGCTGAGAGCGGAGCGGAACGCCGGCCGGAAGCGAGCTCGGGAGCTTCGGGGCGCACTGGAGAAGGAGCGGGAGTTCCTCGAATCGCAGCGGCGCGCGCTGGAGGCCGAGCGCGCCGGCCCCCAACGGCGTCGTCGAGCTCGGGCCACCACACCGGGCGCCTCAGGATCGGCGGACGACGGGGAGCCGGCACGGGCCGAGACCGACCGGGAGGCGACGTCTGACGGGGTGGCCCGCAACCGCAATGCGGCGGCGCAGGGGCCGGCCGGCAGGGCACAGCCCCTACGAAGCGAGCACGCGGCCGGGCGGCGGCGCTCGAGCAGGGCGGCGGCCGGCCTTCGGCCCGCGCCGAATCTCGTGGCCTCCTCGGCGCCGGTCGGGCCTGACGAGGTCGGTGCCCGCCGTGGTCGGAGGGAGGAGCCTTCGGCGAAACGGGAGAGCCGGGCTACCGCCAGGGCGCAACCGACGATCGCCCCGCGCTGAGGGCATCGAAAGGCTTCCCCGGACGCAGGCCGATGCTCTGGCGGCATGATCGCCAGAGGGCTACGCCACGTCGTCGTCTTGGAGGAGCTCCCGGACCTCGGCCATGGCCGCCGGCAGGTCGGCGATCTCGCGCTCTCGGGCCACGCCGCCCGATACGAACACGAACCGGCACGCGTTGACGGGGCGGCCGAGTGCCGCTTCAAGCGCCACCGCGTAAGCAGCCCCCTGGAGGCGGTGGCGGGCGACGGCGACGGTCATCTCGGCTTCGGTGGTGACGGCGTCGGTCTTGTAGTCGACGACCACCAGTCCTTCCGGTGTCTCGTACAGGAGGTCGACGAAGCCCTCGAGCGTCAGCGGCCCCACCGGTGCGGCGACGTAGAGCTCGCGCCAGTGACGGTGGCGTACCGCTTCTCGCACGCTCCTGCTGCTCAGCGCGGCGCGGACCATGGACTCGATGTCGGTGACGGCGGAAGGCACGCCCTCGGCCGCGGCTTGGGCGGCGGCGATGTCGGCCAGGCCGATGCCGCGTGCGAGGTCGACCGACTGCAGGGTGGCGTGGACGGCGCGGCCGATGGACGAGCCCTCCGGCCGGCCTAGCCACTGCTCAGGCGCCTCGCTCCCCGCCTCGCCGCAGTCGTGGTTCTGGCCTTGCCCGGCGATCGCGGTGGCGGCCCGTACCGGCGCGAAGCGGTGGCCGTCGATTCGTTCCTGGCGGACCGCCTGCCAATCGGCGCGGCGGATCGCGGCGTGTGGGTCGGGTGATGGCGCCGGCCGCCCCGGCTCGGCCCTTCGGACCACCGGCTCATCGAGGCGGCGCCAGAGCTCGGGGTGCGCGTCGCAGAACGCGAAGAGCTGCTTCGCTTGGGACTCGCCGCCCTTGTTCGGATGGTGGACGCTCACGACCAGGTGGTCCTCGGCCCGGGTGGCGGCGACGTACAGGAGCCGCAGGCGCTCCTGGTCGTCCATCTGCCGCTCGACCTGGTCGAGGGCGTCGAACCCCGAGGTCCTGAAGCCGTTCCACGCCCTGGCCTCGACCCCGCCGTCCTCGTCCCACAGCACCTGGGCCGGCCGGTTGAGGCCCCTCTGGATCTGGTTGTTGAGCCCGCTCAGCACCACGACCGGGAACTGCAGCCCCTTGGCTCCGTGGACGGTGAGGATGCGCACGGCGTCGTCGTCGGACTCGGGCAGCGCAGCCTCGCGAACGCGGATCTCGTCCTCGCCCTGCAGCGTGGCCCAGTCGATGAAGTCCCGGAGCGTGCCGCCCTGTGCGGCCTCGAATGCCCGGGCCTGCTCGAGCACCCACCGGAGGCGTCGCCAGTGGTCGCGGGGCCGCTTGTGGGCGAGGGCCAGCTCGAAGCAGCGCAGCTCCCTCAGCACCCGCTCCACCATCGCTGACACGCCGACCCACCACCGCCCCTCGTGGAGGCGGCGGAGGTGAGCGAGCCCGGCGGCGACGGGGTGGCTGTCGGGGAGGCCCGCCGGGCCCGGACGCACGCCACGCAGGTCCCATGACCCGCCGGCGCGGCGGAAGGCGAGCAGGTCGTCGTCCCCGCAGGCCAACAGTGGGGAGCGCAGGGCGGCGACGAGGGCGATCTCGTCGGTGGGGTCGTCGATGGCCCGCAGCACGTTCAGCAGGTCCCGGACGGCCTGGGCGCCCCACACCAGCGAGGCGCTGTCGATGCGGTAGGGCACGTCGGCCTCTTCGAGAGCGACCTCGAGGTGGGGAAGCGACGTGCGGGTGGGCAGCAGCACGGCGATGTCGCGGTACTGGGCGGTGCCGGAGCGGATGGCCCAACCCTCGGCCCGGATCCTGGTGATGGTGGCGGCCACCTCGGCCGCCTCCACCTCTCGCACGGCGCCGACAGGATCGTCGTGGCCGTGGCCGAGGACCACAACGGGAACCTCGGCGGTGAGAGGGGGGCGGGAGGCGACCAACGCCTCGTAGGCGGGCTGCGCTCCGGCGACGCCGGCGCCCACCTTCTCGGCGAACAGGGCGTTGACCCACTCGAGGATGCCCGGGACCGACCGCCAGTTGTCGGTGAGGTGGACCCCGCCCTCGATGAGGTCGCGCACCTCAGAAAAGAGCCTGATGTCGGCCCGGCGGAACCGGTAGATGGACTGCATGGCGTCGCCCACGAAGAACAGCCGGCCGTCCTCCAGCCGCTCGTCCGTGCCGGCGCCCGTCGCCAGGAGCGTGGCCAGCTCGACCTGGAGGGGGTCGGTGTCCTGGAACTCGTCGATGAGCAGGTGCGAGAAGCGCTCCCGGAGCGAGGCCCGCACCGACGCCGCGTCGCGCACCACGTCGCCGGCGAGCACCAAGAGGTCGTGGAAGTCGAGACGGCCATCGGCGCGGCGGCGCTCCACCTCGTCGAGCGTGAAGCGGCGGACGGCGGGGAGCAGGTGGAGGAGCACGTCCTCCTGCACGGACGCGAGCAACGCGGCCCGGACCATGGCCACCGCCGTGGCGGCCTTGCGCACCTCCTCGATGTCGCCACCCCATGCGAACTTCGCGCCCCGAGGCGGGTTCTCGTTGCCCGGCGGATTGGCCACGAGGTGAAGCGTCTCGAGCTCACTGGTGGCGCCCTCCAGCGCGTCGGCCCACACCGGCAGCTTCGACAGCCAACTCCAAAGGTTGTCGTCCTCGTTGGTGCAACGCCCCACGTCCAGCCACCTGCAGGCTTCCCGCACGGCGGCGATGACGGGAGCAGGATCGACAGCTCTGAGCGCCGGCGTCGCCATGGTGACGCCCTGGAGTCGGTCCCAGTGCTGGTGGAAGACCCGGGCGATCTCGCGGACCGAGTCGAAGTTCAGGCCGGCGGCCAGCCCCCGCAGCACGATGTCGCCGCACACGGGGTGCTCGAGCAGCTGGTCGAGCAGACGCCGCCATCGTTCCTCGAACGCCAGCGCCGAGCGGGTCTCGTCCAGCACGTCGACCCCAGGTGGCAGGCCCGCCTCCACCGGGTGCTCGGTGAGGATGCGCAGGGCGAAGGAGTGCAGGGTGCAGATGGCCGCCTCGTCCAACTCGTCGACGGCCTGTCCGAGAGCCGGCTCGGCGACCGCAGCGGCCTCCAGCGCGGCCCGGATGCGGTCGCGCAACTCGGCGGCGGCGGCTTCGGTGAAGGTGATGGCAGCGACGTGGGGCATGACCGTGGGGTCACGCCGAGCCAGCTCCACGATCCGGCCCACCAGCGAGGTGGTCTTGCCCGTGCCCGCCCCCGCCTCCACGAAGAGGGTGTCGTCGAGCTGGGTGAGGATGGCCTTCCGGGCCGCCTCGTCAGCCATGCGACACCTTTCCTTCTCCGTTTCCTTCGGCCAGCTCCACGTAGGCGGCCAGGGCAGGGGCGGCTTTCTTGCGCTCCCACTGGCGCTCACGGTCCTCTTGGCACAGCGAGCCCATGTCGCAGAACCCGCAGTTCTCCGGCCCCTTCCAGCCTGCGTCTCCGGGTCGGGCAGGGAAGTTGCCGGCGGTGATGCCCTCGACGATGACGCCGAGAACCTTGTGGAACCGCTCCAGGACCCCCTCGGTCAGCTCGATCGGGAACTCGGCGAAGGCGCCCTTCTCAGAGACCACCCAGTACCGGGAGCGCACGGGGGTACGGCCACCTTCCTCACCGAAGCGCTGGCGGGCCGCCAGGCCGTAGAGGGGTAGCTGGAGCTTGGTGCCGCGGTCGACAGGGTCCTTGTTGATGGCGTCGTAGCCGTTGGCGCGCCCGGTCTTGTAGTCGGTGACCACCAGCGCTCCGGTCGTGTCCCGGTCGACCCGGTCGGCCTTGCCCCGAAAGCTGATGCTACGACCGTCGGGGAGGGTGAGGGTCACCGGCTCGTGGCCGTCCATCCCGAAAGCGAGCTCGGCGGCCAGCGGGGTGGTGCCGGCATCGAGGGTGTGGGCACGGACGAGGTCGCGCACCATCACCTGGCGCTCGTAGCGCCAGAGCACGGGCTGGCCGGTGAGGCCCTTGGCCTCGGCTTCGGTGAAGCGAGCCTCGGCCATGGCCAGCAGGCGCTCGAGCGACCTCGGCTCGCCGGCCAGCAGGGAAGCCACGTAGTCCTCGAGGATGGCGTGCACGAGGGTGCCCTTGTCCATGGCGCCGATGGTGAGCACGTCCTCGGGCTTGTCCTCCGCCTCCAAGCCGAGCTCTTTGGAAAGGAAGTACCTGAGGGGGCACGCCGCATAGGTCTGGAGGCTGGTGGCCGACAGGACGGCGCCGGCGGCCAGTGCGTCGGCCGCTCCGGCGGGGACGTTGCCGTCGAAGCGGGTGAACTCGGCGCTGTCGCGCCCGATGACAGCGGCCATGCCGGCGGCCAGGACCGCCGAGGCGGTGACGAGGAAGTGGCCGGCGACGTCGCCGCCGGCGGCCTTCCATTGGAGCAGGGTGGCCAGGTCGTGGTCGAGGACCGAGCAGGGCTCTCTTGCCTGGCGGACGCCTGACTCGAAGGAGGCGACATGATGCACGGGGAGGTTCGCGTCGCCGCCGGCGGCGAGGGCGGCGAGGTCGCCGCTGAAGACGGGCCGGCCAGCCATGCGCGAGGCGGTGTCGAGCAGCCAGCGGGAGGGGAGGCGCTGGCGGCCGGCGCGCAGGTCCGCCCGAGGCCAGAGAAGGACCCGTTCGGCGGCGGTGGCCAGTGCGGCCAGGTAGTCGGCGTGCTCGTCGGCGAGGCGGTCGGCCCGCAGGGGCAGTTCGTGGCGCGCCACCCGGCGCTCCCGGTCGGGCAGGAGGGCGTCCTCCCGGCCCGGGCGGGGGAGGGTGCCCTCGGCCAGGCCGACGACGAACACGGTGTCGAAGTCGGTGGCCCGGGCGGCGCTGAGGGGCGCCAGGAACACGCCGTCGCCGAAGGTGCCGAGGCGCCCGGCCGGCGCCTCCAGCTCCAGGGCCACGGCGTGGTGGAAGGCGGCGAGGTCGGTGGCGCCGCCGATGCCGTCGAGGCCGCCGAGGCGTTCGAGCACGAGGCCGACGTCGTCGAATGACTCCTGCTCCTCGTCGGGCCAGTGGCGGTGCCGGCGGGCCCCGCCGAGGTAGCGGTGGAGGAGGGCATACGCCCAGGCGGAGAGCTGTCCCCACGTCGTGTGTTCGCCGGGGTCGAGGGCTGTGGCGAGCTCCTCGACGAAGAGCTGGAGGCGATCGACGGTGGCGATGTCCCTCTCGATGCGCTGGCGGCGCTGGTGGCGCTCTTCGTCGTCGTCGCCGGCGTCGAGCCCGTCGTCATGGAGGCGGCGGGCCTGCTGTCGGAGGTCGGCGACCAGCGTGTCGAGGCGCTCCTTCCACTGCGCCGGCCCGGCCACCACGCCGGCGCGCCGGGAAAGGGTGTCCCAGCGGGCGGCGGGCACCAGGTCCGTCCCTCCCGCCTCCTCGATGACGGGGGCGGAGGCGAGCCAGGTGGCCAGCTCATTGCGACCGAGGTTGCCGACGCCCAGGTCGAGCAGCCCCAGCAGCGCCCGGCCGGCGACGGTATGGGACAGGGTGCGGGCGGCGGGCCCGTTGTGGGGGATGCCGGCGGCGGCCAGCTGCTGGTGGGCCAGGGTGGCGTAGGGGGTGCCGGCGGGATAGAGGATGGCCATGCGGTGAAGGGGCGTGGGCCGGGGGCGGGCCAGGCGCTCCATCACGCCGCGGATGACGGCGCGCACCTCCTCGTCGGGATCGGCGCAGCCGATGATGACGTCGCCGGTGGGAGGCGTGGTGCGCTCAGCGGCGGAGGTATCGATCACGGTGGCGCCCTCGCCGAGAGCCGCGATGAGCGCGGCGGTCGAGGGGCCCGGGCGGCGGGGGCAGAAGACGATGACCTGGCCGAGGTCCGCCAGGGCGGGACAGCCGGCCCGGACCGCATCGGCAGCCGCCGTGGCCAGGTCGTGCTCGTCGTACCAGTCGCTTTCGAGCCGGGAACGGAGCCGGCCGTAGAGGTTGACGATCTCGGCCGCCCGAGGGCTTGCCTGTTCCAGCCGGGCGAGGGAATCCGGCGGGCACAGCCGCAAGTCGGCCAGGGTGCGATCGAGGGCCCGGATGGTCGTGGGATGGCCGGCGATGGCGCCGAACAGCCCCCCGCCTTCGCAGAGCAGGACCCGCAGCGCCTCCCTGCGGATGGCCGAGGAGACAGGGCGTCGGCCGGCTGCGGCAAGAGAAGGCGCACCGAGAAGCTCGGCGATGCGGGCCAAGGGCAGGAAGGCCACGTTCACCAGGCCTCCGGGCTGGGAGCCCAGGAGCCGGCGCAACGACAGGCCGGCGTAGGGGGAGGGGACGGCGACGGTGACCGGCGCCAGCGCATCATGGGCCTTGGCGGCGGCAATCTGATCGCGAAGAGCAGTGCGGGCGGCGGAGCCGGCGGGGGTGGCGACAACGCGAGGCATCACAGGCAGTTGTACACGCGGGGTGTGACGTTCACCGTCAGCCCGTATCGACTACCGGTGCGGCGGAGTGAGCACCCGGACGTTCTCGCGCGTCGCCGCGTCCGAGAGCCTCGGCGGGAGGTTCGATGCTGCCGTAGCGATCGCGCTCCCGGACTCGACGGCGGCACCGAGCGCCTCAGCGGAAAGCAGGTTCAGGCCGTATCGACGCCCGAGGCCCGAGGCCGACCAAGCGAGTTCGCGCATCGAGATCAGTTGGATCGACGTCGGAAGCGTGACAACTCGCTGGATGACAGCGCTTCGCAGCTCCGAAGGAAGCGCAGCGATCGGACCAGAAAGGGACCCGACAAGGCCCGGATCGTGCAGGGCGCTGCATAATCGGTAGTACCAGGAGCCAGTTGTCGACAGCTGCCCCCCTCGCCGGAGACGGCGAATCCACGATGGCTCTCGCTCCAACAGCACCTCACGGAGGAGATGGTCGTCGAGGACGACGTTCATCTGTCGCGCAGGTCCGGATCCTCGATGCGCTCGACGTGTTCGCGGTACCGGTCAGATGTGAGCGTCCGGGCAAGCGAGGCCCGCGCCGAGGACTCACCCATGGGCAGCATCACGACGCAGCTGCCGAGATCGAAGAGCTCAATCTGGCCGCCGTCTTCGATGCCCCAGCGGCGGCGAGCGGCGGCTGGCAGCGAGAATTGCCCTCGACGTGACACCCGGTATACGGAATGACCCGCCACTTGTAGGTCTGACATTCCACAAGTATATCCGACCCTCCACTGCTTCGCGCTGTGGGCCACTGGCGGCCACGACTTGGAGTTCCGGGCCGGCTTCGACAACGGCGCCGCGTTCCCGGCCGCCCCGCGTGCACTGCGGGGCCGCGTCCCGGCGCTCATCGAGTGGAAGGGCAGCCACAAGGGGCCTGGCGACGAAACCGTGCCGGCCGACCTGCGCGTCGATCACATGTACCGGGTCAGCTGCAATTACCTGCGTCTGGCTTCATTGTTGTCGCCTGTCGGCTCAGCCATAGCTGTCACAGCCCCACCCGTCGTTGTCGGCGTCGAAGCGGTGGGGGTCGCCGTGGGCATGGTCCACTCGAACCTTCCGCGTGATGTCGGGGCAATCGAGGTCCGGTGGGGCAGGCGGGATGCAGTCGTCGGGGTAGGCGGGATGGCAGTTGCCGTCGGCTGGAACGGTGGCCTGCGTCGTGGGCGGCGACGTCACCTCGGGAGCGGCGCTCACGCATGCCGACCAAAGGCCCTTGCCCGCTTCCTTGGCGTCGTTCTCCGCCGATCGGAGCCGCCCGGCCAGCTCGCCGTCTTCGGCGGCGAACTGCTCGTACCATTCGGCCGCGCCGTCCCGGACCAGCTGCTCGTTGACGCTTCGACCGGCCACGGACACGTCGGCGAGCGTGCGGCCGTAGCGGTCCAGCTCCGGGCCGTCCGGCGGTCGCCGCAGCGCGACGGTCTTGTTCTGAACCAGGGCCCGCAGCGCGGCGGTGGACTGAGATCCAAAGCACTCGTTGGCCTCGGGAGCGTCGACCTGGGCAAGGCGCACCCGCCGCCCGTCGGCGAGGGTGAAGGTGTCGCCGTCGGTGACGGAGCGGACGGCGAAGCCTGTCTGTGAGACCTGAGGTGGGGTGGTCTGCGGTGCTGCGGTCGTGGGGGGAAGTGGCGCTCTCGTGGGCGGAGGCGCTGCCCTGGACGGCGACGTCGTCGTGGTGTCGGCCGACGTACTCGGCGCCGTGAGCTCGACGGTCTCGGCCACGGCGGTCGAGGAGGTGGACGGCGCTGATCCCGTGGTGCCCACTTCGGTTTCGGCGGAGCATGCGCTAACGGACAGGGTCACGACGGCGCTGAGGATCCAGGACGAGCTCAGCCTTCGACGTGCCGGGCGCGGCTCGTTGCCTGCCGTCCGAGCCCGCCCCATGCCTGATCATCGGCATCGCCTGGCTTCACTTGAGGCGGAACCGTCGGTCGGCGACCGGGGTCGAGCACGATCGTCACGGTTGACGACGGTGACATCGGCGACGAGACAGCGGTCGTCCTCGAACCGAGCCAGGCGTGGCCGGCAGGCTGGAGGGCGGCGCCTACTGTGGACGGCGACGAGGGAGGCCAGCATGGCGGCAGCGGACGAGGAAGCGACCAGTGCTTCGCAGCTCGAGGCCTGGGTGCGCGAGGAGCTGCATCTCGGGGACGACACCTCGGTGCAGATCACCGAGAAGCCCGGCAACGACCCTCGCTGCTCGCCGGTGGTGACCGAGGTGCTCATCGCCGATCCCGGGCAGGACCCCTACGCCTTCCACATCGAGCGGCCGCTGCGGGAGCTCGAACCGATGGACGTCATCGCCGCCCTGGCCTTCGGAGGCGGCCATTAGCGCCCTGCCGGGACGTGAGTCGGTTCTGACTGCTGGAGGCGCCGGTGACGATCTCGACGGCCGCCCACGAAGACCAGGTCCACGAGCGTGAGGGGGACCAGGAGGAACTCTCCCACCTCGTCCGGTCTTGCTCAGCTCTTCGGTCTCACCCCGCGCACCATCGCCCGCGCGCACCGCCGATCCGCGGGATCCCGGTGTTCGTCGGCACACGCCGGCGGGCGTCGAGGTTGTTCCGTCCTGTCACCGCGTCAGTCGGGGTCGCGGTGGACGATGTCAAAGGAGAACGCCGGCAGGCAGATCGAGACGTACTCCGCCCCCTCCGCCTCGGGCGTGCTGTAGCGGACCCACTCGCCGGGGCGGCAGTGCAGCGCCTGGCCGGCCCGCACGTCCGTGAAGCCCTCCTCGTGCTCGACCCGCACCAGACCCCGAAGGACGATGGTGTACTCGTCGAACTCGGGCCGCTGTCCGGGCTCGGCCCAGCCGGCGGGACTCTTCATCTGGGCCAGGCTGACCGCCTCCTGCCCGTCGCTCGCCTGGCCCACGAACTCGTCGATCGTCTTCGGTGGCTGGCCCACAGCCGCCACTCGCACCGGCGCCTCTATCAATCGCGGCATCCCGGCAGCATGCCACCTCCGGAGCTGTCAAAGGCGTGGGCGGCAAGCGTCTATCCTCGGCGCCTCGGCCGCGACGGGCGCCCCCGTCGATGGTCCGGCCACCGCCAAGCGCGCCATTGCTGACAGCGCTCATGAACGTGGCCGTGGAGAAGCCACGCGCCGCGATCGGCTGGTCGGTGCTCGACGTACCTGTCCTCATCGTGGCTGTCGCCCCGGTACGCACCTTCCAGGGACCCTCATGCGTGATCGCGGCCATGATCCGCATACGGCGGGCGTAGGCCGGGTGCCTCGTCGACGCCGGCGGCCGACGTCTCGCGCCAAAGCCTCACGCCGCCACTACGGTCGCTGCGGTGTGGTGGTCCGGGGTGGAGGCGACGTTCGTCACCGGCGCCCCTCGCCACGGCTGGCTGGCCCTGTGGACCGCAGGCGCTACGGCTCCCATCGAGGGTGCTGACACCGAGCTCGAGCTCGTCGTCCCCGCCGGCTCGCACGTCCGTCGCCGGAGGCTTCCCGTCCGCCGGCTGCCACTGAGCGACGCCATCGACGACCTGGTGTGCCTGCCGGCGGCCGCCGACGTCTCGGCTTCGGTGCGGGCATGGGCGGTGGCGGCCCGACTGGCCGTCGACCTCGTCGCCCGCGGCCGGCTCCTGCCGAGCGTCGGGAGCGACGGGTCCGACGTCTGGGTCCTCGGCCCCCTCGACGCCGCCGACGTCGGTCGCCGGGCCGAGCTGGCGGCGGCCCTTCCACCCGCGGCCCACGCCGTGGCCGTCCCGAACTCGAAGCCGCTGCGCGTGGTGTCGCCCGCCGTCGCCGTCGCCTCGTTCTCGGACGCCGTCGCCGACCTCCTTCCCCGCACGGCGGCAGCGCCGCTCACCGCCGGCCACAACGCCTTCGCCGCTCCGCCCGAGGGTGGACGACAGGCACCGCGCCGTCGTGCCCGCCCCGCCCCGAGGCGACACGCCGGCCGATGGGTCGAGGACAGCGTCAACGGCGCCGCTGTGGACGTCTCCGGCGTCGCCGACTGGCTGGCCACGGTCACCACCGGGACGGGTGACGAGGCGTCGGCGTCGCTGCGCCTCGAGCCGCCTGATCCGCCCGACGCCGAGTTCCTCGCCGTTCTCCAGCTGCAGAGCAGGCGGGACCCGAGCCTCCTGGTGAGCGCAGCCGACCTGTGGGCGGCGCCCGATGCCGTCGTCGCCCGCTTCGGCGAGGAGGCCGAGACGGCCATGCTCCTGTCGCTGCGGCGCGGCTCGCGGGTGTGGCCGCCGCTCGGCCGCCTGCTCGACGACGCTCGTCCCGAGCGCCTCGTCCTCGACGACGACGAGGCGGCCGACCTGCTCGGCCCCGTCGTCGAGGATCTCGCGTCCGCCGGCGTGCAGGTCCTGTGGCCCATCGACGTCCTGCGTCCCGTCGAGCTTCGGCCCCAGATCGCCGCGCCGGCAGCCGTCACCGGCGCCGGCTTCACGCTCGAGTCCCTGTGCGAGCTGCGCTGGCGGGCCACCCTGGACGGGGAGGAGCTGACCGACGAGGAGCTCGCCATCCTCGCCGACGCCAAGCGCCCGGTGGTGCGCCTTCGGGGCCGGTGGGTGCGGGCCGACCCCGAGCGCCTGGCCCTCCTCGGGCGGCGTCGCAAGATCGGGGCCGGAGCCGCGCTGGCCGCTGCCCTCGGCAGCACCATCGAGGTCGACGGCGAGCGGGTCGAGGCCGACGTGGTCGGCCCCCTGGGCGACCTGGCGGCGCGGCTGGCAGCCCTTGCCGCCGACGGGCACCGGCCGCTGGCGCCGCCGGTGGGGCTCAACGCCACCCTCCGCCCCTACCAGGAGCGGGGCCTGGCCTGGCTGGCCGAGATGGCCGACCTCGGCGTGGGCGGTGTGCTGGCCGACGACATGGGCCTCGGCAAGACGATCCAGCTTCTGGCACTGCACCTCGCCCGCGGCGACGACCCCGCCACGAACCGCCCCACCCTGGTCGTGTGCCCGGCCTCGTTGGTCGGGAACTGGCAGCGGGAGGCGCACCGCTTCGCTCCCGGTGTCGCTGTCCGTCGCTTCCACGGCTCCGCCCGCACCCTCGACGACCTCGGGAACGGCGACATCGTCGTCGCCACCTACGGCGTCGTCCGCCGCGACAGCGAGGCGCTGGCGGCCGTCGGGTGGGGGATCGTCGCCGCCGACGAGGCGCAGGCGGTGAAGAACCCGCTGTCGCGCACGGCCCGGGCCCTGCGGTCGATCCCGGCCGGCGCCCGCTTCGCTCTCACCGGCACGCCCGTCGAGAACCGGCTCACCGAGCTGTGGGCCATCCTGGACTGGACCACGCCGGGTCTGCTCGGCCCGCTGGAGCGATTCCGCCGGGAGGTGGCCATGCCCGTCGAGCGCGACCGAGACGAGGAGGCCACCCGTACCCTCACCACCCTGGTGCGGCCGTTCGTGCTGCGCCGCCGCAAGTCAGACCCGACCATCGCCCCGGAGCTGCCCCCCAAGACCGAGACCGACCGGTTCGTGGCCCTCGGGGCCGAGCAGGCCACGCTGTACCGCGCCGTCGTCGAGGAGACGCTGGCCCGCATCGCCGAGGCCGAGGGCATCGAGCGCCGCGGGCTGGTGCTCAAGCTGATCACCGCCCTCAAGCAGATCTGCAACCACCCCGCCCACTACCTCGGCCAGTCCGGCCCGCTGCCGGGCCGGTCGGGCAAGCTCGACGCCGTCGCCGACCTCCTCGCGGTGATCGCCGACGAGGGCGCCCACGCCCTGGTGTTCACCCAGTACGTCGCCATGGGTCGGCTGCTCGAGCGCCACCTGGGTGCCGCCGGCCTGCGCACCCTGTTCCTGCACGGGTCGGTGCCGGTCAAGGCGCGGGAGGAGATGGTCGACCGGTTCCAGGCCGGCGAGGCCGACGCCTTCGTCATCTCGCTCAAGGCGGGCGGGACCGGCCTCAACCTCACCCGGGCCACCCACGTGGTGCACTTCGACCGCTGGTGGAACCCGGCGGTCGAGGACCAGGCCAGCGACCGAGCATGGCGCATCGGCCAGGACCAGCCCGTCCAGGTCCACCGGCTCGTCACCGAGGGCACGGTGGAGGAGCGCATCGCGTCGCTGCTCACCACGAAGCGGGACCTGGCCGACCGCGTGGTCGGGGTGGGTGAAGGGTGGGTGTCGGAGCTGGGGGACGACGAGCTGGCCGCGCTGGTCCGCCTGGGTGGCGACGCCCCGGCCGTTCGTGGGGCGGTGTGATGGCCAGGCGGGGCTTCGCCGAGACGTGGTGGGGAAGGGCGTGGGTCGACGCCCTCGAGCACGGCGCCCGCCTCGACCCGAACCGGCTGCCCCGGGGCCGGACCTACGCCCGTAGCAGCCGGGTGGAGGACGTTCGGGTGGCGCCCGGGGAGGTGCTGGCGTCGGTGTGGGGCCGGCGACGAAGTCCGTACAAGGTGCGCATCCGGGTGCGGACCTTGTCCGACGCCGAGTGGGCGGCCGTCGTGGGGGCGGTGGCGGCCAAGGCGGCCCACGCCGCCGCCTTGGTCGACGGCGAGCTCGATCCCGCAGTGGTCGAGGACGCCCGCGGCGCCGGCGTGGCCCTGCTCCCCGACGCCGGCGAGCTCCAGCCCCGCTGCTCGTGCCCCGACTGGGCCGACCCGTGCAAGCACTCGGCCGCGGTCTGCTACCTCGTCGCCGGACTGCTCGACGAGGACCCGTTCCGGCTG
>PJQG01000059.1:0-29822 GCA_002861595.1 Actinomycetota bacterium
CGTCCCCGTCCGCTGCCGCCTCACCCCGGCCGGCGGCCTGGCTCAGGGCGGTGCCGACGACGGCCGCGGCCACCGCCGCCAGTGTGGCGAAGACCACCGCCTTGGGCAGCAGCGCCGGCGCCAGGTCGGCCCAACCCGACAACTTGACCCAGGCCAGCTCGCCGGCCAGGCCGGCGGTGCCGACGGCGGCGCCGGCGACCAAGGCGAAGCGCAGCCGGCGCCGCGTCCCCAGCAGGAAGGCGACCGCCTCGACGGCCAGCGCGGCGGCCAGGTACAGCGGGAACCGGGGCACGGTGTGGTTGAGGGAGCCGCCGACGAGGAGGGCGAGGGCACCCCGCAGGATCACGAAGCCCACCACGGCGAGGAGGGCGCCACCGCGGCCGAGCGCCACCCGGGCCGCGGTCAGGGCCATGGCGCCGGCGACGGCGATGAGGACCGGCAGGTACAGGGCCTGGAACTGGGGCATGCCGAAGTCGAACTCGCCCTGGAAGGTGGACAGCCCGGTGAGGATGGCGCCGAAGGTGGTCACCTCGATCACCCGGCCGAGGACGGTGGGGGAGCGCTGGCCGGCCCACTCCTTGGCGCCCTCGCGGATCATGAGCCACACGGCGATCGGCCCGAGGCCGCCGCCGGCCACCAGCTGCAGGTGGGTGGGGCTCCAGAGGGTGACGTCGACGCCGTAGGCCTCGTGCCAGAGGTTGTCGAGGGGGAAGGCGGCCACGCCGCCGATGCCGAGGCCGGCCAGGGCCAGGGCCGACCAGGGAAGGCGCAGCGGGCCCAGCCGCAGGCGGACCGGGGCCCGGTCGAGGCTGGCGAAGACCACGGCCGTGCCCGCCGACCACACCAGGCCCCCGAGGCCGAGCAGGATCATCACGTGGGAAGGCGTGAACAGCTCCTTGTCGCGGCCGTTGTCGATGTGGAAGGCGACGTCCCAGTACAGCCCCATGGCGGCCACGGCGAGGAAGGTGAGCCCGGTGAGGGCGCCGGCCATGGACCACCCGGGCAGGCCGGTGGCCGTCTCCAGGCTGGTGGAGATGCGCTTGAAGAACACGGTGACCGGGTTGGTCGCCTCCCCGTTGGAGCCCAAGGCCAGGAGGGCGAGCACGATGATCCCGTACAGCCAGAAGGGGGCCATGACGTAGACCCAGTCGATGGGAGAGCCGGCGGCGGTCATGGACCAACTGTACCATCGATCAATGGCACAATCAACAGGGAATCCTCAGCTGACGTCTAAGGTCTTCCGGTGACGCCCTCGCCGGAGGAGTGGTCGGTCGACGACCTGGCCCGGCGGGCGGGCACGACGGTGCGCAACGTGCGCCTCTACCAGGAGCGGGGGCTGCTGCCCCCGCCCCGGCGGGACGGGCGGCGGGCCTGGTACGGAGAGGCCCACCTGGCCCGGCTTCGCCTGGTGCTGAGCATGCTGCGACGGGGCTACCCCCTCACGGCCATCCGGGAGCTGGCCGAGGCGTGGGAGGCCCGCCGCAGCCTGGACGACGTGCTCGGCTTCGAAGCCGCGCTGGCCCAGCCGTTCACCACCGAGCAGCCCCGGCCCGTCTCGCCCGCGGAGCTGGCCACCCTGTTCCCCGGCATCGACCCCGACAGCGCCCGGCGGGCCCTCGAGCTCGCGCTGGTCGTGCCCGACGGCGACGCTCTGGTGGCGCCCAGCCCCGCGCTGCTCGACGCCGGCGCCCAGCTGGCGGCCGACGGCGTGCCGATCCCGGCCGTCCTCGACGTCGCCGCCGACATCCTCGCCGCCACCGACGCGCTGGCCGACCGGTTCGTGGCCCTGTTCGTGGAGCACGTGTGGGAGCCCTTCGTGAAGGCGGGGATGCCGGCCGAGGACCTGCCCCGGATCACCGCCGCCCTGGCCCGCCAGCGGCCCCTGGCCACCGAGGCGGTGGTGGCGGCCCTGGCCCACGCCCTGCAGCGCAGGGCGGACGAGGTGGCGGCCGCCCAGCCCGGCCTCGACTGGCAGGGGGTCCGCGCCGGGCCCTCCTGAAGCCAGGAGACTGCGACGAGCATGGCGCACCGCCACGACCAGCCCGTCGACCCCGGCGCCCGTCGGGTGGTGACCGCCGCGGCCGTCGTCCTTGCCCTCCTCACGGTCGCCGGCATGGTGGTGCTCAGGCCCGGCGACCCCCTCGGCCGACCGGACCTCGGGGAGCTGAGCAGCTTCGACTTCGTCGACGCCAAGGTGGTGGACGTCGACCCCGCGGGTTGCGTGAACAGCCCGCCGGAGGCGGGCATCGAATGCGACCTGGTGCACGTGGAGGTGCTGGGCGGGCCCGACGAGGGAGACGTCACCAGCCTCGAGTTCCCGGAGTCGGCCATGACCCCGGACCTCGACGAGGGCGATCGCATCGTGTTGAGCTACTCGCCCGGCGCCGAGCCCGGCTTCCAGTACAACCTCGCCGACCGCGGTCGCAAGCCGGTGCTGCTCTGGCTCGCCGTGCTGTTCGCCGTCTCCGTCGTGGTGCTGGGCCGCCTCCGTGGTGTGACGGCCCTCGCCGGCCTCGTCGCCACCGTGATCGTGCTGGTGGCGTTCGCGCTGCCCGCGATCATCGACGGCCGGAGCCCGATCGCCGTCTCGGTCGTGGCCGCGGCCGCCATCTCCTTCGTCGCGCTCTACGCCGCCCACGGCTTCACCGTCATGACCACCGTCGCACTGCTCGGGACCCTCGCCAGCCTCGTCATCACCGCCGTGCTCGCCGTCGCCTTCGTGGAGGTGGCCCGGTTCTCGGGCTTCGGGAGCGAGGAGGCGACCTTCCTCTCCTCGGTGACGGGACGGATCGACCTTCGGGGGCTCCTGCTGGCCGGCGTCGTGGTCGGCGCGCTGGGCGCCATCGACGACATGACCGTGACCCAGGCCTCGGCGGTGTGGGAGCTGCGAGCCGCCGACCCCGCCATGTCGGCCCGGCGCATCTACGGCGCCGGCTTGCGCATCGGGCGCGACCACGTCGCCTCCACCGTCAACACGCTCTTCCTGGCCTACGCCGGCGCCTCCATGCCGCTGTTCGTGCTCTTCGTCCTGGCCGAGCAGTCCTTGGCGTCGATCGCCAACAGCGAGGTGGTCGCCGTCGAGATCGTCCGCACCCTGGTCGGCAGCATCGGCCTGGTGGCGGCCGTGCCCCTCACCACCTGGCTGGCGGCGCGCTGCCTTCCGCCCGCAGTCGACGCCGCCGAGCCGGCGTAGCGACGATGTTCCCGCCTCGTTCACCCGCCGTCCATCTCGCAGTGGCCCCCCGGCCAGCGGGCCCTCGTAGCTTGCGTTCCGTCAGGGCGGACCTCCGGTCCGCGTCACCAACCAACAGGAGGCAACGGGGCTCATGAGGCGATCCCGCACCCGGAGGGCAGGCGCAGTGACAGCGTCGCTGGCGCTGCTGCTCGTGCTGGAAGCGTGCGGCGGCACCGACGACAACGTCACTTCGGGCGGCTCCATCGTGATCGACGGCTCGTCCACCGTCGCTCCCGTCAGCGAGGCCATCGCCGAGGAGTTCCGCAACGAGCAGGAAGGCGTGCAGGTCTCGGTGGGCACGTCGGGCACCGGTGGCGGCTTCAAGAAGCTGTGTGCCGACGAGATCGACATCGCCGACGCCTCCCGGGCCATCAAGGACGAGGAGAAGCAGGCCTGCGCGGCAGCCGGCGTGGCCTTCACCGAGTTCCGGGTCGGCCTCGACGGCCTGGCCGTGGTCACCTCGGCTGACAACACGTTCCTCGAGTGCCTCAGCCTCGAGCAGATGGCGGACATCTTCAAGGAGGGCGGGGCCAGCACCTGGGACCAGGTCGACCCGAAGTTCCCCAAGGAGAAGATCGCCATCTTCGCCCCGGGCACCGACTCGGGCACCTACGACTTCTTCGTGGAGGAGGTGCTGGGCGACCCCGACAAGCCCGAGAGCCTGAAGCCCCGCTCGGACTACACGGCGTCGGAGGACGACAACACCCTGGTGCAGGGCATCGAGGGGGAGAGGAGCTCGTGGGGCTACTTCGGCTTCGCCTACTTCAACGAGAACAAGGAGAAGCTGAAGGCCATCGAGGTGTCCGGTGAGGACGCCACCTGCGTGGAGCCGAGCGCCGCCACCGTCGAGTCGGGCGCCTACCCGCTGAGCCGGCCCCTCTTCATCTACGTGAAGGAGACGGCCCTGGCCCGCCCCGAGGTCCGGCAGTTCGTGCGGTTCTATCTGGAGGTCACTCCGCAGCTCATCGCCGACGTCGGCTACACCCCGGCCCCCAAGGAGGACTACGAGAAGGGCCTCGACCTCCTGGCCAGCGGTTCCTGAACCGCCATGCGGCGATACGGCCGGCCCGGAGGGCCGAGCAGTAGCATCCGCGCCGTCCCCGCTATGGCGATCCCCCTCCAGGCTCCCGACCTTGGCGTCACGCGGCGTCGCTCCCGCCCGGGGGAGCGGGTGGTGGTCGGGCTGTTGCTGCTGTGCGCCGTGGTGTCCATCCTCGTCACCGTCGGCATCGTGGCCGTGCTGGCCAGCGAGGCGGCGCGCTTCTTCGCCGAGGTGCCCATCTTCGAGTTCCTCACCGGGACCCGCTGGGCACCGCTCGGGGGGCGGATCGAGGCCGGAGACTTCGGCGTCCTGCCCCTCCTCAACGGCTCGCTCATGATCGCCGCCGGCGCCCTCCTGGTCGGCGTCCCCCTGGGCCTGGCCACCGCCATCTACCTGTCGGAGTACGCCCGGCCCCGGGTGCGGGGGGTGGTCAAGCCGGTGCTCGAGGTCCTGGCCGGCATCCCCACCGTGGTGGTGGGGTTCTTCGCCCTCAACTTCATCACCCCCACCCTGCTGCGCCCGGTGTTCGGCGAGGACCGGGTCTTCATCTTCAACGCCGCCGCCGGCGCCATCGCCGTGGGCCTCATGATCCTGCCCATCATCGCCTCGATCAGCGAGGACGCCATGAGGTCGGTGCCCCATGCCCTGCGGGAGGCGGCCTTCGGCATGGGCGCCACCAAGAGGGTCGTGTCCCTTCGCGTGGTCGTGCCCGCGGCCCTGTCCGGCATCGCCGCCTCGGTGATCCTCGGTGTGTCGCGGGCCGTGGGAGAGACGATGGCCGTCACCATCGCCGCCGGCAACACCCCGAACCTCACGACCAACTTCTTCGAGTCGATCCAGACCCTCACCGCCTACATTGCCCAGACGGTGGGCGGCGAGGCGGCGGCGGGATCGGTCCGTTACCAGTCGCTGTTCGCCGTCGGCGCCACGCTGTTCGTCATCACCCTGGCCATGAACCTGCTCAGCATCCGCCTCGTCCGCCGCTTCCGCCAGGCCTACCAGTGACCACCGTCGCCGTCCCCGGCCCGTCCGCAGCCCTGCGGCGGGGCACGAGCCGCAACGTGGTTGGCATCGTGCTCGACTCGGTGTACGCCGGCGCCCTGTTCCTCGGCACCTTCCTCGGCGTGGTCTTCCTCGGCCTGCTCCTGTGGACCGTGTACGACCAGGGTTGGGACCGCCTGGCCGGCGATCCCGGTGAGTTCTTCGGCAACTTCGTGTCCCGCTTCCCGGCCCGCGCCGGCATCAAGGCCGCGCTGCACGGCACCGTCTGGCTCATGGGCCTCACCGCGTTGTTCAGCTTTCCCGTCGGCGTGGGCGCCGCGGTGTACCTGGAGGAGTTCGCCCCCAGGAACCGGCTGACCAACTTCGTGGAGGCCAACATCGCCAACCTGGCCGGCGTGCCCTCGGTGGTCTACGGCATCCTGGGCCTCGGCGTGTTCGTGCGCTTCCTGGGGATGGGCCCCAGCCTGCTGGCCGGCGGCCTCACCCTGGCCGTGATGAGCTTGCCCCTGATCATCATCGCCGCCCGGGAGGCGGTGCGGGCCGTGCCCGATTCGGTCCGCCTGGCCGCCTACGCCCTCGGCGCCACCAAGTGGCAGGCTGTCCGCCACCACGTGCTCCCGGCGGCCCTGCCGAGCACCATGACCGGCGTGATCCTCTCGCTCTCGCGGGCCATCGGCGAGACGGCGCCCCTGCTGGTCATCGGCGCCTCGGTGGCCATCTTCAACACGCCCGACGACGTCCGCGACCCGTTCTCGGCCCTGCCCGTGCTCATCTTCAACTGGACGGGTCGGCCCCAGGCCGCTTTCGCCGAGGCTGCCGCCGCCGCCAGCATCGTGCTGTTGGCCATGCTGCTGGCCATGAACTCGGTGGCCATCTTCCTCCGCAACCGGTTCACGACCCGGTGGTGAGCCCGATGCCCGATCCTTCGGCCACGGTGGTCCCGCCCGTGACCGACCTCCCGGCCGACGAGCGCCGCCTTCGCCGTCCCGAGGTCCGTCCTTCGACGTCGACCGAGCCTCAGGGCAGACCCACGGCCGGGGCCGTCTTGGGGGTGGAGCGCCTCAGCTTCTACTACGGCAGCTTCCGGGCCATCCGCGACATCACCATGGACGTGGAGGGCCACCAGATCACCGCCGTGATCGGGCCGTCGGGTTGCGGCAAGAGCACCTTCATCCGTTGCCTCAACCGCATGAACGAGCTCACTCCGGGAACCCACGTGGAAGGGCGCATCCACTACCACGGCCAGGACCTGTACGGCCCCGACGTCGACCCCATCGAGGTGCGCCGGCGCATCGGGATGGTGTTCCAGAAGCCCAACCCGTTCCCCAAGTCGATCTACGACAACGTGGCCTTCGGGCCCCGGGTGAACGGCATGAAGCCGGCGAGCATGGACGACCTGGTGGAGGAGTCGCTGCAGAAGGCGGCGCTGTGGGACGAGGTCAAGGACAAGCTCAAGAAGAGCGGCCTGTCGCTGTCCGGGGGCCAGCAGCAGCGGCTGTGCATCGCCCGCTGCATCGCCGTGCGCCCCGAGGTCATCCTCATGGACGAGCCGTGTTCGGCCCTCGACCCCCTGGCCACCAACCGCATCGAGGAGCTCATGATCGAGCTCAAGCGTGACTACACCATCGTCATCGTCACCCACAACATGCAGCAGGCGGCGCGCGTCTCGGACCGCACCGCGTTCTTCACCGCCGAGGTGACCAAGGACGGCCAGGAGCGAACGGGTGTGCTCGTGGAGCTCGACCGCACCGAGAGGATCTTCACCACCCCCGCCGACCGCCGCACCGAGGACTACATCACCGGCCGCTTCGGTTGAACGCCCCTACCGGCCGTCGACCGGTTGTTCGTGCTCGTCGTCGTCCCCATGCCGCCACGACCCCGTCACCATGAAGCGGACCTTGTCGCTGACGTTGACGGCGTGGTCGGCGATGCGCTCGTAGTAGCGGCCGACGAGGGCCACCTGGACGGCGCGCTGGAGGGCCGCCTCGTCCGGCGCGCCGGCGGCGAAGATGGCCCGGAACAGCGTCTTTTGGAGGTCGTCCATCACGTCGTCCATGTCCTCGAGGGCGGCGGCCTCCCCGACGTCGGCATCGGAGAAGGCGTTGATGGCCAGGCGGAGCTGGTCGGCGGCCTGGGAGCCCATGCGCTCGAGCAGTCCCCGCACCTTGGGGTCGAGGGCGTGGGGGTAGAGCCGGCGGGTGGCCTTGGCCACGTTGACGATGAGGTCGCCGCAGCGCTCGATCTCGTGGATCACCCGCAGGATGGCGATGACCGTGCGCAGCTCGCTGGCCAGGGGGCTCTGGCGGGCCAGCACGACGTAGGCCTGCTCCTCGATGGCGTGGGTGAGCACGTCCATGTCCTTGTCCGAAGCGACGACACGCTCGGCCGCGGCCAGGTCGGCGTCGAGCAGCGCTCGGGTGCCGGCGGCGATCTCCTCGATGGCCATGGCGGCCAGGCGCACGGTGCCCTGCTTCATTTCGTCCAGTTGCTCGTGATAGCGCTTCCTGGTCTCGACCACGCCGGCAGTCTCGCAGACCCGCCGTCAGCGCTCGTAGCGGTAGCCGAGGCCCCGGATGGTGACGATGCGCCGGGGCTGGGAGGGGTCCTCCTCGAGCTTCGAGCGCAGCCGCTTGACGTGCACGTCGAGCGTCTTGGTGTCGCCGAAGTAGTTCGTCCCCCAGATGCGGTCGATGAGGGTTTCTCGCGTGAGCACCCGCCCGGCGTTGTCGAGGAGGAGCTCGAGCAGTTCGAACTCCTTGAGCGGGAGCGCCACCTGCTCGCCCCGCACGGTGACCTCGTGGCGTGCGGGGTCGAGGCGGACGTCGCCGACCTCCAGCACGCTGCCGTCGCTCAGCGGCTCGTCCTGGCGGGGTGAGCGGCGCAGCACGGCTCGCATGCGCGCCACCAGCTCGCGGAGGCGGTAGGGCTTGGTGACGTAGTCGTCGGCGCCGATCTCGAGGCCGACGACGGTGTCGATCTCCGAGCCCTTGGCCGTCACCATGATGATGGGCGTGCGCGACCGCTGTCGGATCTCCCGGCACACGTCGACACCCGACAGGCGGGGCAGCATCACGTCCAGCAGCACCAGGTCCGGCTTGATCGCGTCGAACACGCCGAGCGCGGCGATGCCGTCCCGGGCCACGTGGACGAGAAAGCCTTCGCGCTTGAGCCCCACGGTGAGGGCGTCGACGAAGGACTCCTCGTCCTCCACGATGAGCACGGTGGGGCTGGTGTCGGCCACCTCGACGCTCATCCGGCCTCAGAGGCCAGCGCGCCCAGCTCCATGGGACGGGGCTGGGCGGGGAGCAGCAGCGTGAAGACCGATCCTTCGCCCTCCACCGACCTCACCCGGACGTCGCCACCGTGGTTGGCGGCCACGTGGCGGACGATGGACAGCCCCAGCCCGGTACCGCCGGTGGCGCGTCCGCGCCCCCGGTCCACCCGGTAGAAGCGCTCGAAGATGCGGTCGAGCTCCCGGGAGGGGATGCCGACGCCGCGGTCTTCGACCTCGAGGGCGATGGTGGCGCCGTCCGTGCGGGCGCGAAGGCTCACGTCGCCGCCGTCGTCGGAGTACTTCACCGCGTTCTCGAGCAGGTTGACCAGGGCCGACACGAGCTGGCGGCGCTCCCCGAGAATGCTCCAGGACCGGGGCACCTCGCCGGCGAGGATGCCGATGCCGCGGAAATCCGCCGCCGGCCGAACGTGCTCGACGGCCTCGGCCACCACTGCGTCGACGGGCACCGGCGCGTGGCCGGACGTGGCCTCGCCCTCGATCCGGCTGAGGTCGAGGAGGTCGTCGATGACCCGGTTGACGCGGAAGGCCTCGTCCTGGATGCGCCCACCGAGCCGGCGCACCACGCCCAGGTCGTCCTCGGAGACGAGCGCCTCGGCCAGCAGCCCGAGGGCTGCCACCGGCGTCTTCAGCTCGTGGCTCACGTTGGCCACGAAGTCACGGCGCACGGCATCGAGGCGCCGGCGGTCGGACACGTCCTCGACGACGACGGCGGCGGCGCCTCCGGCGAGTGGGACCGCGGTGAGCGAGAGCGTCCGCCGGGGCGGCCCGGACAGCTCGAGCGGGCGGGTCTCGGTGTCGCCGCCGCCGGCGACGGCCATCAGCTCGGCGACCACCCCCGACGCCAGCGCGTCAGCCGGCCTCGTGCCCACCAGGTCGTCGGCCCGGTGGTTCCTGAGGAGCTCCCGGCCGGCGGGCCCGGTGACGATCACGCCGAGGGGAACGGCGTCCAGCACGGCCTCCAGCGCCGTTGCGCGCTCTTCGGCCTCGGCCAACCGGCAAAGGGCGGCATCGGCGGCGGCGCCGAGGCCGGCCAGGCGGCCGGCCAGGTCCTGTTGCGCCGGGGGCCGGGCCGGCTCGGCCCTATCCAGCCGGGCCGTGACCGCCCGCAGCTGCTCGCCCAACCGGCGGGTGGTGTGGCGATGGAGGAAAGCCAGCCATGCCGCAGCGGCGCATGCGAGGAGAGCAACACCGGCCAACAGGAGCTGCACAGGGCGACCCTAGGCGGCCGCGTCGCGCTCGATCGCCCCGGTTCCGGAGCGTGCGCCAAGCGTTCACCGGTCGTTCATGGCGATGCCGCCGCCCCGTCCCTTCCTCGCGGTTCAGCAGCCTGTTGCGGCGACCAGGGCCCGGCAGGCCTGAGCCATGCGTGCCGGGGAGAGGCTGGTCACCCGCCGGCGGAAGACGTTCTTCGGGACGGTGTGGACATTGTCGAAGTTCACGACGCAGTCGGTGGGGACGCCGTCGTCGGCAGCAAAGAGGTCGAGCTCGGAGGTGAGCCCGCGCCGGGTGCGGGTGAGGGCGGCGACGACCACTGCGCTGATGCGATCGGCGACGGGATCGCGGGTGAGCACGAGCACCGGTCGGTCGCCACCGGGCGTGGTGGCGAACCAGATCTCACCGCGTTGCATCCGCCCAATCCGCCCAGTCTTCGGCGGGACCCCAGTCGCCGACGCGGGCCAGTGCCTGTTCGGCCTCGGTGAACTGTGCCTTCTCCCAACTGGCGGCGTCGTCCTCGCTGGCGAGTCGCAGCAGGTGACGGCGGAGCGCTTCGCGCACCAACTCGGAACGCTGGATTCCCAGACGTCGTGCCCAAGCCTGCACCTGGGCGGCGTCGCTGTCGTCCATCCGGAAGCTGATCATGGTCATACGGAAAGGTTAGAGTGTATGACGGAAGAGAGTGGCAAACGCTCCTCTCGCAGGACCGATGACGGCTCAAGGTGGGGGTTCGAACCGCCGATGAAGGGAACGACGCCCTACCCGGTCTGGCCCGGGTAAGTTGCGCGCACGAGGCTGGGCCACATGGACGAGAGCACGACAACGGCCCGCGAGGGCGAAGCCGGAGACGCTCCTTCCTCGCCGGGCGGCTTCTCCTTCATCCGCGCCGCCGCCGACTTCGTCCTGGACGACGGCCGCGAGGGCGGAGTGTCTACCGAGCCGGAGACGGAGCCGGACACCGAGCTGGATACGGACCGGCAGCCGACGCCCCCCATCGCGGCAACGGCCGTGCCCTCCGCATCGGCGAGGGCTGAGCCGGTGGAGCGGGTCGACCTGGCGCCGGCGTCCTCGCCCAAGCCGCCGGCGACTCCTCTGGCCCACCGCCTGATGGTGCTCGTCTTGCTGCCGTTCGTGCTCATTGCCGTCGGCGGGCTGATCGCCATCAACCGCCCCTCTCCCCGCCGCCCGCAGCCAGCCCCGCCGCCGAGGGTCGCGACCGCGCCGGCCACCACCACGCCCACCGCCCCGGCGACAACGGCGCTCCCGGTCGTCACCACCACGGCGCCGGCTGTACCCACCAGCCGGGCGCCCCGGGCCCGCAGGCCTGCTCCCGCCACGCCGACCACGGTGACGGCGACCACGGAGCCCCCTGCCACGACGCCCTCGACCGAAGCCCCCACCACCACGACGGAGGCCCCGACGACCACGACCACGACGGAGCCGACCACCACGACGCAGCCGACCACCACCACGACGGAGCCGACCACCACCACGACGACGCAGCCGACCACCACCACGACGACGCAGCCGACCACCACCACGACGACGCAGCCGACCAGCAGCAGCACCACGACGGCGCCGACCAGCACCACCGCGCCCACGCCGTAGCCCTCGAACTCGGCGCTCACCGGAGCAGCGCTGACGGCCTGGCGACCAGACTCAGCGGGCCTTGCGGATCCACCTGGCCCTGTGACCCGCGCGCCCACGTAGCCCTCGGGCAGGAGCGCCCAGCGAGGGAAAAACCCTTGTGGAACAAGGCTTTTTCGCTTGCGTTTGGGTACCGAACGCATGTACGATTGCGACGTGTTGGAAGGGTTGAAGGCGGAGCTGGACAAGTTGTGCGAGAGCGACCCCATCGACCTGCGCGACAGCGAGACCATCGTGGAGCTGCACCGTTGCCTGGCCCGCCTGGAGGCGGTGACCACCACGGCCACGGCGGCGTTCGACGCCGCGGGCGAATGGGACGCCGATGGCGCCCGCTCGGCTGCTGCCTGGCTTCGGGCGCGCTGTCACCTTCCTCCCACCAGCGCCCATCGCCGGGTTCGGTTGGGACGAGAGCTTCGTCACCTGCCGGCGACTGAAGACGCCTGGCTGGCCGGCGACATCCACGACTCGCATGTCTCGTCACTGGTGGGGGTGCGCAAGCCGGCCACCGAGGAGGCGCTGGAGCGCGACGAGGAGATGCTGGTGGGCGAAGCCAAGAAGCTTCACTTCTCCACCTTCTCCCGGGTGCTGGCCTACTGGGCGCAGCACGCCGATCCCGACGGGACCGAGAACGAGGCCAAGGACAACCGCGACAAGCGCAAGATGCATCTCTCCCAGAGCTTTGGCGGCATGTGGTTCGGGGACCTGGTGCTCGATCCCATCAGCGGGGCCGTGGTGGACAACGAGCTTCGCCGGATCGAAAGGGAGCTGTTCGAGGTCGACTGGGCCGAGGCCCGAGAGCGGCTGGGGGACCGGGCCGGGGTTGGCGACCTGGCTCGTACGCCGGCTCAGCGCCGAGCCGATGCGGTGGTGGAGATGGCGCGGCGCTCGGGCACGGCTCCCGCTGACGGCCGGCGCCCCGAGCCTCTGTTCAGTGTGTTCGTGGGCTTCGAGACCCTGGCCGGGCGCATCTGCGAGCTGGCCAACGGTACAGTGGTGAACCCCGGATCGCTGGTGGACTGGCTGGACGAGGCGTGGATCGAGCGCATCGTGTTCGACGGCCCCTCCCGGGTGATCGACGTGGGTGTGGCTCGGCGCATCTTCGCCGGCGCCACCCGCCGAGCGGTGCAGGTGCGCGACCGGGAGTGCTTCCACGAGTACTGCGACGTTCCTGTCGAGCAGTGCCAGATAGACCACAAGGAGCCCTGGAGCGCCGGCGGGCCCACCACGACCAAGAACGGCCGCTTGGCCTGCGGTTTCCACAACCGGAGACGCAATCGAGGCCCGTAGCCGGCGCCTCGCCCGCCTCGCCCGGTGGGGCACAGTCGGGATGACCACGGTGGAAGATGTCAACCATTCGAGTGGTAGCGTCGAGGCATGAAAGCAACCATCGACGAGGCAGGACGGCTGGTGATCCCCAAGCTCATGCGCGACCGTCTCGGTCTTCGCCCCGGCCCTGTCGAGATCGTCGCTGATGGAGCCGGGCTCCGGGTGGAGCCCCTCGCAGAGGACTCCCTGGTCGAGCGGGGCGGACGGCTGGTGATCCCACCCTCCGGCTCGATCATCGACGACGCCGCGGTGCAGGCCCTTCGTGATGCAGACCAGAGGTAACCGTCGAGACCCGGACCTGCTCGTCGACACCAGCGTGGCGGTGGCCCTCCTGGTCACGGACCACGAGCATCACGCTGCCACCTCCGATGCTCTGGCCGGTCGACGGCTCGGGCTCGCCGGCCACGCTGCGTTCGAGACGTTCTCGGTCCTCACCAGGCTTCCCCCGCCCGCGCGTCGAACGCCGGCGGCGGTGGCGCGCCTTCTGGCGTCGAACTTCTCCCAGTCCAGGTTCCTCGGCGAGGATGCGGCCGGCAAGCTTCTCGCTCGACTCGCGGCAGAAGGAATCGCGGGAGGATCGGTGTACGACGCCTTGGTAGGTGCCGCCGCTTCGGAGCATGGACTCACGCTTGCCAGTCGCGACCGGCGTGCTCGGGACACCTATCGGGCCCTAAACGTCAGCCTGGAGTTCTTGGCTTGAGGAGCTGAGAGCACGCGGCGGGCCGCGGCGCGCCACCGACCAGATCACGGTGGCCGTCGCCCGCTGAAGCGTTTCGATCAGTCCCTGAGGTAGCTGATGAGGCGCAGGATCTCGATGTAGAGCCAGACCAGCGTGACCGTGAGCCCGAAGGCGCCCAACCACGACTCGCGCTCGGGCGCACCGGCGGCGATGGCCTTCTCGACGTAGTCGAAGTCGAGGGCGAGCATGAGGCAGGCGACGCCGATGGCGACCAGGCTGAAGACGATCGCCAGAGGCCCCCCGTCGCGAAGGCCGAGCCCGCCGCTGGTGAACAGGCCGGCCACCAGGTTCACGACCATCAGCCCGAGGAGCCCGATGGCGGCGCCCACGACCATCTTGGTGAAGCGGGGCGTGACCCGGATGCGCCCGGAGCGGTAGGCGACGAGCATGCCGGCGAATGCCGTGCCCGTGCCCAGCACGGCCTGTACGACGATGCCGGGATACGCGTTGTTGAAGGCGTGGCTGATGGCGCCGAGGAAGACGCCCTCCACGGCGGCGTAGGCCATGATCAGCGGCGGGCTGGCGACCCGCCTGAAGGTGATGACCATGGCCAGCACGAAGCCGGCGATGGCGGCGAGGATGGCCGGCCCCTGCCCGAGGTCCAAGACCCACGCGGCGGCGCCGGTGGTGGCGATGATGGCCAGCAGGATGCCGGTGCGCAGCACGACGCTGTCCACGGTCATCAGCCCCGGCCGGGCGTACATCGCCTCCAGTTCCGCGGTGGAGGCGGTGGGCGGGACGTTCAGCGTTCCACCACCGACACGGGTGAAGGTACCGGTCCGGGTGAGAACGGGGTTGCTGCTCTGCATCTTCAGGCTCCTTCTTCGGCCCGCACTGTGCGGGCGCCTCTACGGTAACGCTCCGGGTGGCCGATGTGTGCCCGGGTCGGCTGTGGCTTCGGGTTCATTGGCTTCGTTGTTCAGGCGGCTGGTCGGGCTCGGTCGGTCCTGCCCCGGATTTGCCGGCGGCCTCGTCGTCCCGACCCGGAGCCCGTCCCAGGCGGCGACGCACCCAGCGGTTGAGGCGCACCAGGCCGCCGGCGATGGGCGCGGGGAAGATCCCGGGCTCGCCCTCCACGATCATGCACCACCCTGTGGGGACCGTCATCGTCGTCCACCGGCGGTTTCGACCCACGGCCCCACGCCACCGATGCGCTCGATCTGCACGTGCATGACGAACCCCGGAGGCGGGTCGTCGAAGGGTGGGAACTTCACGCCCGGCCCGACGTAGGCGTAGGCCAGGCGCTGGAGCAGCTCGGCGCCTCCTCCCTCGGTGATGCGGGCCCGGCCGTGGACGACGAGGTACTCGACCAGGCCGATCTCGTTGCGGCGTGAGCCCTCCATCGAAAGCGCCACCCGCGGATCGCGCTGCACGTTGCGCAGCTTCTGCCAGCTTCCCAGGTGGCCGGAGACGAGCTCGTCCCCGTCGAGGCCGACCCACACGATGGTGACATGCGGGCTGCCGTCGGCGTTGAGCGTGACCACGTGGGCCAGCGGCGCGGCGTCCACCAGGTCCCGGGCGCTTCGGGCAGTTGCATCGCCGCACGCTATCCACCCGCCGCTCGGCCGGTGAGGGCGCTTGATCGGCAGATCCGTCGCTATCACTCTCGACCGCCGTCGCTGGGCCTTCACGACCCGGGCCGCCCGGGAAGGTAGGTTCTTCCCATCTGCGGTCCCCTTCTCTCGGGAGGCACGTGACTCCGACTCCCGACGACGAGCGGGCGTTGTCCTTCAGGGTGAAGTGGGACGGGCGCTTCGTGGCTGAGGTCGCCAAGATGTCACCGCTGCGGCGGACCACCGAGGTGGTGGTGCACCGAGATGGTGGCAGTCCGAACTTCGCCCGGAGATCACCGGGGCGCACCGCGTTTCACGCCGTCACCTTGGAACGAGGCGTCATCGTCGACGTGGAGTTCGAGCGTTGGGCCGACAAGGTCTTCGACTTCGCGCCAGCGTCCGCCGGTGCCGTTTCTCTCAAGGACTTCCGCAAGGACGTAAGGATCGAGTTGTACGACGCGTCCGGCAGGGCGGTCAGGGCCTACCGGATCTTTCGGTGCTGGGTCTCGGAGTACCGAGCCACCTCCAACCTCTCGGCCACGGGCGGCACCGTCTTCGAGTCGATCCGCCTGGAGAACGAGGGCTGGGAACGCGATCTCACCGTCAACCCCCCTCCGACGGCCGACTGAGCATGCCCCCGTTCAGCGTCAATGCCAACCGGTGCGACCCCTACAAGGGCTTCCGGTTCCGAGTCCGGTGGGACGGTCGCCACGTCCCGGACGTCCACAAGGTGACCGGGCTGCGTTGGGCGCCGCCCCGCCCGTGGCCGGCCCCGGAGCCGGAGCCGGGCCCGATGATCGCCCTGGGCGAGCAGGCCAGGCCGACTGGCTGGAAGGTGGTTGGTGACGCCATCACCGGGGTGCTCGAACGAGTCCGCAACCCCCGATCGACAAGGGCGGGAGCCTTCGCCGCTCCGCCTTCGCCGGTGCGTCATTGGGCACGGCTCGTGATCGAGCGAGGCCGGACGCATGACACCTCCTTGGAGCAATGGGCTGACGAAGCGGTGGCCGCGGCCCGAACCGGTCAGGGTTCGGTGTCGGTGCGCAAGGACGTCATCATCGAGGTCCAGAACGAGGCGGGGCAGACGGCGTTGGCGTTCAAGGCGTTCGCCTGCGTTCCGGTTGAGTACGTGCCCATCGGGGAGCTCAATGCGAACCGCTCCGACGTCCTAATCGAGCGCCTCGTGGTGGAGTACGACCGTGCCGAACGCGACCAGGAGGTGTTCGAGCCCGCCGAGCCCTCCTTTCCTGAGCCCCCTGAGCCGGAGGGCTGAGGCCGATGCGCCCGCAGGCATGATCATCAGAGCTGGGGACCACGGGCCGGTCGGGCCGAGTCGGACGCGAAGCGACTGCTGCCCTCGCCGCGGCCGCTGCGGATGCGGTGGCCGGTCCAGCGGGGCCCAGATCTCAGCACTGGCCCGCCGGGCGGCGGCGGTGGCGCCGGCGCCGGCGGGCCAGCCCCACGACCACGGCTGCCCCCAGCGCTCCGGCGGCGGCCACCAACACGCCGGGCGCCAGGCGCCGGTCGCCGCCTCGAGGCGCCGCCAAGCCCCCCGGGACGAAGCTGACCTCGGCGGCGAAGACGTCCTGCTGCTCGCCGGGCAGGGAGTTGCGGGTGTCGGTCCAGGCCAGGTAGGCCCGCTCGGGCGTTGAGGCCAGCCCCAGGCGGGAGCCGAACTCGATGAGCCCCTGGGCCGAGGGGATCGGGTACCGAGGGCCGATGCCCGAGCTCGAGGGATGGGTGGTCACCTTGAGGTTGGGCCCGAAGGCGCCTCCGGGCGGGGCGAAGGCGTAGTACACGTCGTTGCGCAGGTTCTCGGGGTCGTTGCGCCGGTCATAGAAGATGGCGTCGACCCGCCCGCCGGGCGCCACCGATAGCCGGGGCAGGTACTGGTGGCGCCCGGCGGGTGCGCCGGGGGCGTCGTCGTTGAGCCGCTCGGGCCCCTCCCAGGTGCGGCCCTGGTCGGGCGAGCGGCGCACGAACACGTCCCAGTCGCCGTTGCGGGCGTCGTACCAGGCGACGTACACCCGCCCGGCCCCGTCGGCGGCCAGGGCGGGGGCGGGCATGGTGAAGATGAGGATCACCCGCTCGGGGGGCACGACGGCGTCGTCGACCACCACCCCCGGCGAGAAGCGCCGGCCGCCGTCGGTCGACGACGACGACACCAGGGACCAGTTCCCCTCCCAGGTGGGGCCCTCCAGGCCCTGGTAGTCCACGGCGTCGGCGCCCAGGTCGTAGTACACGACGTGCACGGCGTGGTCGGCGCCCACGGCCAGGGCGGGGGCCACCACCCGGGCCCGGTCGGGGTCGCTCACCTGCACCGGGGTGGAGAACGTCTTTCCCCCGTCGTCGGAGTGGGCGGCCATGATGGGGTTGGGCACGGGCGGGAAGCCACCGAGGGAGGGCTCGGCGCCGGCGGCCAGCCACGCCAGGTGGATGCGGCCCTTGTCGCCCAGGGTGGGGTCGATGGCCATGCGCACGGCGAAGTTGTTCTTCCCGAGCAGGCGCCGGGGGGCCGAGAAGCTGCGGCCGTGGTCGTCGGAGGTGGTGAGGTAGACCCCCATGGGCGTGTTGGCCGTGCCTCGCAGCCCGACGAAGAGGTAGTAGAGGACCCCGTCGGCGTCGAAGGCCACCTCGGGGGCGTAGCAGCGCTCGGCGCCGGGGGGCAGCCGGGGCACGGGCTGGGCCGGCAGCCACCCCCGCCCCCCGTCCCCGGAGACGTGCAGGGCGCAGCTGAAGGCGGGCAGGTCGATGCGGTTGGCCATGACGACGAAGCGGGGCTCGGTGGGGTCCACGGCCACCGCCGGCGTGTTGTTGGACTGGGCGTCCACCAGGTTCACCGCCGTCACGGGCGCCTCGGTCCTCACCGCGGGCCGGCCCGCCGGCGGGGCGGCGGAAGCACCGGCGAGGCCGAGGCCGGCCACGACGAGCCACGCCACAGTGGCGGCGGCGGTGGCGGGGACGGACGGCCGGCGCATCAGCGGACCCGGAACTCCGAGCTCATGCCCTTGAGGGCGTGCTGTTGGCCGTCGGGATCGGCCACGAAGCAGACGAGGGCGTAGCGGCCGGGCTGGAGATCGACGGCGAAGGTGCCGGGGGAGCCGGGGGGGCGGGGGGGCAGGTAGGCCCGGGTGGGGAAGGCCTGGCGCTTGGAGGAATGCAGCTGGGCGTCGATGCTGAGGGGGAAGTCCTCGGGCATGTCCACCAGCACCAGCTCATGGGTGAGCTGCCCGTCGTTGCGGGCCCGGAACACCACCCGCCCCGGAGAGATCGACCGGTCGTAGGAGAAGCGGTAGTCGCCCATGGCCACGGCCACCACCTCGGGGCTGGCGGGCAGGGGGGTGGTCTGGCAGGAGGCGAGCACCAGGGCGGCAGTCAGCGTTGCTCCCGCCACGCTCCATGGCCCCCGGGACCTGCGCCCGCCGGCCGCGGGTCGCTGCACCGTCACCCTCGGCGAGCCGCCATCCCCACCACCGGCTGGTTGAGGCGGATGGCGCCGGTGGAGCCGCGGAACACCGCGTCGCCGAAGGCGAAGACCCCGCCGTCGGCGGCGACCAGCCAGTACCCCGCCCCGCTCCGGGTCGGCCCCAGGCTGACGATGGGGCGGTTGAGGCGGGAGGTCCACGTCCCGCTCTCCGGGTCGTACAGCTCGGCCGAGCTCAGATAGACCGTCTCGAAGTTCTCGTCGACCGACGAGCCGCCGGCCACCAGCACCTTGCCGTCACCCAGCAGGGTGGCGGTGTGGTCCCGGCGGGCCTGGCCGAGGGTCCCCGTGGGGGACCAGGTGCCCGTGGCCGGGTCGTAGAGGGTGGCCGAGCTCACGATGTTGAAGTTCGGGTCGATGCCGCCGACCACCAGGACCTTGCCGTTGGCGAGCAGGGTTGCGGTGTGGCCGACCCGCCCCGGGGAGACGGGCAGTGTGGGGGCCCAGGCACCCGTGCCCGGTTTCACCGTGGTGGTGATGGTGGCCGAGTTGTCGCCGAGGTTGGTCTCGCTCGAGGTGGTGGTGACCCGAGCGGTGTTGAACAGGGCGCCCTCCGTGGTGGGCGTGACCACGATGGTGACGGTGGCGGTGCCCACCACCGCACCCACCCGGCGGCGCGCCGACCGGCGCATCGTGTGGTCTCCTGCGCTGGTCCTGGAATCTCTCAATTCCTGTCCTTCGATCTCCCGCCGGCCGGAACGGGTGAGCTGATGCGCAACGGCGGCCGCCCACCGGCTCCTATTGGCGCCGGCGCCGGAGCAATGTAACAGCAGATACCGCGGTCTCGCCTCAGCAACCCCGAGCACGCCGAGAGCCTCCGCAGGTCCGGCCCACGGGGAGCATCCGCCCCGGCGGTGAGGGACGACGAGCCCGTGTGACCTGTGGTACCACTGGAGGCGCCGGCGTTTGCCGGCGGATCAGGGGGGACGGGACCGTGCGGAGACGACGAAGGGCGGTGCGGTCCGGGGCCGGCTTGCTCCTTGTGTCCCTGGTTCCTTGTGTCCCTGGTGGCGGCCACGACTGCCTTTGCCTGCACTGAGCAGGCTTCTTCGAGCGTCAGCCCGGCCTCGGGGCCGGCGGGCAGCACCACGATGTTCAGCGGCCAGAGGTTTGCACCCGGTCCGGTGGAGGTGAGGTGGAACAGCAGCAGCGGACCGATCCTGGCTACGGCCATGGGGCCGTCGTTCTCGGTCAACGTCACCATCCCGGATGCCAAGGCTGGCTTCTACTACATCCTCGGCGTTGCTCAGGATGCCGGCGGGAACGGGGTGGCACGAGCAGTTCTGTTCGAGGTCGTGGTTTCAGCCCCGTCCAACTCCCCCTCCAGCCCGGAATCACCCGCCCCCTCGGCGTCCACCTCTACGTCGACCCACATCGACGACCCCGCCGTCGGAGCCGACGTCGCAGTCCGCGTCACCTCCCCCGCCCCAGCAGTCGCCGGCTGAGCAGCCGGGTGCAGCGGCTCCCGGAAGCGCCTCTCCCGAGTACCAGAGCTCGGCTCCATCGACGGAGGCTGGCACTCCTCCCAGAGGATCGGCGGCGAGCCCCGTCACCAGGGGACCCTCGGCGCTGGCTGCGGCGGCGGCCGCACCGACCACGTCATCGCCACCCCCCGCCGCGCCTCAAAGCCCGTTGGATACTGCCTTCGTGGCCGAAGTCCCCACCGTCACCGACGCCGGCTCACTGCGGTCAACTGGCGATGAGGAGACGCGGACGCTCAGCGCGACGCTCGCCTCCGACACCTCCGAGACGAGGTGGCAGCTCGGGCTCATCCCCCTCACCCTCCTCATCGCCGTGATGTGGATGGAGATCCGGCGCCATGCCCGGCGTCGCCGCAGCGCCCCGATGCGCCGTAGGACAGACGCGCGTAGGACAATCGAGCCGCTTCTGCAACCACCTTAGGGCGGCGGACCCAATCGGTGGCGGTCGCAACGAGGTGGTGGTCCTGGCCGCGTGCCCTCGGCGCCCGCCGCCGGCCGGTCGGTGATGTACACCGGTCCCCGCTCAGCCGCCTTCTTCGCACCGCTGGTGTCCCGGTTGAACTCGCCACTGCTCATCTGCGTGGCCATACCTCACCTCCCGGTGCAGAAACGTTGCTACGTCAGCGGAAGCCGACCGATCGGCAACGAGGTTCGAGCTGAAGCGCCCTCGGCAGGACTCGAACCTGCGCAACCGGCTCCGGAGGCCGGTGCTCTATCCGCTGAGCTACGAGGGCTCCGAGCTCGCGATGCTACGGCAGCCTACGATGTGGCGATGGCATGGACGGTGCTGGTCGTCGACGACGACCCGGTGATCCAGAACCTCCTGCGCGTCAACTTCGAGATGGAGGGCTACGACGTCATCGTGGCCGGCGACGGGGTGGAGGGCCTGGAGCGGGCGCGAAGCGAAGACCCCCACGCGGTGGTGTGCGACGTCATGATGCCCCGCATGGACGGGCTCACCGTCGCCCGCCACCTCAAGGCCGACCCCGCCACCGCCGGCATCCCGATCCTGCTGCTCTCGGCCAAGGCCCAGGAGGCCGACGTGCGGGCCGGCGAGGAGGCCGGCGCCGACGATTACGTCACCAAGCCCTTCGACCCGCTGGACCTGCTCGACCGGGTTGCCGCCCTCCTGGCCGCGCGCCTGTAGGGCGCCTCACATCCGGTCCGGCGCCTCGATGCCGAGCAGCTCGAGCCCCCGGCCCAGGACCCGGGCCGTGAGATCGCACAGCGCCAGCCGGGAGCTGCGCTGTTGATCTGAGTCGGCCCGCAGGACCGGGCAGTGCTCGTAGAAGGTGGTGAAGGCGGTGGCCAGGTCGAACAGGTAGGTGCACAGCCGGTGCGGTTGCAGCAGCTCGGCCGACTGCTGCACGGCGCCGTCGAACGACAGCAGGGCCAGGGCCAGGGCCCGCTCGGTGGGCTCCTCGACGACGACGGCGCCGGCGCCCACCCCGGGCCCCTCCTCGCCGGCACGGCGGAAGATGGAGCAGATGCGGGCGCGGGCGTACTGCAGGTAGGGGGCGGTGTTGCCGTCGAAGGAGAGCATCCGGTCCCAGTCGAAGGCATAGTCCTTCACCCGGTCGTTGGCCAGATCCGCGTACTTCAGGGCGCCGATGCCGACGGCTCGGGCCACCGCGGAGCGCTCGTCGGCGTGGAGCTCCCTGCCATTCTCGGCGACCACCGCCTCGGCCCGCTGCACCGCTTCCTCCAGGAGCTCCACGAGCTTGACCGTGCCGCCGGCGCGGGTCTTGAACGGCCGACCGTCGGGCCCCAGCACCGTGCCGAAGGCCACGTGCTCGGCTCGGCGGCCGTCGCCCAGCCAGCCCGCTTGCTCGCCGACCGCGAACACCATGGCGAAGTGCTGGCTCTGGCGGGCGTCGACGACGTAGACGACGTGCTGGGCGGCCAGGTCACGCACACGGAACCGCAGCGCGGCCAGGTCGGTGGCGTCGTAGCCGTAGCCGCCGTCGCGCTTGCGTACGATGAGGGGCAGGGGCTGGCCCTCCCGGCCGACGAAGCCGGGGGGAAAGGCACACAGCGCGCCCTGGTCGACGACGAGGAGACCGAGGCCCTCCAGCTCCTCGACCGTCTCGTCGAGCAGGGGGTTGTAGAAGCTCTCGCCCCGGACGTCACCGGCAGCCAGGCACACGCCCAGGCGCTCGTAGACGGCCTGGAAGTGGCGCTCCGATTCGGCAACCAGCGCCCGCCACAGCGTGAGCGTCGTCTCGTCACCGCTCTGCAGGGTGACCACCCGGGCCCGGGCCCGCTCGGCGAAGTCGGCGTCGGCCTCGAACTTGGTACGCGCCTCCCGGTAGAAGGCGTCGAGGTCGCCGATCGAGGGAATCGCGCCGCCGGTCTGAGCCCCGACGTCGACGAGGTGCTCGATGAGCATGCCGAAGGGCGTGCCCCAGTCGCCCAGGTGGTTCTGGCGGATGACCCGGTGGCCGACGGCGCCGAGCAGGCGCACCAGGGCGTCGCCGATGACCGTGCTTCGGAGGTGGCCGACGTGCATCTCCTTGGCCACGTTGGGCGCCGAGTAGTCCACCACCACCGTCTCGGGCTCCTGCGCCGGTGCGATGCCGAGGTTCTCGTCGCCCGCCACCGCGGTCACCGCCGCGGCCAGGTGCTCGGGACGCATGGTGAGGTTGATGAAACCCGGCCCCGCCACCTCCACCCTCTCGCACAGCTCGCCCACGTCCAGAGCGGCCACGATGGCCTCGGCCACCTCCCGGGGACCGCGGCCGACCCGGCGGGCCAGGCCCATCGCCACGTTGGCCTGGTAGTCGCCGAACTGCGGTTGCTGGGAGCGGCGGAGCTGCGGATCGGTGGCGGCGTAATCGGGGCCGAAGGCGGCGGTGATCGCCGATGCGAAGGGGGCCACGAGGGTGCGGAGGGGGTCAGCCACTTCCGTCATCGTCGGGGGTGGAGGGCGGTAGCGTCAAAAGATCTCCCCGTTGCCGCCCCACCTGCTGCCCCTCACCGCCCGCACCGGGCCGGGCGGGCGCCTGTCGGTCGGCGGGGTCGACGTCCTCGACCTGGCCGAGCAGCACGGGACGCCGCTGTTCGTTTACGACGAGGAGCACCTGCGCCGGCGGTGCCGGGAGGCGGTGGCCGCCTTCGGTGACGGCGTCGCCTACGCCTCGAAGGCGTTCCTGTGCCGGGCCATGGCCGCCCTCGTGGCCGAGGAGGGCATGTGCATCGACGTTTCGACCGCAGGGGAGCTCCACGTGGCCCTGGCCGCCGGCGTCCCTCCCGCTCGACTGGTGCTCCACGGCAACAACAAGTCCGAGGAAGAGCTGGCCCGGGCGCTGGAGGTGGGGGTGGGCCGGATCGTCGTCGACTCCTTCGACGAGATCGCCTTGCTCCACAAGCTGACCGGAGGGCACGGGCAGACCAGCACCTCGGCCCGCCGGCCCCAGGTGCTCGTCCGCGTCACCCCGGGTGTGGAGGCCCATACCCATGAGTACGTGATGACGGGCCAGGAGGACACGAAGTTCGGGTTCAGCATCGCCAGCGGGGCGGCGGCCGGGGCCGTGGAGGCACTGTCCTCCTCCACCGACGTCGAGCTCGTCGGCGTCCACGCCCACATCGGCAGCCAGGTGTTCGCCCTGGCCTCCTTCGTCAAGGCCGTGGAGGTGCTGGCCCGGTTCTTCCTGCCCCTCGGGCTGCCCGAGCTGTGCCTGGGCGGCGGCCTCGGCGTGGCCTACGTCGAGGGGGAGCAGGCGCCCACCATCTCAGAGTGGGCCGCCACCGTCCACCACGCGTGCGCCGAGGCCGGCATCCCGCCGGCGACCCGCATCACCGCCGAGCCCGGGCGGGCCATCGCGGCCACCGCGGGGATCACGCTGTACCGCGTGGGGACGGTGAAGGAGCTGCCCGGCATCCGCACCTACATAGCCGTAGACGGAGGGATGAGCGACAACCCCCGCCCCGTGCTCTACGGCAGCGGCTACGAGGCGTTCCTGCCCCGGGCAACGGACGCCGAGCGCCCGCTCCAGGGCACGGTGGTGGGCAAGCACTGCGAGTCGGGCGACATCCTCGTGCGCCAGGCCTGCCTGCCCGCCGATCTCGTCGTCGGCGACGTGCTGGCCACGCCGGTGGCCGGCGCCTACGGGCATTCCATGGCCTCCAACTACAACAAGGTCACCCGCCCGCCGGTGCTGTTCGTGGCCAACGGCCAGGCGCGGGTCGTGGTGCGCCGGGAGACGCTGGACGACCTGTTGCGTCTCGACCAGTAAGCGTCGCGGTTACCTTTGCCCATGGACGCGGTGCGAGTGGGCGTGCTCGGGTGCGGCAACGTGGGTGCCGCCCTGGTGCGGCTGTTGACGGCCGACGGCGCCGGCATCGCCGAGCGCACCGGCGTGCGCCTGGAGGTGGCCCGGGTGGCGGTGCGTGACGCCTCCCGGCGGCGCCGCGTCCACCTGCCCTCGGGCTGCCTCACCGGCGACGCCGCCGCCGTCGTCACCGACCCTGGAGTCGACGTGGTGGTGGAGCTGATCGGCGGGATCGACCCGGCCGGGACGCTGGTGCGCACGGCCCTGGAGGCGGGCAAGCCGGTGGTGACGGCCAACAAGGAGCTGCTGGCCCACGCCGGCGCCGAGCTGTTCGAGGTGGCGGCGCGGACCAGGGTGGACCTGCTCTACGAGGCGGCCGTGGCCGGGGGGATCCCTCTCATCCGGGCCCTGCGGGAATCGCTGGCGGGGGAGCGCATCACCCGGGTCATGGGCATCGTCAACGGGACGACCAACTACATCCTCACCCGCATGGCCGAGGAGGGAGCCTCCTACGCCGACGCTCTGGCCGAGGCGCAGGAGCTCGGGTACGCCGAGAGCGACCCCAGGGCCGACGTCGAGGGCTTCGACGCCGCGGCCAAGGCCGCCATCCTCGCCACCATCGCCTTCGGCGCCCAGGTGCTGGCCGGCGACGTCTTCCGGGAGGGGATCACACGCATCACCGCGGCCGACGTCGCCTTCGCCCGCCGTCTCGGCTATGTCGTCAAGCTCCTGGCCGTCGCCGAGCGGCCCGACAAGGACGACGAGGAGGTGGCGGTGCGGGTGCACCCCGCCATGGTGGCCTCCACCCATCCGCTGGCCACCGTGCGGGGGTCGTTCAACGCCGTGTTCATCGAGGGTGACGCGGTGGGCGAGCTCATGCTCTACGGCCGGGGCGCCGGCGGGATGCCAACGGCGAGCGCCGTGCTGGGCGACCTCATCGACGCCGCCCACAACCTGCGCACGGGCGGCAGCGGCCGCACGACCACCTTGGCCCCGGCCACCATCCGGCCCATGGACGAGCTGTGCTCGCAGTACTACCTCAACATGGACGTCGTCGACCGCCCCGGCGTGCTCGCCGCCGTCTCCACGGTGACGGCCGAGAACGGCGTCTCGCTGGCCTCCTTCGAGCAGGAGGGCCTCGGTGACGACGCCCGCATGGTGTTCATCACCCACAAGGCCAGGGAGCGTGACATCCAGGACACCTTGGAGGACCTGCGCGGCCTCGACGTGGTGAAGCGGGTCGGCTGCCTGCTGCGCGTCATCGGCCCGGAATGACGATGAAGGCCTGGCAAGGCCTCATCGAGGAGTACCGCCACTTCCTGCCCGTGTCGGCGGCCACGCCCGTGGTCACCCTCCAGGAGGGGGCCACGCCCCTTCTCCCGGCGCCCCGGCTGTCCGAGCGGGTGGGCGCCGGGGTGTGGCTCAAGTACGAAGGCCTCAACCCCACGGGATCGTTCAAGGACCGGGGCATGACCCTCGCCATCTCCAAGGCGCGTGAGGAAGGGGCCGAGGCCGTGGTGTGCGCGTCCACCGGCAACACCTCGGCGTCGGCCGCCGCCTACGCGGCCCGAGCCGGGCTCACCTGCGGGGTGCTGATCCCGGCCGGCCACATCGCGCTGGGCAAGCTGGCCCAGGCCCTCGTCCACGGCGCTCGCGTGCTGCAGATCCGCGGCAACTTCGACCACGCCCTCGCCATCGTCCGGGACCTGGGCGACCGGGCACCGGTGACGGTCGTCAACTCGATCAACCGCTACCGCATCGAGGGCCAGAAGACCGCCGCCTTCGAGGTCGTCGATGCGCTGGGCGACGCCCCCGACGTGCACTGCATCCCCGTGGGCAACGCCGGCAACATCTGCGCCTACTGGAGGGGCTACCTCGAGTACCGCGAAGCCGGGCGGTCCTCGAAGCTGCCGGCCATGATGGGCTTCCAGGCCGCCGGGGCCGCGCCCATCGTGGCCGGCCACCCGATCGAGAACCCCGAGACGGTGGCCACCGCCATCCGCATCGGCAACCCGGCCTCCTGGTACGGCGCCACCGCCGCGGCCAGCGAGTCCGGGGGCGCCATCAGCGCCGTGTCCGACGAGGAGATCCTTTCTGCGTACCGCTTCCTGGCCACCGAGGAGTCGGTGTTCTGCGAACCGGCCTCGGCCGCCTCCGTGGCGGGGCTGTTGAAGGTGGGCGTCCCCGAGGGCTCCACCGTGGTGTGCGTGCTCACCGGCCACGGCCTGAAGGACCCCGACATCGCCATCAGCCAGATCGCCGTGCCCACCCCCGTCGACGCCGACTACGACGCCATCAGCAAGGAGCTCGGCCTCTAGTCCGCCCTTTCGAGGACATAGCCCCCGGAAAACGGGTGCCATGTCCTCGAAAAGCGGAAGCCTCACGGTGTTGAGCTGCGCCCGGGGAGATCGTGCATAGACTGGATCGGGTCACGTCCCCTCGGCGATAGGTCCCCTGTGAGGATCCTCGTGCTGGTCGACGGCGAGCACTACCCCTCCGTGGTCCGGGCCGCCATCGACCACCTTCCCTCTCGTTTCCCCGGCTCGACGGTGGTTGCCGCCGCTCTCCTCGGCGGCTCGGAGAAGCTCTTGGCCGCCGCCGGGAGCGGCGAGCTCGAGGGAAAGCTCGGTGTCCCGGTTGTCGCCGGCGCCGGCGCCGGCGAGGCAGTGGCTGAGGCTTTGGCCACCGCCCATCCGGACCTCGTCTACGACCTGTCCGACGAGCCCGTGCTGGACGCCCGCACCCGCATGGGCGTGGTGGCCCAGGTCCTCGAGGCGGGCGTGGCCTACCAGGGAGCGGACTTCCGCTTCGACCCGCCGCCCCGGCCCCGGGTCGCCACCAAACCGTCGCTGGCGGTGATCGGCACCGGGAAGCGCACGGGAAAGACGGCGGTCAGCGCCCAGCTGGCCCGGCTGCTGCGCGAGCGCGGCACTCCTCCGGTGATCGTCGCCATGGGGAGGGGCGGGCCGCCCGAGCCCGAGCTGGTGGACCCCGCCACCTTCGACCTCACGCCCGAGGGCCTGCTCGCCCTCGCCGACGGCGGCCGTCACGCCGCCAGCGACCACCTGGAGGACGCCCTGATGTCGGGCGCGGTCGCCGTCGGCACCCGCCGTTGCGGCGGTGGCATGGCCGGCGCTCCTGCCGACGACACGTTTGCGGCCGGCGTTCGCCTGGCCAACTGCCGTCCCGAGCCGCTTTTGGTCCTCGAGGGGAGTGGGCAGGCCATCCCCCCGGTCCACGCCGACGTCACCATCCTGGTCATTCCCGGCTCGGCCGACCCCGAGCTGGTTGCCGGCTACCTCGGCGGCTACCGCCTGTTGCTCGCCGACCTGATCGTGATTACCATGGCCGTGACATCGCTTGCCGCCTCGGTTCCCCGCGCCACCTTCGAGCGGGACATGCGGAGGGTCTTGCAGGTGTCAGCGGGCAAATCCCGCCCCATCGTCCGGGTCACCCTTCGACCAACACCCCTCGCTCCCATCTCCGGTCGTCGTGTCTTCTATGCCACAACCGCCCCCGCGTCCGCTCGAGCCCACCTGGCCGCGCACCTCGAGCACGAACACGGAGCCAAGGTCACCGGCATATCCCACCATCTCGCCAACCGCCCGCTCCTCGCCGCCGATCTCGAGGCGGCCGCCGATGCCGAGGTGCTCGTGGTGGAGCTGAAGGCCGCCGGCGTCGATCTCGCGGCCAGGTTCGCATTGGACAGAGGCATGCAGGTGATCTTCTGCGACAACCGGGTGGAGACCCTCGGCGGGGACGGGACCTTCGAAGAGCTGGGCCTGGCTGCGGCCGATCTCGCCGGCCGGCGCTTCTCCGAGCAGCAAAGCGCCGTCGGCCAGGACCTCGAGCACGCCCACCAGGTGGCCCGGCCATGAGCGAAGAGCCCGGCGCGACGCCCGCGACCTCGCGTCATGTCGTCATCGACGACAAGAACTACGAGCTGCCGTACTCCAAAGGCCTGATGGCCTCGCGGATCACGGTCACCGGCCTGACTCCGGCGCGGGCCTTCCACGTCGCGGAAGTGGTCGAGAGCCGGCTTCACGACCGTCGTCAGCCCCGCATCACCGTTGCGGAGCTCAACCACGTCGTCCTGGAGGTGCTCACCGAGGAGGTGGGCCAGCGTTACGCGGCGTCGTTCGCCAAGTGGCAGCTCGTGGCGCAGCTGGATGTCCCCCTCGTGGTCCTGGTCGGCGGCGCCACCGGGGTGGGCAAGTCCACCATCGCCACCATGCTGGCCAGTCGCCTGGGCATGACACGGGTGATCCCCACCGACGCCATCCGTGAGGTCATGCGGGCCATGCTCACCGAGGCACTGATGCCCACGCTGCACACGTCGTCCTTCGACGCGGCCCGCCTGTTGCGCCACCCGCTTCCCCGTGGCGCGGACTCCACGGTCATCGGCTTCCGGGAGCAGGCGGCGGCCGTCGCCGTGGGGATAGAGGCCCTCATCGCCCGGGCCGCGGACGAGGGCACAGACCTCATCGTGGAGGGCGCCCACCTGGTGCCCGGCTTCATCGACGAGGCTCGCTTCAAGGGCCGGGCCGTGGTGGTGCCGATCGTGGTGACCGTCGACGACGAGGAGCGGCACCGCAGCCACTTCCGCATCCGCGCTCACGACGTCCGCCACCGCCCCTCGAACCGCTACCTCGATGCCTTCGACAACATCCGCAAGCAGCAGAGGTACCTCAAGTCCATGGCGCTCGAGCACGGGATCCCGATCGTCCCCTCGTACAACCTCGACGCCGCCCTGTCCCAGGTCATCGACCTGGTGGTCAACCAGGCCGTCGAGGCCATTCCCAAACAGATCCCCGAGCCGGCCGACGAGCCGGTTCCCGACCAGTCCCCCCTAGCCGGTGGAAGCGAGAGAGGTGCAAGATGAGTGGAGAGCACCAGCTCGAGCGCTCGGTCCTGGAAGCCAAGGAGCGCGAGGAGCTTCTGGCCATCGCCGAGGCCCTCGGGCTCAAGCCCGCGTCCCGGGCCAGCAAGGCCACGCTCGTGGGCCACATCCTGCGAGCCACCGGGGTGGACGAGTCGGCCAACGGCGCCGGCGAGCCGCCCTCCCGAAGGGCCCGCCCGGCGCGGAGCCGCGCGGCCGTCGAGGAGAACGGCTCCCCCCAAGTGCCGCCACCACCGGCCTCGGCGAGCGCCGGGCATGAACCGACCGACGCGTCCCTGGAGACGTGGCCGCCGCACCCTGACGCGGCACCGGCTCCCGACCCCGAGAGCCAGCTCATGGTCGGCTCTGGGGCCACCGGTGAGGCCGACGCCGGGAGCGGGGCCGACGCCCCCGCGGTCGCCGATGTCCCCGGCGGCACACTGGAGGGCAACGGCGTCGGCTCCTCGCCGGAGCCGGCTTCATCAGTGAACGGCGAGGGGGAGCGGCCCGTGTCCGCGCCGCCGTACCGCACCAGCCCACAGCGAGAGAACCACCACGGCGGTGACCGGGGCCCGCAGCGTCCGTGGGAGCCGGCGGGGGGCCCGGGCCAGGCGGAGTCGGGCAACCGCCGGCGGCGCCGGCGGGGGCGGGAC
>PJQG01000059.1:29830-31214 GCA_002861595.1 Actinomycetota bacterium
CGACCGCCCGGACCAGCGCTTCGAGCGCGACCTGCAGGGCTCCGGCCAGGACCAGCAGTTCCAGGGCGAGCCGGTTCCCGTGGCCGGGCTGCTGGACCTGAACGACCAGGGCTACGGGTTCCTCCGCGCCCGCGGCTACCTGCCGAGCGCCGACGACGCCTATGTGTCGATCAGCCAGGTGCGCCGGTTCGCGCTGCGCAAAGGCGACCGCATCGAGGGCGCCTGCCGCCCGGCGGGGACCACCGAGAAGTACCCCGCCCTGCTGCGCATCGACACGGTCAGCGGCATGACCCCCGACGAAGCGCGGGCCCGGCCCCGCTTCGAGGACCTCACCCCGTTGTTCCCCGACCAGAAGCTGCGCCTGGAGATCCCGGGCGACAACGCCAACATGGTCTCGCGCATCGTGGACCTCATCTCGCCCGTCGGAAAGGGCCAGCGGGGCCTGATCGTGTCGCCTCCCAAGGCAGGCAAGACCACGGTGCTGAAGCAGATCGCCCGCTCCATCGAGGTCAACAACCCCGAGGTCCACCTCATGGTCCTCCTCGTGGACGAACGCCCGGAGGAGGTCACCGATATGCGCCGGTCGGTGAAGGGCGAGGTGGTGGCCTCCACCTTCGACCGTCCGGCCGAGGAGCACACGGCCCTGAGCGAGCTGGCCATCGACCGGGCCCGGCGCCTGGCCGAGCTGGGCAAGGACGTGGTGATCGTCCTCGACGGCATCACCCGCCTGGCCCGGGCCTACAACCTGGCCGCCCCGGCCACGGGGCGGATCATGGCCGGCGGCATCGACACCGGCGCCCTGTACCCGCCCAAGAAGTTCTTCGGCGCGGCCCGCAACCTGGAGGAGGGCGGGTCGCTCACCATCTTGGCCACGGCCCTGGTGGAGACCAACAACCGCATGGACGAGGTCATCTTCGAGGAGTTCAAGGGCACCGGCAACATGGAACTGCGCCTCGACCGCAAGCTGGCCGAGCGGCGGATCTACCCGGCCATCGACGTCAACGCCAGCTCCACCCGGCACGAGGAGCTGCTCTTCGAACGCAACCAGCTCCAGCAGGTGTGGAAGCTGCGCCGGGTGCTGAACGCGCTGGCCAGCGAGGGAAGCGCCGGGGGTGCTCTGGAGTTGTTGATGGACAAGATCAAGGCGACCAAGAGCAACGACGAGTTCCTGTCCGAGATCGCCAAGGGCCCCGCGGCCGGCGTTTGACCACCACTTTCGACCAGATAGGTTCGGAGACGACATGAAGACCGACATCCACCCCGACTACGTGGAGGCCACGGTGAGGTGCTCCTGCGGGAACACCTTCACCACCCGCTCCACCAAGGCCGACCTGCACATCGAGCTGTGCAACGAGTGCCACCCCTTCTACACCGGCAAGCAGAA
>PJQG01000009.1 GCA_002861595.1 Actinomycetota bacterium
TCCGCTCCGGCCGCTCGGACTTCCCAGAGCCCCACTTCCTGCCGGCTCACCTAGACGGGCAGGAGGCCTGCCTGCTGGAGCGAGACGCGGAAATCATGGGGGTTGGACGCTGTCGCCATGGCGCTGTGCAGGTCCACGAGCCCGTTCTTGAAGAGGGCGAACAGGCTCTGGTCGAACGTCTGCATGCCGTAGTACTCGCCGTCGGCGATGATCTCCTCGATCGTGTCGTTCCCGCCCCGTTCGGGCTCGACGATGCGATCGAAGATGCGCCCCGTCATCACCAGCACCTCCAAGGAGGGCACCCGGCCGCCACCCGCCGAGCGCTCCAGCAGGCGCTGGCTGATCACACCGCGAAGCGACGACGCCAGGCTGAGGCGGACCTGCTTCTGCTGGAACGGCGGGAAGAAGTCCACGATCCGGTTGACCGTCTCCACGGCATTGGTGGTATGGAGCGTGGAGAGGACCAGGTGGCCGGTCTCCGCTGCAGACAGCGCCGCCCACACCGTCTCGGGGTCGCGCATCTCGCCGATGAAGATGACGTCGGGGTCCTGGCGGAGCACGCGCTTCATGGCCATCACGTAGTCGGCGGTGTCGGTGCCGATCTCCCGCTGGTTCACGATCGCCTGCTTGTCGACGTGGAGGACCTCGATCGGGTCCTCCACCGTCACGATGTTGACGGCCCTGGTCTCGTTGATGTGGTCGATCATGGCGGCGATGGTGGTGGTCTTGCCCGAGCCGGTCGGGCCCGTCACCAGGACGAGGCCCCGCTGCTCGTCCGCCAGCCTGCGCACCACCGGGGGCAGCCCCAGGGACTCGAAGGAGGGGATGCCGGGCAGGACCCGGCGGAAGACCAGGCCGACGGAGCCCCGCTGGCGAAAGACGTTGACCCGGAACCGGCCGAGGCCGGAGATGCCCAGCGCGAAGTCGGCTTCGGCGGTCTGCACGAACTCGTCGGCCCGGTCGTTGGGCATGATGCCGAATGCCATGCGCTCGGCATCCTCGGCGCTGACGCGTTCGAAGGGGGCGACGACCAGCTTTCCGTCCACACGCACGTGCGGGGGTGATCCGACCTTGACGTGGAGGTCGGAGCCCTGCTGTTCGACGGTGTAGCGCAGCAACTCGGTGAGATCGACCATCGCGACATTCTTCGACACGGGCGCTACCAACCCTGAGAAACCCGCCTACCCAGATCCAACCCCCGATCGGCCGGTGCCGGTTTGTAGTGTCGGGAGGCTGTGAGACGGGGTGACTCAGATGTCCTCAAGTCGGGTCGGGAACGGTTGCGAACCGGGCCCTGGCGGGGCCACGGAAAGATCGCCTGCCTCAGCCCGCTCCCCGACGGTCCTCTGCCCTCGGCCGCCTTCGTGCGCCAGTGCCTCGACCAGCTCGCCGCTCGCGGGTTCTCCAGCGTCGTGACCACCGCGCTGTCGGTCCCCGAGCAGACGGGGTTCCTGGGCGCCGGGTTCGGCGTCGAGGAGGACCTGCACCTGCTGGTCCACGACCTACGGGGGCTGCCTCCCGCTCGTCCCGCGTCGCTCCGCCGGGCAAAGCATGCCGATCGCCGGGGCGTCCTCGACGTCGACGCCAGCGCCTTCCCGCCCTTCTGGCGCATCGACGACGAGGGGCTCACCGATGCTCTGGCGGCTACGCCTCGCACCCGGTTTCGTGTGGCGTCCGGACAGACAGCCGTGACCGGGTATGCCATCAGCGGCCGGGCCGGGCGGCGCGGCTTCCTCCAGCGCCTCGCCGTCGAGCCCCACCACCAGCGGGAGGGGCTGGGTCGAGCGCTCGCCCTGGACGCGCTCTACTGGCTCCGGAGGTGGCGGGTCGAGCGGGCCTTCGTGAACACCCAGCTCGACAACGCCGCCGCACTCAGCCTCTACGAGAGCCTCGGCTTCCGCCGTGAGGAGACGCGCCTCTCGGTCCTGAGCAGGGGGCTTGGGACATGAGGTGGCGACAGGCGCTGCTGGCCGCGCCGCTCGCGGCGGTCCTGCTCGGCCTACCGGCGCAGGGCGCCGGCACACTCGACCCTCCTGCGGCACGGGCCGGCGCCCAGCCCTCCTCAGAGGGGCGTGGAGGGGCGGGGCGGGGCCCGGCTGGCGCAACCGAGAACCGCCTGCAACTGGCTTCCCAGACCTCCTGGGTGGGCCCCGGGGAGGAGCTCGTCCTGCGGCTCGGCGTGGCCACGGTCAAGCCGCCGGAGGAGGTCGAGTTGGCGGTGGCGGTGTACCGCCGGGTCAGGAACCGCACCGACTTCGCCCAGACCCTCGAGGGGCGCCTCCGGGACGTCCCCCTCACCGTCACGCCACCCACGCTGCTCTCCGAGCTGGCCACCGACGCCGCCGGCGCCGTGGTGGTGCGCCTGCCCGTGCAGGACCCCGCCCAGCCGCCCGACCGCACGAGGTTGCGCCTCGGCGAGGAAGGCGTCTACCCAGTGCGGGTGGAGGTGCGCAACGCAGGGGGTGGACCTGCGGTGGCCGCCCTCGTCACCCACCTGGTGTACACCACACCCCCGAAGGAGGGCGGCTTCCCTCTGAAGGTCGCCCTGGTGCTCCCCGTCCACGCTCCCCCCGCCCTCCAGCCCGACGGCAAGCGGGAGCTGTCGGCGCAGGCAGCCGATGAGCTGGCCGAGCTGGTGGACGCCGTCCGGGCCTACCCGCTGGTGCCCCTCAACCTCCTGCCCACGCCCGAGACCCTCGACGCCCTCGAGACCAGTGCCGCCGACGCCAACCGGGAGACCCTGGCCGAACTGGCTGCGAGCACGGCGGGCCGCCAGGTCGTCGGTGGCACCTACGTGCCCGTGGACCTGCGGGACATCGCCGACAGCCGTCTCGACACCGAGAGGTCGGCGCAGCTCGACCACGGGACCCGGGCCATAGAACGTACCCTCGGCACCCGCGTGGACACCCGGACGTGGGTGGCCGCCGAGCCCCTCGACGAAGAGGCGGTTCTCCAGCTCCGCCAACAGCAACTGGACCGCTTCGTCATCCCCGAGGCCGCCATGGAGCCGGTGGACGTCACCGTGACGCTGGCCCAGCCCTTCGAGCTCGACGTCAGCGCCGTGCGCCGGCCCCAGGTCCTGGCCGCCGATCGCGGGCTCAGCTCCCATTTCGCCAGGACTGACGATCCGGTGTTGGCTGCCCACCGCCTGCTGGCCGACCTGGCGGTGGTCTACGGGGACAGCCCGAGCCGCTCGCGTGTGGTCGTCGCCATGGCCCCCCGATCGTGGGACCCCACCAAGGCCTTTCTCGACGCCGTCCTGGCTGGGATCTCCACCAGCGCCATCGTGGCCGGCTCGACGCTCGACGCCGGCTTCGCCGATGTCCGCCCGGCGACGGCGGGGACGAACACCCCTCTCGTGCGTCGGCTCGTCCCCTCCGTCAACGCCGCCTCGCTGCCCGCCGGTGCCATCAGCCGGGCCCGAGGCCGGCTGGCCGGCTTCTCCAGCATCATCGAGGCGGCCAACCCCCTGGACGACGCCCTCGAGGAGCTGGTGCTCGTGGCCCAGGGCGCCGAGCTGCGACCGGCCCAGCGAGCCCGGTACCTCAGTGGGATGAACGCCACGATCGACAGCCAGATCGGGCTGATCCAGGTCCCGCCCAATCGGTCGATCACCTTGACGGCCCGGACCGGAGAGATCCCCATCACCATCCTCAGCAGAGCTCCCTACCCGGTGCACGTGCAGCTGGAGGTCGACAGCGAGAAGTTGGAGTTCCCCAAGGGCGCCGGCCGTGAAGTCAACCTCACCCGGCGCAACACCACCGAGCGCTTCTCCGTGCGGGCCCGCACATCGGGCACCTTCCCGTTGCGACTGCGCCTGGTGTCACCGGACGGGACGGTGGTGCTCGGGCGCAGCCGGTTCACCGTTCGCTCGACGGCCGCATCCGGCATGGGAATCCTGCTGTCGGCAGGAGCCGGCGCCTTCCTGCTGGCGTGGTGGGCCCGCCACCACGCACGGGGCAGGCGCAACCGCCGCCTGGTCCCTGTGTGACCGCCGGCCCCCAGAGCGACCGAGACCACGCCGCGGGGCTGGCCCGCAACACCGCGGTCATGGCTGCGGGGACGCTGTTGTCGCGGATGACCGGCTTCGGCCGGCTCTTCGCCCTCGCCTACGCCCTCGGGTTCACCCGCCTCACCGACACCTACAACCTTGCCAACGTCACCCCCAACATCGTCTACGAGCTGGTGCTCGGGGGGGTCCTGTCGGCCACGCTCGTGCCCGTGTTCGTGTCCCGGCTCTCGACGGAGGAGGACGAGGACGACGCCTGGCGGGCCATCTCCGCGGTGGTGACCGCCGCTGGCGCGGTCCTGGTCGTCGTGTCCCTGCTCTTCCTCGTGCTCGCGCCACTGCTCATCCGCCTCTACACCGCCGGCAACGACGGCGCCTCGGCCGACGAGCAACGGGCCGTGGCCACGACCCTGCTGCGCATGTTCGCCCCCCAAGTGGCCTTCTACGGCATGGTGACGGTCACGACCGCCCTGCTCCAGACCCGGCGTCGCTTCGCCGTCCCGATGTTCGCGCCGGTGCTCAACAACCTGGTCGTGATCGCCGTCCTCCTCGCACTGCCCCATGTGGCCGACGAGGTCAGCCTGAGCGGGGTCGGAGGCGACACCTCGGCGCTGGTGCTGCTCGGCATCGGCACGACCGCCGGCGTCGCCGCCATGGCCCTGGTCCAACTCCCGGCGCTGTGGCGGGCCGGCGTGCGCCTGCGCTTCGTCTGGGACCCTCGCCACGAGGCCGTGCGCACGGTACTTCGCCTCTCAGGCTGGACCTTCGGCCTGGTGGCGGCCAACCAGGTCGCGCTGGCCATCGTCCTCATCCTGGCCAACGGACGGGCCGGCGACGTTGCTGCCTACCAGGCGGGCCTCGTCTTCTTCCTGCTGCCCTACGGGGTCTTCGCCGTGTCGGTGATGAGCGCCATGCTGCCGGACATGTCGCAGCGTTGGTCGCGCGGTGACGTGCAGGGCCTGCGCCAGCGGGTGGATCTGGGCCTGCGCACCATCGCCGCTGTTCTCGTCCCGGCCGCGGTGGGCTACGTGTGCCTGGCTCGGCCCATCGTCAGGGTGGTGCTCGACCATGGGGCGCTTCGGGCCAGCTCGGCGGAGACGACCGCCGAGGTGCTGGCCCTGCTCGCCCTGGGCCTGCCGGCGTACGCCAGCTACCTGTTCCTCATGCGCACCTACCAGGCCATGCAGGACACGCGGTCGATGTTCCTCCTCTACCTGCTCGAGAACACCCTCAACGTGGCGCTCGCCTTCGCCCTGTACCCGGCCCTGGGGGTCCAGGGGCTGGCCCTCGCCTACGCCCTGGCCTACGTGGGGGGCAGTGTCGCCGCCCTCGCCCATCTGCACGCCCGCACCGGCGGCATCGCCACGGCCGCCGCCGGTCGCGCATGGTTGCGCATCGGCGGGGCCAGCGCGGTGATGGCCGGCGCCGTGCTGCTCGCTGCCGCGCTGGTGGCCCCGGCAGCGGCAAAGGTCGGGGCCGGCATCGTGGCCGGTGTTACCGTGTACCTCGTCGTTGCCAAGATCCTTGGCGTCCAAGAGCTGTCCATGCTCCTGCGCACCCGGAGGCCTCCCGCGTGATCACTGGCTGGCTGGTCAAGCTGGTCGTGTCGATCGCTCTCGTCGGCTTCCTCGCCGTCGAGCTGGGCGCCCCGCTCGTCACCCGGGCCCAACTCGACGACCTGGCCCACGACGCCGCCGACAACGCGGCGTTGGAGCTCTTGAACTCCGCCGACGTGGAGCGGGCCAGGGCGGTGGCAGGGGAGATCCTCCAGGACAAGGACGCCACGCTCAAGGAGTTCGCGGTGGACCAACAGGGACGCGTCGTGCTGACCACCGAGCGCGAGGCTCGCTCGTTCCTCTTGAAGAACTGGAGCACGACCGACAGCTGGTACGACGTCGAGGTCGAGGTCACCAGCGAAAAGCGGCCGACGTGAACGCCGTCGCCGTCCGTGTCGTCACCGACAGCGCCTGCGACCTCTCCCTGGATATGGCGGCACAACACGGCGTCGAGGTCGTGCCCCTCACCGTGCGCTTCGGCGACGAGGAGTTCGTCGACCGCCGAGACCTCTCCCCCGCACAGTTCTGGGAGCGGCTGGCGACCTCCACCGTCCTGCCCGAGACGGCGGCCCCCTCCCCGGGTGCATTCGAGGAGGTGTTCAGCGCCGCAGCGGAGTCGGGCTGCCCGGGCGTGGTCTGCATCACCATCTCGTCGGCCCTTTCGGCCACGTGCCAGGCCGCGCAGCTCGCGGCCGGGAACGTCGCCGGCACCATTCCCGTGGAGGTCATCGACTCCCGCGCCGTCACCATGGCCGAGGGCAATGTCGTGCTCGGCGCCGCCCGCGTGGCTGCCGAGGGCGGCACCATGGCCGACGTCGTGGCCGCCGCCCGCCAGCTGGTGCCCCGGACCCGCACCTTCGCCGCTCTGGACACCCTGGAGAACCTGAAGAAGGGGGGCCGCATCGGCAGCGCCCAGGCCCTGCTCGGCTCGATGCTGTCCATCAAGCCCATCATCGAGGTGGCCGACGGCAAGGTCGAGCCGGAGTCCCGCCAGCGCACGCGGGCGAGGTCGCTGCGCTACCTGGCGGAGAAGGTCCGTCAGGCCCAGCCCGTCGCCGACCTCGCGGTGATGCACGGCGCCGCCCCCGACGTCGGGACCCTGCTCGACCTGCTGGGCGAGTTCCACCGCCGTGACCAGATCCTGGTCGGCGATGTCGGGGCCGTGATCGGCACCCACGCCGGCCCGGGCGTCGTCGGCGTCACCTTCACCGTCGCCGGCGACAAATAGCGACCCGCGGGCACTGGGTACGCTGAGAGCGCGTGCCCGACTCGATCCCGCTCATGGCCGATCGCGTCCTTCTCGGGCGCTACCGCATGGTGCGGCCCATCGCCCGCGGTGGGATGGCCGAGGTCTGGGAGGGCTACGACGACGTCCTGGCCCGCCCGGTGGCGGTCAAGGTTCTCCACCCGCACCTGGCCGCCGACGCAGCCTTCGTCGAGCGGTTCCGGCGAGAAGCAGTGGCGGCGGCCAAGCTCGCCCATCCCGGCATCATCGCCACCTTCGACACCGGGACGGACGGCGACGTCGCCTTCATCGTCATGGAGCTCGTGCGGGGGCGCACGCTGCGCGACGCCATGGAGGAGACGGGCCCGCTGCCTCCGTCCATGGCCGTGACCATCGCCGCCGGGGTGGCGGACGCCCTCGACCACGCACACCGGGCCGGGCTCGTGCACCGCGACGTCAAGCCCGCCAACATCCTGCTCCCCGACCACGATGGCTCCACCGGGCCGGTGCTGCGGGTCAAGGTGGCCGACTTCGGGATCGCCAAGCTGCAGTCGGCGCCGGGATCCGGGGACCTGACCCAGACGGGCGCCATCGTCGGCACCGCGAAGTACCTGTCGCCCGAGCAGGTGCAGGGCGACCCGCCCGACGCCCGCTCCGACGAGTACGCCTTGGGGGTGATGCTCTACGAGATGCTGTGCGGCCAGCCGCCGTATGCCGCCGAGACGGAGCTGGCCACGGCGCTCCAGCACGTCGGCGGCGAGCCGCTGGGCCCGTGCCAGCTCGACCCTGCCATACCACGTCCACTGGAAGCCACTGTGCTCCGGGCCATGGCCAGGGACCGCGAGGCCCGCTATCCCTCGCTCGCGCATTTTCGATCCGCCCTGCTCGCCCTCGACCTGGTCGACACGGGGCTGATCGAGACCACGGACGTCGGCGACGACGCTGTGCCCTCGGTCGTGCGCGACCCCACACCACCGGCAGGCACGAAGCCTCGGGCAAGGCCACGCAGGCGGCGGGTTGCGCCCGTCGCCTTCGTCACCGGCATCCTTATCATCGCCCTGGTCGCCGTCGCCGTGCTCCTCCAGGCCGGCGGCGGGGACCCTGTGGCCCGGGGCACCGGAACCGTCGAGGAGCCAGGGCTCATCCCCCTCGCCTCGGTGCGGTCGTTCGACCCGCAGGGGCCGAGCGGTGAGGAGAACGAATCGGAGGTGGGCAAGGCCCACGACGGCAACGTGCAGACGGCGTGGACCTCCGACCGGTACAAGTCGCGACCCTTCGCCGGGCTCAAGGCGGGAGTCGGGCTGGCGTTGCACCTCGCCGAACCAGGGGCCGTCGACCGCTTGGAGGTGCGCTCGTCCAGCTCCGGCTGGTCGGCATCGGTGTACGTGGCCGACCGGCCGAGGGACCGCCTCGAGGAATGGGGAAGCCCGGTGGCAGCCGAGCAGGGCCTCGACGGTGACGCCAGCTTCGACCTCGGCGGCAAGCGAGGCGGCGCCGTGCTGCTCTGGATCACCGACCCCGGGAGCGATCGGCGCATCGAGATCGGCGAGGTCGCGGTGAGCTGACGGCTCCTCGCTACGCTGCGGCCATCGAGGAGGTGGCTGAGCGGGAGCTGGTCCTGGCGGCACGCCAGGGCGACGCCAGCGCCGTCGACGAGCTGCTCCGCGACCAGTACGGCCGGGTGTACGCACTGTGCCGGCGGATGACCGGGAACGAGGCCGATGCCGCGGACGCCGCCCAGGAGGCCCTGATCGCCATCGCCCGAGGGCTGGCCGCCGGCCGCTTCGACGGCACGTCGCGCTTCGGCACCTGGGCCCACCGGGTGACAGCCAATGCCTGCTTGGACGAGCTCCGCCGGAGGCGGCGCCGACCCGACCCGGCCACTGAGCTCGACCTCGAAGCCGGCTGGCCCGCCTCCGCCGAGCGTCCGGGCGTGGAGGACCAGGTGGCGGACCGCCTCGACATCGACGACGCCCTCGCCCGCCTCCCCCTCGACTTCCGTGCCGCCGTCGTGCTCCGCGACCTCTGCGGCTTCGACTACGCCACCATCGCCGAGACGCTCGACGTCCCGACCGGGACGGTCCGTTCCCGCATCGCCAGAGGCCGCGCCGCGCTGGCCGGGCTGCTCGGGAACCCCACCCCCGCCCCCCATCGTCCAACTTCCACGCCATGACCGTGCCCCACCTCGACGACGAGCAACTGTCGGCCCACCTCGACGGTGAGGCCGGCGCCGACGCGGCCACCCACCTGCGCTCCTGCCCCCAGTGTGAGAGCCGGCTGGCCCGCCTCGAGGTCGTCTCCTCGCGGCTGCGGGGCCCCGTGCCCCTCCCCCCCGACGAGGTCCGAGAGGCCGCCCTGGTCGCTGCCCGCGAGGCGTGGGCGGCCGGGCGGGCGGGAGGGGCGGCCGGGCGCGGAGCCGACGTCGTCGCTCTGGACGGGCGGCGCCGCCTCCCTCGGTGGGCCCTTCCCCTTGCCGCGGCGGCCGCGGCGCTGCTCGTGGCCGTTCCCGTGCTCAGCTCGCTCGGTGACGGCAACGAGCGGGCGGAGACCACAGCCACCGCCGACAACGGGGGCTCCGCCGGCCGGGACTCCGGTGAGGTCGCGGGCACCGACGGCGGCGACCTGGGCGAGCAGTCCGACCCGGCGGCCCTCGGTCTGGCCATCCGGGGCGCCCTCCCGGGGGCGGCCAGCGAGGAGGCCCTGGCCGCCCCGCCGCCTCCTGGGCTCGCTGGCGGCGAAAGCCCCCAGGACGGGGCTGCGCCCGAGGGCGCGGTACCCACCACCCCACAGGTGGCGTCGAGGGCCATGACCGGAACCACGACCCGAGCGGCGGGCAAGCCGTTCGTCGATCCTCCCTGCGCGGCCACAGCCCGAGCCACCTACGGCAGAGGCCTCGGCCCGTTGGTGTACGCCGCTCGCCTCCGGTGGCAGGGAGAACCCGCCGTCGTCCTCGCCTACCGCCTCGCTGAGGCAGGTGCTGCGGGTCTTGACTACCGCGTGCTGGTCATGGCTCGAGACGGCTGTCGTCTTCTCGTGGTCCAGAGCCTCTGAGCCGCCGGCGGGGCGCCACCCAGACCAACGCGGTCAGGACCGCGAGCGCGGCTCCCACCCATCCCGAAGCCGACACGAAGGACCAGTCGTTCCCCGAGGAGATCCACAGCGCCCATACCACGCCGGCACCCACGGTCACCGCGCAAGCGATGCCGAGGACGACGCTCCGGCTGCCCGCCACCACGACGGCCAGCTCTCCGATCACCAGGGCGAGCATCACGGCGGCCACCAGGGGAGTGATCCCGCGCAGGTCGTACTCGCCGAGGATGACGGCGGCGAGAGCGGAGGCGCCGGCCGCGGTGAGCACGGCGAGAGCGAGGCGCGCCACGCCGGCGACGCTACTGTTCAGTTGTGCCGCAACCGGGAGAGCCTCGCGTGCCAGCGGTGGGCGAAGGTCCGGACTGGACGGTCCAGGCGGCCGATACCGTCGAGCGACTGGTCTCCGGCCTCCGCGACAAGACCGCCACCCCCCTGACACTGGTGGCCCGGGCCCTCGTCTACGGGCTGCTCGCCGCCGTCATGGGCGTGGCCACCGTCGTCCTGGTCGTCATCGGCCTGCTCCGGGCCGTGGACGTGTACCTGCCGGGAGAGATGTGGTCGGCCCACCTGCTGGTCGGTGGAATCTTCACGGTGCTGGGAGGGTTGTTGCTCCGCAAAGCCGGCGCCAGCAGGAAGGTGAGCCGTGACGGGCGCTCCTGAGGTTCGAAACGAGGTTCGAGACGTCGTCATCGTGGGTTCCGGGCCGGCGGGGCTCACCGCCGCCATCTACACCGCTCGGGCCAACCTGCGCCCACTGGTGATCGAGGGCGAACCCTCTTCCACCAGCGACCAGCCCGGTGGCCAGCTCATGCTCACCACCGAGGTGGAGAACTACCCGGGCTTCGTCGAAGGCATCATGGGCCCCGAGCTGATGGCCAGCTTCAGGGCCCAGGCCGCCCGCTTCGGCGCCGAGTACGTCACGGCGAAGGCGACCCGAGTGGACTTCTCGTCCCGCCCGTTCGGGATCTGGGTGGGCGACGAGGGGTACCGGGCCCGTTCGGTGATCGTGAGCACCGGCGCCCGCTCCCTGATGTTGAACCTGGCCAACGAGCAGCGCCTGCTCGGCCACGGCGTGTCGACCTGTGCCACCTGCGACGGCTTCTTCTTCCGTGGTGTTCCCATTGCCGTCATCGGCGGGGGGGACTCCGCCCTCGAGGAAGCGATCTTCCTCACCAAGTTCGCCAGCAAGGTCACGGTGATCCACCGCCGCAAGGAGCTGCGGGCGTCGAAGATCATGCAGGAACGCGCCTTCAGGCACGACAAGATCGAGTTCCTCTGGGACTCCACCGTGATCGATGTGCTCGGCGAGTCGTCGGTCACCGGGGTGCGCGTGCGCGACGTGATCACCGGCGAGGAGTCCGACCTGCCCGTGGTCGGGCTGTTCGTGGCCATCGGCCACGTGCCGAACACCGATTTGTTCAAGGGCCAGCTCGACATGGAGGACAGCGGCTACCTGGTCACGCAGCCGGGCTCGACCAGGACCAACGTCGAGGGCGTCTTCGCCAGCGGCGACGTCCAGGACCATGTGTACCGCCAGGCCATCACCGCCGCGGGCTCGGGGTGCATGGCCGCCATCGACGCCGAGCGCTGGCTGGAGTCCCAGCTCGACGCGCCCGCACACATCGCCCAGACTCCCAGGAACTGGTAAGGAGATCTTCTGTGACCGCCAACATCGCAACTCTCACCGACGCCACCTTCGACGAAGAGATCGCCAGTGGGAAGGAACCTGTCCTCGTCGACTTCTGGGCCGAGTGGTGCGGGCCCTGCAAGACCCTCGCCCCCATCCTCGAAGAGATCGCCGGCGAGCGGCAGGGCAAGATCCGTATCGCCAAGGTGGACGTCGACACCAACCTGGAGGTGGCCCGGCGCTTCGAGGTCATGAGCATCCCCACCCTCATCCTGTTCAAGGACGGTGCTCCCCGGCTGAGAATGGTCGGGGCCAAGGGCAAGGGCCAGCTGCTCCAGGAGCTCGACGCATTCCTGTAGAAGGCAGGCCGGGCGCCTTGCCTCTACGGCGGGGCGACCGTGGAGAGGCGGTCCGCGATCTCCAGCAACGCCTGGCCCGGTTGGGCTTCGGCACCACCGGGTCCGACCCCGCCACCTTCGACCCCGCCACCTTCGACGACGCCACGGTCGACGCGGTGCGGGCCTTTCAGGCCGTCCGGGGCCTTCGGGACGACGGGATCTGCGGGGCCCAGACGTGGGCGGCGGTGGTCGAGGCCGGGTACCGCCTCGGTGACCGCTTGTTGTACCTGCGCGAGCCCACGCTGCGAGGCGACGACGTGGCCGTCCTGCAGCGCCGCCTCGGAGGCCTGGGCTTCGATGCCGGACGCGTCGACGCCATCTTCGGGCCTCGTACGAAGAGCGCCGTCGACGCCTTCCAACGCAACGCCGGCCTCACCGTCGACGGGGTCTGCGGGCCGGCCACGCTTTCGATGCTCGACCGCCTCGGACCGGGCGGTGCCGGGCGGGAGCCGGTGGCCGTGGTGCGCGAGCTCGAGTTGCTCCGTCGCGCCCCACGAACGCTTCAGGGCCGACGCGTCGCCGTGGGGGACGCCGGCGGGCTGCACGCCGCGGCGGCGGCGGCGGCAAGAGCGTTGACCGGGGCCGGAGCCCAGGTGGTGGTGGTGCAGCATCCCGACCAGTCGGAACACGCGACCGAGGCCAACGCCGCCCTCGCCGACGTCTACGTCGGCCTGCGCCTCGACGTCGACGCCCAAGGGTGCACCACCGCTCACTACGCCGGCCACAGCTACGTCTCACCCGCCGGCCGCTGCCTGGCCGTCCTGGTCCAGGCGACCCTTCCGGGTGCTCTCGGCATTGCCGACGGCGGCGTGCGGGGCATGGCCCTGCCCGTGCTCAAGGAGACGAGGATGCCGGCGGTGGTCTGCGAGCTGGGACCGCCGTCCACGGTGGTGGCCCGTACTGCGGAGTTGGCCGACGCCCTGGCCCAGGCCCTCAGCGCCTGGGCGACCGCCCCTTTTGTCGACGCCTGATCCTTCCGGTACTCGGTACCTGACACCGCTCTCTCAGGACTTTACACAGCTTCATCCCCACCTGTGGATGAGGATCACCGCCGCTCCACCTCAGCCTCGCCGAGAGCCGCCACAGGGCTCGGTCGAGGGTCGGTCATGACCCGGTAGATGCGTTCGAGGTCCTCGAGTGAACCGAACTCGACCACGACCCGACCCTTCTTGTTCCCCATCTCGACCTTCACCCGGGTGTCGAGGTGGGTGGACAAGAGCTCCTCGAGCTCGAGCAGACCCGGAGGTCGAAGGCGACGAGCCGCCCGGGGGCTGGAGCCGGGACCGGGCCCGCCGGTGCCCGCGTCCTCCTCGCCGGCGCGGCTGCGGGCCCGCACGGCCTCCTCGACCGCTCGCACGGAGAGGCCGTCGCTGACGGCCCGCTTGGCCAGCGCTTCCTGGAAGGCTCGGTCCGGGGAACCGAGAAGAGCGCGCGCGTGGCCTTCGGCCAGCTGGCCCTCCGCCACCAGACGCTGGATGGCCGGGGGCAGCTGGAAGAGCCGGAGCGTGTTGGTGACCGCGGCTCGACTCTTGCCCACCCGGCGGGCCAGCTCCTCGTGGGTGAGGTGGAAATCCTCGATGAGTTGGTTGAACGCGGCCGCTTCCTCCAGTGGGTTGAGGTCCTGGCGGTGCAGGTTCTCCACCAGTGCCTGCTCCAAGCTGGCGTCATCGCCCACCTCCCTCACCAGGGCGGGCACCGTCTGCAGCCCGGCGCGCTTGGCCGCCCGCCACCGCCGCTCGCCCGCGATCAGCTCGTACGTGCCCGGTTCCTGTCCCGGCCGCACGAGCACCGGTTGGAGAACACCCAGCTCCCGCACTGATGCGGTCAGCGAGGCCAGCCGTTCCTCCTCGAAATGTCGCCGAGGCTGGAACGAGCTCGGAGAGATGCTGCCCACCGGCACCTCGGCCAGCGCAGCCCCTGGCCCCTTGCCCTCGGCCAGCTCCGCGGGGATCAGCGCCGAGAGCCCCTTACCTAACCCGCTGCGGCGCGCCACCGCTCACCTCCTTGGCCAGCTCCCGGTAGGCAATGGCCCCCCGGGAGGTCGGATCGAACACAGTGATTGGCTGTCCATAGGACGGCGCCTCGGAAAGCCGCACGCTGCGAGGAACGACGTTGCGGCAGACCTTGGTGCCGAAGTGCGCTCGTACCTCCGAAGCAACCTGATCAGCCAGCTTGGTCCGAGCATCGAACATCGTGAGGATGATGGTCGTCACCTCGAGGCGGGGATTGAGGTTCGCCTGCACCAGGTTGACGTTACGCAAGAGCTGTCCCAAACCCTCGAGCGCGTAGTACTCGCACTGGATGGGAACGATCACCTCGCTCGCGGCGGCAAGACCGTTGACGGTGATCAGCCCGAGCGACGGGGGACAGTCCACGAGGAAGAAATCAAAGTCGTCGAGCACGGTGTCCAGCGCCCGTCGCAGCTTGAGCTCGCGGCTGAATGCCGGGACGAGCTCGATCTCGGCACCGGCGAGGTCGATGGTCGCCGGGCACACGAACAGACCGCGGACACTCGTTGGCTCGATACAGTCGTCGAGGGGAGTGTCGCGCAGCAGGACATCGTAAATGGAGCTCTCCAAGTTGCGAGGGTTGATCCCCAACCCGGTCGTGGCATTGCCTTGGGGGTCGAGGTCGATGACGAGAATGCGATACCCCATCTCAGCCAGCGCGGCACCAAGGTTCACTGCGGTGGTTGTCTTGCCCACTCCACCCTTCTGGTTGGCGACTGCCAGTACCCGGGGGAGCTGGGGGGGCAGCGGGCGGGTGGGGCGGGTGGGCCGCACCGCCTCTTCGGACCGACGGCCTTGCTCGGCGGGGGGAGCATCGGCCGGCTCTGCCACTGTTGTCGCCGTGCTGTCGGAGATGGCTGGTGCCAGGTCGGGAACTGGCTGAGGAATCAAGGTGACCGACGGTCCCGCCACCGGGGTCATGGGGGCCTCTCTCTGTTCCACGTGCAACATGGGGGGTGGCGCGTCTGGTGCTGAAACAGGCGAGGGGGGCACGTCCAGTGGGACAGGCCCAGCCCGCGGTGACGGTGATAGCGAGGGACCTGAGGGCGAAGGGTCCGCCGGCTCGCTGATCCGCGCCACCTCCGGTACCCCGTCGTCGGCCGCTGCGGGGCGATCGTCAGTCGGCCCGGCCGCGGGCTGCACCTCGATCTCGCTGAGCGCCTGGGTGTCGGCGCTGCCGGCGTGCGGCGACAACGGCGAGGGCTGTGAGGGCTGTGAGGGCTGATGGTCCGCCGGCTCGCTGATCCGCGCCACCTCCGGTACCCCGTCGTCGGCCGCTGCGGGGCGATCGTCAGTCGGCCCGGCCGCGGGCTGCACCTCGATCTCGCTGAGCGCCTGGGTGTCGGCGCTGCCGGCGTGCGGCGACAACGGCAAGGGCTGTGAGGGCGGAGGGTGCGCCGGCTCGCTGATCTGCGCCACCTCGGGTACCCCGTCGTCGGCCGCTGCGGGGCGACCGTCCGTCGGCCCTGGCGGCTGCCCCGCCGTCACGGTCAGCGCTTCGGTGTCTGCGCTCCCGGCGGGCGTTGACGATGACGGGGGCCCTGAGGGCTGCGGGTGCGCCGGCTCCCCGATCTGCGCCACCTCGGGTACCCCGTCGTCGGCCGCTGCGGGGCGACCGTCCGTCGGCCCCGCTGGCTGCCCCTCGGCCTCGCTCAGCGCTTCGGTTTCTGCGCTACTACGCCGGTGAGAGGCAGGCCCGGCTACTGTGCCGCCACCCTCCGTCTGCCCCGCGGCGGGCTGCCCCTCAGTCTCGCTGAGGGCATCGGTGTCTGCGCTCCTACCGTGAGAGGCAGGCACGGTGTGCGACGACGATGACGGGCAGGGGCCTGAGGGCTGCGGGTTCGCCGGCTCGCTGATCGGCGCCGGCTCGGGCACCGAGTCGTCGGTTGCTGCGCCGCCACACTCCGTCTGCACCGCCGGCTGCACCTCGATCTCGCTGAGCGCCTCGGTGTCTGCGCTTCTACCGGCGACGTCCCCACGTAAGCGCTCGAAGATGGCACGGCCGCGTTCGCTGAAGTCGTCAGCCGTCACCGTCACACCCTCGCGCGCCAAGAGGCGCCGGGTCAAGGGCCTGATGATCCACGTGGAACACTGGGCCTAGCCGCCGGAGCATCTCAGCTCTCGCTCGCAAGAAGTGGCGCCGGCCGATGGCGTTCCCTCGCCACGTTTCGGTCCAGGCAGTTGCATGGAACGGAGTGGCCGTTCCATGGAAACTACGAGGAGAAGAGGGGTCGCTTCTCCGGTATGCCCACGCGCCGGGGGAAGGCTTCAGGGCACAACGCCTCCTGGCGCAACACCTGGAAACGAGAGAAGCGCTGCTCGAATCGCTCCGCGGGGCGAAGGCCCAACCGGGCAAGGCCTTCGGCGGGCCACCGCGATCCTCCGTCCTCCGGCGGTTCCGACACGATCAACCGACCGCCCGTGGCCAGAAGCGGCGCCGCACACTCAGCGGTCACCGCGGGAGGCCCGAAGCTGCGGGCGACCACGAGGTTGGCTCTCCCCCGCCACTCGGGGTTCCGGCCCGCCTCCTCCGCTCGTGTCCGGGCCACCACGACATGGGAGGAGATGCCGAGCTCGCTGATGGCTCGGGCGAGGAACGACGTACGTCGCTCGCTGCTATCGAGGAGGGCGATGGCGGCTTCGGGCCATGCCAGTGCCAGCACCAACCCGGGCAGCCCCGCACCACTCCCGAGATCGACGACACGAGCCGGAAGCTGCGTCCCGACCGCCTCCCGAAACCCCTCCGCATGCTCCAGGTGCCCCTCGACGGGACCAGGGCCGAGGAACCCGAGCGCTCGGGCCTCCTCGAGGATGGCCCGAAGGGACGCCGCCACAACCAGTGCGACCGCGATCAGACCGGTTGGATCACGACGCGCCGGCGAGGCTCCTCGCCCTCCGATGCCGTTGCCACGCCGTCGATGCTGTTCACCGTGTCGTGGACCACCTTGCGATCGGCGGCCTGCATCGGTTCCAGGACCTTGCGTTGGCCCGTTTCCAGGACTTGCGAGGCAATCTCTCGCGTAAAGCGTTCAAGGGCAGACCTGCGCTTCTCACGGTAGCCCCCGACATCGACCATGATGCGGCCGTTGCGCCCGCCGGTCCTGCGTTGCACCGCGGTACGAGTGAGGTCCTGAACTGCGGCAAGGGTGGCTCCGCTCGGCCCGATGAGCAGGCCGAGCCCGTCGCCGACCACGGCGACTTCAACGGTGTGCTCATCGATCTCATGAACCTCGACCCTTCCCACTCCCGCGATGGCGCCGACAAGGCCAGCGAGGAACTCCGTCGCCGCCTCCGCCTGCTGGGCCAGGGGCACGTCGTTTTCCATGCGTCCTCCTTGACGGTCGCGAGATGGCGCGTGGCCCATCCTGGGATGCTCAGCCGATGTCCGTTCAGCTGTGCGGGGAGCGGGCGGGGTTGACACCGCGGGGGAAGCGGGCTCCGCAGTCGCCGGGCGGCGGCGGCGGCCCCGGCGCTCGTCCTTGACCGGTGGCCGGTTGGGGCGAACGCGCGCTCGCACCCGGGCCTCGGTGCGTACGCGCCCGAACAGCCCAAGCCTGGGCTCCTCGAGAATCTCGAACTCGGCGTCGAGCTCGTCGACGCCGAGCTGGTCCAAGGCCGCATCCTGCGCCTCTTCAAGTGTCCGGCCGGTGGTCTCGACCCATTCCACGGCTCAGCGACCCTTCTTGGCTCGGCGCTTGGAGCGCTGCTTGTTCCTGCTCGCGTTGCGCTTGGCCGAGGCCGCGGCTTTGGTGTTCGTCACCCGCCCATTGGACGGGGTCGCCTTGGTGGTCTTCGCAGGGACCGACCCACGGCTCGGCTTGGCCGGCTTGGGCTTGGCCTTGACGTCCGTCACCTTGGCTTCGATCTCCTTGGCGTGGCGCTGGGCGTGAGCCTTCAGGGTCGGGTCGAAGCGGTACATGGCACCCGTCTGGGCGATGCGGAACAAGGCCGACACCAGGAAGTACACGTTCACCCCGGCAGGGATGGACAAGGAGATGAAGCCGAAGAACGGGGGCATGACCTTCAACAGGATCTGCTGCTGGGGATTCGTGCCCTGGGTGTTGCGGGACATGGTCTGGCGGGTCTGGTAGTACTGGGTCAGCACCACCAGGGCCACGATCACGAAGAACGGCACCGCGGCAACGAAGGAGCCGTGCCCATCGCTGGCGCTCTTGGCCAGGTCGACGCCGAACGAGATCATCTTGCCCCCCGATTCCTGCAGCGCCTGGTACAGCTCGGTGCTCTTGTCGAGGTACTTGGGGTCGGGAACCCCCTTGGTCGTCTTGGTGAGCCCGCTGATGACCTGGTACATCACGATGAGCACCGGGAACTGCAGGACCAGGGGCAGGCAGCCCGCCGCCGGGTTGACCTTGTGCTCCTTGTAGAGCTTGGTCATCTCCTCGCCCAACTTCTGGCGATCGCCCTTGTGCAGCTGTTGGAGACGCTTCATCTCCGGCTGCATCTTCTGCATGGCCAGCATCCCGCGGGTCCCCTTGAGCGTCAGCGGCGACAGCACCAACATCACGGCGATGGTGAGCAAGGCGATGGCCACCGCGAAGTTGGGCACGATCGCGTAGAAGAACGCCAGCAATCCTGCCAGTAACTGGAACATCAGGAGGCCCGTTCCGGGACCGGGTCACAACCCATCCCGCCCCACGGGTGGCAGCGACAGATCCGCCGGAGAGCGAGCCACGTCCCCCGCACCCCACCATGGCGCTCCAGTGCCTCGAGCGCGTAGGTCGAGCACGAGGGCACGTACCGGCAGGGCGACGGTCGCCCCCGACGTAGCCACTGGTAGGTGTGGATCGGGCCGGACAAGATCCGGCAGGGCAGACTCATCGGTTTCGGGTCCCAAGCAGGTCTTCGAGGGCTTCGGCCACGGCGGCTCTCAGTTCTCCGAACGACAACGATGCTGCCCCGGGGGCAGCCGCTATCAGGTAGGCGCCCGGCTGCAGGAGCGGACCGAGCTCAGACACAACGACCCGCAGCCGACGACGGAGCAGGTTGCGGACGACGGCACCGCCCACCGTCCTGCCAATGGCATAGGCCACTCGCAAAGGATCGTCGGGGGCGCCGGGGACGAACGTTAGCGTGAGCGGGCCCCTCCGCACCCGTCGGCCCGACCGGCGGAGAGCGGCGAAGCTGGCCCTGTCCCGCACGGGCTGGATCAAGCGGACAGGCGATGCCGGCCCTTCTGGCGACGGGCTTTGAGGATCGCCCGACCCGCCCGGGTCGACATCCGGTGCCGAAACCCGTGGTTCTTGGCCCGTTTGCGGGCGTTGGGCTGAAAAGTTCGCTTCACGAGCAGCTCCTGGCGTCGGGGGCGTGGCGCGGTACGGCCTCGAGAGACCCGACGCCTCCCAGGCTAGGCCCCTGCAGCTTCCGACCACAACCGGCAGGCTGCGAGGCCGTCGCTGCTGGTCATCGCCATTTCCGGACGCCCCCTCGCCGCTGGGCCAAGGGCGGTGCTACCTTCGCCGACGAAGAAACCGAACGTGGATACGACATCGCCGTTCGCGGTCTCGCTTCCCCGACCGCCGCGGCAGACGACACCAAAGACGCCGGGCGCCCGTGCGGCTTCCGTCGTCCACAGGTTGTGGATCTCATTGTGGAAAGCGGAATGGTGGGGGAGGCAAGAGCGCCGGTGGAGAACGCGGAGCGACTGTGGATGCTTTGTGCCGAGGCGCTCCGCAACCAGGTCAACGAAGCAACGTGGAAGACCTGGTTCGACGGCATCCGCCCGTCGTGGGCCGACGACGACCATGTCGTCCTCAGCGTCCCGAGCTCCCTGGTCAAGGAGCGGCTGGAAAGCCGGTACCTCACCCTCGTCCGCGATGTCCTGGCCGACGCCACCGGCAAACACCTGGCCATCCGCCTCGTCGTGGACACCGACGGGGCGGGCGCCGCGGTCGAGCCCGCTCGTCTGACGCCCGCTCCCCGCGACGGTCATGGCGACCGGGCTGGCGAAGCGAGCACCATCGCGTGGCCTGCGAACGAGCAGGCGGAACCGGCTCAGGCAGGTTCTGTCGAACCGGACTACACCTTCGACGCCTTTGTCACCGGCCCGTCCAACCGCTTCGCCCACGCCGCCGCCCGTTCCGTCGCCGAGACGCCGGGGACGTCCTACAACCCGCTGTACATCCATGGTGGGGTCGGCCTGGGCAAGACCCACCTGCTGCATGCCATCGGCAACTACGTTCGGGACAATTTTCGGGGGCGCCTCGTGCGCTACGTGCCCAGCGAGACCTTCCTCAACGAGTTCGTCGACGCCATCCGCACCAACACCACCCCGGCGTTCAAGCGCCGCTACCGCGAGTGCCACCTCCTCCTCGTGGACGACGTGCAGTTCATGGAGGGCAAGGAGGGCCTGCAGGAGGAGTTCTTCCACACCTTCAACGAGCTGTACCAGACCAGCCGTCAGATCGTCATCGCCTCCGACCGCCCCCCGAACTCCTTCGCCACGCTCGACGACCGCCTCCGCAGTCGCTTCATGTCGGGGCTCACTGCGACCGTGCAGCCCCCGGACCTGGAGACCCGTCTCGCCATCTTGCGCAGCAAGGCCGGTGCGAAGACAGCCACCGAGCACAGCGACGTGCTGGAGTACATCGCAGCCAACGTCAAGGACAACATCCGCCAGCTGGAGGGGGCCCTCACCCAGGTCCTCGCCCACGCCAGCGTGTACGGCCAGAGCCTCACCGTCGAGCTGGCCGAAGAGGTGCTGTTCGACCTGTTCGGCAGCAACCAGCCCCGGACCATCACTCCCAAGGTGATCCTCGACGCCGCCGCGGAGTTGTTCGGTTTCAACGTGGAGGAGCTCTGCGGCACCAGCCGGCGCCGCCCCCTGGTGACGGCGCGACAGATCAGCATGTACGTGTTCCGCCACCTGACGGACTACAGCTACCCTGCCATCGCCCGCGAGTTCGGTGGTCGCGACCACACGACCGTCATCCACGCGGTCGAGAAGATCTCGACGCTGATGAAGGAGAAGAGACAGATCTACGACCAGGTGAACGAGCTGATGGCCCGGATCACCAACGGGGGATGAAAATTGTGTCGAGGTCTTGTGATTTCGGGGGACGGCGGGGCGTTCGTCCACTGCTCGGCGACAAGCCGGTCACACCTCTGTGGGAGGGTGGGGACGACGATGGGACGACGACGACGGTGATGACCTGCCCGAACCTTGGTTCATCCCCAATTCACAAGCCTTATAACCACTTCCCTCTTTTTTCTCAACCTACAGACCAAAGAGAACCATGAGATTTCGAAGCGAACGCGATTCCCTGGTCGAGGCGCTCAGCGTCGCCGGCCGCGCCGTCACCGGTCGAGGCGGCGCCCTCCCCGTGCTCTCGGGGGTGCGCCTGGAGGTGGCCGGTGAGCAGTTGCATGCTGCGGGCTCGGATCTCGACCTGAGCATCCAGGCCACCGTGGCGGTGGCGGGGTCGGGCGATGGTGTGGTCGTCGTCCCCGCTCGACTGGTCACCGACATCGTGCGTTCCCTTCCTCCCGGGGCGGTCAACGTCGAGGCGGGCGACGACGAGGTCGGCATCACGTCGGGTCGTTCCCACTTCAGCGTGCGGATGCTGGCGGCGGCGGAGTTCCCGAGAGTCCCGGCGGCTGCCGGCGACACAGCCCTTGCTGATGCCGTCACCCTCGACGCCGCCGAGTTGGCCGATGCGCTGCGCCAGGTGGTGCGCGCTGCGTCCTCTGACGATGCCCGTCCCATCCTCACCGGCGTGTTGATGGCGGCCGAGGAGCGGGGCCTGAGGCTGGTGGCCACCGATTCCTACCGCTTGGCCGTCCGGGACCTGCCGGGCACGAGCGTGCTTCGTGAGGGCCAGAACGTCCTGGTGCCGTCCAAAGCGCTCTCCGAGCTCCAGCGCCTGCTCTCCGGGGCCGAGAAGGTGACGCTGCGCCTGGGCGAGCACGACGCCAGCTTCGAGGTGGGCGACGTTCGTCTCACGACGCGCCTCATCGTGGGGGACTTCCCGAACTACCGCCAGCTCATCCCGTCGTCGTACCCCAACCGGCTGGTGGTCGGGAAGGCGCAACTGCTCGAGGCGGTTCGTCGCGTCAAGCTCCTGGTGCGTGACGCCACCACCCCGGTGCGGATGGCCCTCGGGCCCGACACCCTGGGCCTCACGGTCGTAAGCGCCGAGGTCGGCCAGGCCAGCGAGGAGGTGGACGCCCGCTACGAGGGCGCCGAGATGACCGTCGCCTTCAACCCGGGCTATCTGATCGAGGGCGCCGAAGCCATCTCGGGAGACGAGATCGTCCTGGACACCCAGGATGCGCTGCGCCCGGCCGTGATCCGGGGGACGGACGGAGACGACTATCTCTATCTCCTCATGCCGGTTCGGGTGTCGTAGCCGCGGTGAAGCTGCACCGGCTCTGGCTGACCGATTTCCGGAACTACCAGAAGGCGGACCTGGAGATCGCCCCCGGCGGCCTCACCGTCATCGTCGGGGACAACGGCACCGGCAAGACCAGCCTGCTCGAGGGCATCGGGTACCTGGCCAGTCTCGGCTCGTTCCGGGGATCGCCCCGTGAGGCGCTGGTGCGCCGGGGCGCGCCGGCCGCCACGGTGCGGGCGGAGGCGACGCGCGCGGGGCGCCGACTGCTCCTGGAGGCCGAAGTCCGCCTGGCCGGCCTCGATCGGGTGCTGGTGAACCGCCAGCCGCTTCGGCGGGTGCGGGACCTGCTCGGCGCCATCCAGGTGAGCGTGTTCTCTCCCGACGATCTGACCCTGGTGAAGGGCGGCCCGAGCGAGCGGCGTCGCTACCTCGACGCGGCCCTGGTCGCCCTCCACCCCCGCAACGACGCCCTGTGTTCCGACGTGGACCGGGTGCTGCGCCAGCGTGCAGCCCTGCTCAAGCAGGCCGGCGGGCGGTCGAGCACCGACGTTGAGCGCACCCTCGACGTGTGGGACGCAAAGCTGGGCGCGGCGGGAGAAGCGCTGGCCGAGGCTCGCGAAGCGCTGGTCGCCATGCTCGAGCCGGAGGTGGCGAAGGCCTACGACCAGGTCGCCGGCACGGCTGCGGTGACCTCGGTCCGCTACGTGCGCTCGTGGGAGGGGCCCCTGGGCGATGCGCTGGGCGTTGCCCGCCAGCAGGACCTGCGGCGAGGGGCGAACACGATCGGTCCCCAGCGGGACGAGGTGGAGCTGCAGCTGGAGGGCCTGCCGGCTCGGACGCACGCCTCCCAGGGTGAGCAGCGCTCGCTGGCCCTGGCCCTGCGGCTGGCCACCCACGCCGTGCTGGCCGGGACTGCCGGCGAGCCGCCGGTGCTGCTGCTCGACGACGTGTTCTCCGAGCTCGACGAGGACCGGGCCGGCGCCCTGCTCGCCCACCTGCCCGCCGGCCAGGCCGTCCTCACGACCACCGGCGCCCTGCCCCCTGGCGTGGATCCCGCCCTGCGGGTGCGGGTCCATGACGGCCGGATCCTGTGACCGGCCCACCTTCGCGCCTTCCTGGGTGGCGCCCGCTGACGGGCGACGAGACCCGGCCACCCCGCCGCCTGGCCGAGTCGCTCGACGGCATCACCCGCTCCATGGGCGTGCCGGGCGCAGCGGCCCTGGGCGTGTTGTTCAACCGGTGGGCAGAGATCGCCGGGCCGGCCCTCGCTGCTCACAGCTGGCCGCTGTCGGTCAGGCGTGGCGCCCTCGTCGTGGCCGTCGACGCGCCGGGCTGGGCCACCTCACTGCGGGCTCTTTCCGCCCAACTCCTGCGGCGGGTGGACGAGGTCGCCGGCCCGGGCATCGCCGAGCGGGTGGAGGTGCGGGTGAGGCCCCGCGATCAGCGTCCGTGTCACCCCCCGGTGGTAGACTGACGCCATCGCGTTTCTGGCTTCTGAGCAGCACTTTTCCGCCCGAAATGCCTCACTCACCAGTGGTTCTGAAAGGTCGCGCCCGAGGCGATGACAGCATCTTCTGACGACGACGGCACCCCGTCGAAGCCGCCTTCGTACGGGGCCAAGGACATCACGGTCCTGGAGGGCCTGGAGCCCGTCCGGAAGCGTCCCGGCATGTACATCGGCTCCACCGGCCCGAGCGGGCTGCATCACCTCATCTGGGAGGTGGTGGACAACTCCGTTGACGAGGCGATGGCGGGCCACTGCACGCGCATTGATGTGACGTTGCTGGCCGACGGAGGATGCCGCGTGGCCGACGACGGCCGGGGCATCCCCGTCGATCCCCACCCCCAGTACAAGAAGAAGTCGGGGGTCGAGGTCGCCCTCACGATCCTTCACGCCGGCGGCAAGTTCGGTGGTGGTGGCTACAAGGTCTCGGGCGGTCTCCACGGCGTGGGCGTTTCGGTGGTGAATGCGCTGTCGAGCCGCTTGGTGGTGGAGGTCGACCGCGACGGCAACCGTCACCGCATCGAGTTCGCCAAGGGGGGGAAGCCCCAGGGTTCGCTGGAGGTCGTGGGCACGGCGCCGCGGGGCCGCACCGGCACCACCGTCGAGTTCTGGCCGGACCCGACCATCTTCGAGGACGTGGAGTTTCGGGCCCAGACGGTGCTGGAACGCCTCCAGATGATGGCCTTCCTCAACCGCGGGCTGGAGATCCGCTTCCGCGACGAGCGTGCGGGCCACGAGCAGGAGGTCACCTACCGCTACAACGGCGGGATCATCGACTTCGTCCGCCACCTCAACGCGTCCAAGGAGGCGCTGTTCAAGAAGGTGGCTTATTTCCATCAGGCCGAGGAGGCCCAGGAGGTGGAGGTGGCCCTCCAGTGGAACACCGGCTTCCACGAGGGGATCCACAGCTTCGCCAACGGCATCGCCACCGGCGAGGGGGGCATGCACGAGGAAGGGCTCAAGAAGGCCCTCACCAACGCGATGAACCGCTACGCCCGGGCCAAGAACCTGCTCAAGGAGAAGGAGGACAACCTGCTGGGCGAGGACATCCGGGAGGGTCTCACCGCCATCCTCGCCGTGCGCCTGCAGGACCCGCAGTTCGAGGGCCAGACCAAGTCCAAGCTCGGCAACGTCTCCATGCGCTCCCTGGTCGAGCGGGCGGCCAACGAGAAGCTGGCCGAGTGGCTGGAGGAGCACCCGAGCGAGGCCCGCCAGGTGGTGCAGAAGAGCGTGCAGGCGGCTCGGGCCCGCACCGCGGCGCGCCAGGCCCGCGACCTGATCCGGCGCAAGTCGGCGCTCGAGGGGGCCGGCATGCCGGGCAAGCTGCGTGACTGCCAGACGCGGGACCCCCGCGACGCGGAGTTGTTCATCGTGGAGGGCGATTCGGCCGGCGGCTCGGCCGTGCAGGCCCGCAACCCCATGTTCCAGGCCATCCTGCCCATCCGGGGCAAGATCCTCAACGTCGAGCGGGCCCGTGTCGACCGGATGCTCAAGAACAACGAGATCCAGGCCCTGATCGGTGCCATCGGCGCGGGGGTGGGCGACGAGTTCGATCTCGCCAAGATCCGCTACCACAAAGTCTGCCTGCTCTCCGTCGATGGTCGGGAGCCGGTTCTGGTGACTGACGACGAGGGATCGCTGTCCCTCGTGCCCATCGGCGGGTTCGTCGACGCTTGTCTTCAGGAGGGGCTCGACGTCCCGCAGGCATCCACAGTCAGCGTGGACACGGTTCGCCGAGAGCCGCGTGTCTCTGCTCTCAAGCAGGTCATCCGGCACCGCTACCGGGGCAACATGCACAAGATCACGACGGCGTACGGGCGATCGATCACAGTGACGGCTGGGCATTCCCTCCTCCTGTGGGAGGGGGGTCGTGCTGTCACCAGACCCGCCGAGGACCTCGGGCCAGGGGACTGGGTCCTCGCCCCACGGCGGCTGCCAAGACGCTTCGCGCCGGTGAGGGAGCTGGACCTTCTGGAGCTGTTCGTGGTCGCTGGGCTCGGCCGCGGCCTTCGGGCCGAGGGTCGGTCCGTCCGCCTCTTAGCTGCCGAAGGCCAGCGGCAGGTTCAAGCCGTTGAACGCCGCACCGGTGAAGCGCGGGTTGAGCTTCCTCTAGAGGTCTGGAGGTCGCTGGCAGCTCGAAGGCGGCAGCTCGGGATCACGCTCCAGGACATGGCTCGAGCCATCGGGCATCGGCAGGCCTGTACGGTCAGCGAGTTCGAGACAGGCCGAGGGCGGCCAGCCCTGTCGGTGTTCGAGGCTTACCTGGCAGCCCTGGGCGCAGAGACGCCGCCGGAGGCACGCACCGCCCCCGGTTTGGCGGAACGTTGGACCAACACGCCCGACACCACGGCAAATTCCCGCTGGCGCAAGGTGAGTCGCTCACGGCGAGTGGACACCATCACCGTCGACGACTTGTCCCTCCTCGACCGGGACGTCGAGCTGGTCGCGCAGGCTCATCAGGACCGGCGTCTCAGCCGGGTTCTCCCCGTGACCGAGGAGCTCTGCTATTTCCTCGGCTGGTATGCCGCCGAGGGCAGCCTGGCTCGCATGGCCCAGGTTTCCCTGTCCCTGGGTGCCGACGACGATCGGTACATATCCGGCATCACCAATGCGATTGAGCGGGTGTTCGGCCAAACCCCCCGCGTTCACATCCCAAGCAGGGACCCCAACGCACGGAAGCTGTACTTCCACTCGCCGTTCGCGGCGCGACTGGTCAACACCCTCGGGCTTGGCGGGCACGCTCCGGTCAAGAGGGTCCCCGACCTGATCCTGAACGTATCCGAGGAGATGCAGCTCGCGTTCCTGGAGGGGTACTACCTCGGGGATGGCACCAAGGGGAAGGCCACCAGGTCGTTGGTCTTTACGACGACCTCACCGCATCTGGCCGACGGCCTGCTCACGGTGCTCTCCCAGCTCGGGATCATCGCCTCCCACAGTGTGGTCGACAAGTCGGGTGAGCCCGTCTCGGTCCACGACCTTCATACCGTGGCCGTCAGCGGCAAGGCGCAGGTCCTGATGCTGGAGCGCCTGTGGCGACAGGCTCCCAATGCTCTGGCCATGCGCCAGTACTGCACCACCGGACGTACCAAGAAGCCGAGCTGGATCGACGTCTCGGATGACCTCGTGGCGCTCCCCGTCCGTTCGAACCTCGTCTATCGCTTCGACGGCAACGTGTACGACCTCTCTGTCGCCGACGACCACAACTTCATCGCCGGGCGTGGCGGCGGCCTCCTGGCAAAAAACACCGATGCTGATGTCGATGGCAGTCACATTCGGACGTTGCTCTTGACGTTTTTCTTCCGACAGATGCGGGACCTGGTGGAGCTCGGCCATGTTTATGTGTGCCAGCCCCCGCTCTACTCGACGCTGGTGGGCAAGGAGCGGGTCTACATCAAAGACGACGGGGCCAAGGCCCGCTTCCTCGACCAGCACCCCAACCACAAGGCTGACTTCGGGCGCTTCAAGGGCCTGGGGGAGATGGACTTCGAGGAGCTGGGCGTCACCACCATGGACCCGTCCCGCCGCACCCTGCTTCAGGTCTCGATGGAGCAGGCGGCCATCGCTGATGAGGTCTTCTCCATCCTGATGGGTGAGGACGTCGACCTGCGCAAGAACTTCATCACCAGCAACGCCAAGGACGTGAGGTTCCTCGACATATGACGGACTCCTTCACCGGCGACCCTACGGGCGGAGACGGCGGAGACGGCGGCAGCGCCTTCGGCGGCATAGAGCCGATCGAGATCCAGGAGGAGATGGAACGCTCCTTCCTCGACTACGCCATGTCCGTCATCGTCTCGCGGGCCCTCCCCGACGCCCGCGACGGGCTCAAGCCGGTGCACCGGCGCATCCTCTATGCCATGCACGACCTGGGCGTGCGCCCCGACCGCCCCCACATGAAGTGCGCCCGGGTGGTGGGCGACGTCACGGGGAAGTACCACCCGCACAGCGACGACGCCGCCTACGACGCCCTCGTGCGCATGGCCCAGGACTTCAGCCTGCGCCACCCGCTGATCGACGGGCACGGCAACTTCGGGACGCCCGACGACCCGCCGGCGGCACGGCGCTACACCGAGTGCCGGCTGGCGCCCATCGCCCTGCAGATGCTGGCCGGCATCGACGAGGACACCGTCGACTTCGTCGACAACTACTCGGGCGAGTTCACCGAGCCCTCGGTGCTCCCGTCCCGCTTTCCGAACCTCCTGGTCAACGGCAGCCAAGGCATCGCCGTTGGCATGGCCACCAACATCCCGCCGCACAACCTCGGCGAGGTCATCGACGCCACCGTCCACCTCATCGACAACCCCGACGCCACCGCCGACGACCTGGCCCAGTTCGTCAAGGGCCCTGACTTCCCGACCGGAGGGCTCATCCTGGGCCGGGCCGGGATTCTCGACTCCTACCGGAGCGGCCGTGGGTCGGTGCGCATGCGGGCCCGGGCCGAGATCGAGGAGAACAAGCGGGGCACGTTCATCGTGGCCACCGAGATCCCGTACCAGACGTCGGTGGGTGCCATCGCCGTCAAGATCGAGGAGTTGGTACGAGCTCGCGACATCGAGGGCATCGCGGATGTCAACGACGAGTCGGCGAAGGGGAGCACCCGCCTGGTCATCAAGCTCAAGCGGGACGCCAATCCCAACGTCGTGCTCAACAACCTGTTCAAGCACACCCCCATGCAGTCCAGCTTCGGCGTGAACATCGTGGCCCTGGTCGGCGGCTCGCCCGGCGTGCCCCGCACGCTGAACCTGGCCCAGCTGCTCACGGCCTACGTCGAGCATCAGGTGGAGGTGGTCACCCGCCGGTCGGAGTTCCGTCTCAAGAAGGCAAAGGACCGGGCCCACATCGTGGAGGGCCTGCTCAAGGCCCTGGACATGATCGACCAGGTGATCGCCATGATCCGCGGCTCGGCCGACCGCAGCGCCGCTCGCGAAGGGCTCATGGCCCCGCCCTTCGAGTTCACCGAGGTGCAGGCCAACCACATCCTGGACATGACCCTCGGGCGGCTCACCCGCCTCGGCCGTGCCGAGCTCCAGGAGGAGCTGGCCAAGCTACGGGAGACCATCGCCGAGCTCGAGGCCATCCTCGGCGACCCGGCCCGGTTGCGGGGCGTCATCAAGACCGAGCTGGGTGAGATCCGCAGCCAATTCGCCACCCCTCGGCGGGCGGAGATCACCTACGACCCCGGCAGCGAATCGGCCGAGGACTTCATCGACGACGTGCCCCTCGTTGTCACCATGACCAAGGCGGGCTACGTCAAGACGGTGGCGGCCAGCGCCTTTCGCACCCAGGCCCGGGGCGGCCGTGGCGTGCAGGGGGCAAGGCTGAAGGACGAGGACCTCGTCACCCAGGTCATCCACACCAGCGCCCATGCCTTTTTGTTGTTCTTCTCGAACCGGGGAAAGGTGTACCGGCTCAAGGCCCACGAGGTGCCCATGAAGGACCGCACGGCCCGGGGGACGCACCTGGCCAACCTGCTGCCCCTCGATGCCGACGAGCGCATCCAGGCGGTGGTGGCCACCAGGGACTACCCCGCCGACCGGTACCTCTTCTTCTCGACCAGGAACGGCACCGTGAAGAAGACACCCTTCAGCGAGTACGACAAGTCCCGGCGTGAGGGCTTCATCGCCATCAACCTCAACGAGGGCGACGAGCTGGTGCGGGTCATCCAGACCACCGGCAGCGACGACGTGTTCATGGTCAGCCGCCACGGCGTCACCATCCGGTTCTCGGAGGACGACGTGCGGGCCATGGGCCGCAGCGCCGCGGGTGTACGGGGGATGCGCATGCGGGCCGGCGACGAGGTGGTGTCCTGCGACCTGGCCCGCGACGACGTGGCCATCCTCATCGTCACCGACGCCGGCTTCGGCAAGCGCACCCAGCTCGACCGGTTCACCCGCCAGACCAGGGGCGGCCAAGGCGTGCGGGGCATCCGGCTCACGGCCCGGAGGGGCTACGTGGTGGCCGCTTTCATGGTCGGCCTCGACGACGACGTGGTGCTGGTGTCCTCCACGGGCGTGACGATCCGCCTGCCCGTGCGTGACATCTCCTCGCAGGGCCGGGACGCGACCGGCGTGCGGATCATGAACCTCGACGACGGGCAGGTGGTGGCATCCGTGGCCCCCATCCTCACCGTCGAGACCGCGGCCGAGGTCGGCGCCTGACCGCCGCCACGCCGTCGCCGGTCTCCCTGTCTCTCTTCTTCACCGCCACTTCCTCACTTTCACCGCTTCCCCCTTTGCGTCGTGAAGAGAAAGGTGTGAGCCATGGAGGAACGCGGGCAGTTGCTGCCATTGGTGGCGGTGATCGTGGTGGCGGCCGGAGTGGCGTGCTTGATGCTGGGCCGGCTCGGCGGGGCGGCGTCGGCCCGGGCGCAG
>PJQG01000063.1 GCA_002861595.1 Actinomycetota bacterium
GCCGGCGTGGTCGCCGGGGCCGGCCCCACGGTCGCCGCCCTGGCCGGCGCCCTCACCCCGCTGCTGATCGACGCCGCTCTCACCCTCACCGCCCCGGTGGAGCGGCGCCGGGTCGAACCCTTCGTGGCCAGCGCCACGGCCCGTCTGAGGCAGGTCCGCCCCACCGTCGTGGCCATCACCGGCTCCTACGGCAAGACCACCACCAAGGGCTACGTCGCCCACCTGGTCGGCGCGAGCCGCTCGGTGGTGCCCACGCCGGCCAGCTTCAACAACCGGGCCGGGCTGGCCCGGGCGGTGAACGAGCACCTCACGCCGGGCACGGAGGTGTTCGTGGCCGAGATGGGCACCTACGGCAAGGGCGAGATCGCCGAGCTGTGCCGCTGGTGCCCACCTGACGTGGCCGTGATCTGCGCCATCGGGCCGGTGCACCTCGAGCGCATGGGCAGTGAGGAGGCCATCGTGGCCGCCAAGTCCGAGATCCTCGAGACCGCGCCGGTCGCCGTGCTCAACGTGGACCACCCCTTGCTGGAGCGCTTGGCCGCCTCCCGGGAGGAGGCAGGCCAGCGGGTGGTGCGGTGCTCGGCGGTCGTGGCCGATGCCCATGTCGCCGTGGTGAATGGCGAGGTGCTGGTGGGCGGCCGGCATCTCGGCACCGTGCCCGACGTGCTCGCCGCCGCGCCCACCAATGTGGCGTGTGCCGTGGCCGCCGCCCTGGAGGTGGGCGTGGCCGAGGACGCCATCGCCGAGCGGCTGGCCACGCTGCCCACCGCGCCGCACCGACTCAGCGTGTCTCGCGGCCAGACCGGTGCGACCATCCTCGACGACACCTACAACGCCAACCCGGCCGGCGCCGCCGCCGCCCTCGCCGCCCTGGCGCGGCACGGGCCCACCGATCGCCGCCGGGTGGTCGTGACACCGGGGATGGTGGAGCTCGGGCCGGTGCAGGACGACGAGAACCGGCGGTTCGCGGCGGCCGCGGCGGCGTCGGCCACCCACCTGGTGGTGGTGGGCCACACCAACCGAGCCGCCCTGGTGGCCGGCGCCACCGGGGGCTCGGCCGGCATCGTCCTGGTGGAGACCCGTGAGCAGGCGGTGGCGTGGGTGCGGGAGCATGTGGGCGAGGGCGACGCCGTGCTCTACGAGAATGACCTGCCAGACCACTTTCCCTGAGCAGCCTTTCCCGAGCCCAGTCCCCGAGTCCCCTGACCCGACGGAGGAGCCCGCCTTGCCCCAGCCCGCGGTCCTGTTCGGCGGTCCGTCGCCCGAACACGACGTCAGCATCCTGACCGGCCTCCAGGCGGCGCGCGCCCTCGGCGAGGTCCACACCGTCTACTGGGACAAGACGGGAGCCTTCTGGGAGGTCGATCCCGGCCTGGAGGCGGATGCCTTCGTCGAAGGCGTGCCCCGCAAGTCGGGCCAGCTCCGCCTCGTCGCGGGCGAGGGCCTGGTGGGAAAGCGCCGGCCGCTCGACGTGTCGGCCGTGCTCAACTGCTGCCACGGCGGCCCCGGGGAGGACGGCACCATCCAGGCCGCCCTCGACCTGGCTGGGCTCGCCTACACAGGGCCGAACGTGGCCGGCGCCGCCCTCGGCATGGACAAGCTGGCCTTCGCCAATGTGGTCACCGCCGCCCGCCTCCCGTCCCTGCCCCGGGTGACGTTCGGTCCTGACCGCCCGCCGCCGTTTCCCGGCCCCTACATCGTGAAGCCCCGCTTCGGCGGCTCCTCCATCGGCATCGACGTGGTCGCCGACGCCGGCGTGGCCGTGGCTAGGCTCCAGGCCAACCCTCACCTGCGGGCCGGCGCGGTGGTGGAGCCCTACCGGGAGGACGCGGTGGACCTCAATGTGGCCGTGCGGTCGTGGCCGGCGCTGGAGCAGTCCGCCATCGAGAAGCCCCTGCGGCGGCAGGGCGGCGGCGGCGAGATCCTGGGGTACGGCGACAAGTACCTCGGTGGCGAGGGGATGGTGAACGCGCCCCGGGAGCTGCCGGCCGAGCTGACGGCGGCGACCGAGGCCCGGGTGCGAGAGCTGACGACAGCGGTGGCGGGCCTGGCCGGGCTGCGAGGGCTGGCCCGCATCGACTTCCTGCTCACCGGGGGCGAGGTGTTCGTCAACGAGATGAACACGATCCCCGGCTCGCTGGCCAAGTACCTGTGGGTGGCGCCGGCGATCGCCTTCCGCCAGCTGCTCCACCATCTGCTGGAGGAGGCGTCCCGCCGACCCACGACGCACTGGACGACCGCCGGCGCCGACGGCACCGCCTTGCGCTCGGCCTCCAGCATCGCCAGCAAGCTCGGCTGAGCTGGCTGAGCCGGGTGTTGGGCGCCGCGCGGTCGAACGCCACCGCCGACGCCATCGTGGTCGCGACCGCCATCGAAGCGGGCGGCGGCGTTGTCCTCACCGGTGACCCTGACGATCTCGGTGCCCTCGCTGCTCGCAACCCCGAGATGGTCATCGAGCCGCTCTGACTGGTCGCGGGCACACGGGCAGGCGCTCGACATTCCCGTCGTCGGTGAGCCCGCTGCCGCGGGTTTCGGGCGACGACATCGTGCCGGCTCTCCAAACGGACGGGCTCCGAGGCGGTCTCCCAGCAAGGCAGCCACCGCAAGCTACGCTCTTGATCTGGCTCACCTTCAGCCCGGCGCCGCAGCAGAACGCCATCAGCCCTTCTCTGATCGGGCCGGGGACATCCGCCATGGTGATCGTGGCCTCTACGGGCAGATCGGCCACACAAGCCCCTCCTCCCGCGCTTCGACGGTCACGACACGTACCTTCTTGTTGCCAGTCGCGGTGGTGGTCCCTTTCCTTGTCGGTGTTCTTTGGCGGAACGCCCGACACGTACCAGCCGGCGGGTTTCACGGGGGGGACCGCCACCGAACTCCCACAAGTCGCGGGACGACTTCTGTCGCCGCCTCGGAGCTGTGTGCAGGGCGGCGACAGCCGCTCGAGCCCGACGCCCCATGACGAATCCTTGTGCGAGGTCCTACCTTCCGCGCGATCTCCGCGAATTCGCCGTACCGGTCCGCGACCTGCGACGCGCTGTGGCGGCAGGAGAACCGGCAGGGGTGACGAAGCGGGACGTAGGTGATGGCGAGCGGAACGGGCCGGGGAGCACCGGTTCTGAGCGCCATGTCGTGCGGGGCCCGGCCGAGGGTGCGAGCGAGGGTACCGGTCTGACGTGAGCGGCGATCCGTCGAGCGCGGGCACGGACCGGGCGGGCGTGGTGCGGGTGATGGTGGTCGACGACCACGAGGTGGTCCGTCAGGGCGTCGCCGCCATGCTCCGCCAGAGCCAGGGCGTCGTGGTGGTGGGCGAGGCCACCAGCCCCAGGGAGGCCGTGGCCGTGGCCGAGGCGACGCAGCCCGACGTGGTGGTGATGGACGTCCGCCTCGGCAAGGACAGCGGCATCGAGGCCACCCGGGAGATCCGGGCCCGGCGCCCCGCAACGCAGGTGATCATGCTCACCTCGTTCGACGACGACGCGGCGCTCTTCTCCTCGATCATGGCGGGCGCCGCCGGTTACCTCCTCAAGCAGGTGCGGGGCACCGACCTCGCCGCCGCCGTGCGGAGCGTCGCCCGCGGCCAGAGCCTGCTCGACCCGGCCGTCACCGCGTCGGTCCTCGAGCGCATCCGCAAGGGCGGCGGCGTGCTGAAGGACGAACGGCTCGCCCGCCTCTCGCCCCAGGAGGAGCGCGTCCTCGAGCTGGTCGCCAAGGGCAAGACCAACAAGGAGATCGGCGACGAGCTCTTCGTCTCCGAGAAGACGGTGAAGAACCACATCAGCCACATCTTCACGAAGCTCGAGGTCAACCGCCGGGCGGAGGCGGCCTCGTACTTCACCCGCCGCAGCCCCGACTGTTGACGGCGCCGCCCCAGACGTGGGCGGGGGGGTCCCGGCCGAATGGGCACCTAAAAAGGGCCGTTCGGCCCATGGCGGCTCGCCGTCCTGCGGTCGATCATCACAAGGTGCCCAGAACACCGCTCCGGGTCATGGTCGTGGACGATCACGAGCTCGTCCGGCGAGCCCTGACCCTGCTGCTCGAAGCAGCAGGTGACATCGCCGTGTGCGGGGAGGCGGCGGCGGTGGCCGAAGCGGGCCCCGTGGCCGACGCCAGCGACCCCGACGTCGCCGTGATCGACCTCAGGCTCCCCGACGGGAGCGGGGTGCAGGCCTGCCGGGAGATCCGAGCCCGCCGCCCGAACGTCCAGGTGGTCCTGCTCACCGCCGTCGCCGACGAGGAGGCCCTGGCGGCCGCGGTGGTCTCCGGGGCCTCTGGCTATGTCCTCAAGCAGGTGCGGGGCACCGACGTCGTCGAGGGGGTGCGAGCTGCGGCCGGGGGGCGATGCCGGCTCGACCCAGGCGTCTTCGATGCGGTGCTCCGCACCCTTGGGGCCGGCCTGTCCGAGGAGGAGCGGGAGCTGCTGGCGCTGGTGGCGGCGGGTACGACCGACGCCGAGATGGCGCGGCGGCGCGGGGTCGACGAGGCAACCGTGAAGGCGCTCGTCGACATCCTCCTCGCCAAGGCCGGGGTCACCCACCGGCCGGCGACGTCCGGCGGGCCGGGGCGCCTCCCCCGCTGAGCCCGCAACCGCGGCCGCTCGCCCGTTTGGCCTCCTCGTCCGCCAGTCGCGCCCGGCCGGTCCCACGCCTACTGCATCTGCCGTAGGCCCTTTGGCCCCCTCGCGGTCCTACAGAGGTCCCAGGACGGCAGCCCTCTTGTCCCGCCCACAACAGGAGGATCGGCCGATGCGCAAAACGGACGACTCGGCCAACATCACTGGTGCGAGTCGCATCGGGCGGCTCCCACGAGCAGAGGAGACCTGCAAAATGCTGCATTTCGTCCATGTCCTCCAGGCATGGGTTGCCACCCGTCGCACTGACGAAGAGGGCGCCACCGCCATCGAATACGGCCTCCTGGCCGCCCTGATCGCTCTGGCCATCGTGGCCGGCGCCACCGCCCTTGGCGGGAGCATCAACACCCTGTTCACGGATATCGCGGGCTACCTCGACACCGTCTTCTAGTCCCTCCCCTCTTGGGGGCGGACGACGGCGCAGCCTCCGGATCTCGGTCCGGGGGCTGCGCCGTCTCAACCATGCAGAGACGACGGCAGCGAGAGGAGGTGGCGGCGTGCGGGGATCACAGAACCGGGAGCGGGGCGCGGTGGCGATCGAGTTCGCGCTGCTGCTCCCTGTCCTGCTGGCGTTCGTGTTCGGGATCATCGAGTTCGGGCTCGCCTTCAACGCCCAGATCTCCATCACGTCGGCCTCCCGCGAGGGGGCGCGCGTGCTCGCCCTCGGGGGGGACCAGGCGGAGGTGGAGGCCAGGGTGAAGGAGGCTGCCCCCTCCCTCACTCCGGACCGCATCACGGTGACCGCGATCGCGCCGTGCGTGCCGGGTCTGCCGGCGCCGGTTGTCGCCACCTACGAGTACGACACGCTGTTCTACTGGGGCAACGACACGTGGGACATCACCGGCTCGGGGAACATGCGATGCGGCGGCTGAGGGGCGAGCGCGGGGCCATGGCCGTCCTCATCGCCGTGCTGATGGTCGTCTTCTTCGGGGCCGTCACCATCGTCGTCGACGTGGGCGCCCTCTACTGGGAGAGGCGCGAGCTGCAGAACGGCGCCGACGGCGCCGCCCTGGCCGTGGCCCGGGACTGCGCCATCGGCGTCTACGCCTGCCCGCCGGGGACGGCGGCGGATCCCGCGTCTGCCGCCTTCGTCCTCGCCGGCGCCTACGCCGACACCAACGCCAACGACCGCGAGGCCAACCTCGGCCACCCCGACCGCCCCGCCTGTTCGAGCAGCACCGACGGCGTCTCCCAGGAGGGGGTCTGCTACGGGAGCGGTGAGGTGACGGTGACGACCACCACGCGCGATTCCGACGGGAACTCCTCGCTCTCCCACTTCTTCGCTCCCGTCCTGTCCCGCCTGCTCGGGGCCGACCCCCGCGACAGCACACGTGTGGGGGCCGCCGCCACCGCGGCATGGGGCTCGCCGTCGTCGCTGGCCACCGTGCCGATCGTGATGTCCACCTGCGAGTACGACCTCTACACCAACTCGGGGACGAGCTTCGCCCAACCCGATTTCTACGACGACACCGAGAGGACGCTCAAGCTCCACGACCCGAGCAACGCCGCAGCTGCCCAGTGCCCCGTCGGGCCGGCGGGCATGGACGCCAACGGCGACGGCAAGCTTCCCGCCGGGTTCGGGTGGCTGGAGACGGACGCGTCGTGCAACGTCGTCACCACCACCGTGGGGGCCGATCAGTGGGTGACGAAGAACAGCGGGAACAACCCTGCCTGCAACGATGCGGTTCTTTTCGCCAGGTTCACGCCGGGCACGACGGTGGCGATCCCGATCTTCGGGGACTTCTGCCGCCCTTCGCAGACGCCCCCGCCCACCTGTCCGGACTTCAACAACAGGGACAAGTACCGCATCGTCAGCTATGCCGCGTTCTACATCAGCGGCTACCGACTGGGCGGAGCAAACGACTACCACAAGACCGACAACGTCTACCGGACGACGGTCCCGTGCGCTTCGAACGAGCGGTGCATCACCGGCTACTTCACGACGATGACGATCACGGACGGGGATCTCGGCGGTCCGCCCGGCAGCGTCAAGATCGTGAAGCTCACGAGGTGAGCGAGGCTCTGAGGTGACGACCGCATGACGACGCAAAACGCCGAAAACAGGCAAGGAGAGATGCGATGAAGAGGAGAGTGGGTGGTCTCGCCGCCGCCCTGGTGCTGGCGACGTTCGGGACGGTGGCCCTCGTCGGGTACGTGGAGGGGGCGAAGAACAAGGCTGTCGCTGGCGAGAAGCTGGTGGAGGTCTTCGTGGTGACCAAGCCCGTCCCCAAGGGCACCCCGGGCACCGATCTCGAGGGCCTGGTGAAGTCCGTCCAGGTGCCGGCCAAGGCCCGGGCCGAACGAAGGGTCACCACCCTCGCCTCCCTCAAGGGGCTGGTGGCGGGCGTGGAGCTGGTCCCCGGCGAGCAGCTGATCGCCTCCCGCTTCGTCACCCCCCAGGTGGCGGCCCAGGGCACCGACGTGCCCAGGGACAAGCTGCTGGTGACGGTGGCCCTGGAGCCGGAGCGGGCGCTGGGCGGCCAGGTGAAGCCCGGCGACACGGTGGCCGTCGTGTCGTCGTTCGACCCGTTCCAGACCGGGCCCGGCCTGCCCGAGACCCCGAACAGCACGCACATCATCCTCCACAAGGTGCTGGTGACCAACGTCCAGTCGGGGGGCGCGTCGAACCAGCCGAAGCTGGGCGACGGGGGGAAGGACAACGGCGGCACGCCGGCACCCACGGCCAAGCTCCTGGTCACGCTGGCCCTCGACGCCCCCGCCGTGGAGCGGGTGGTCTTCACCGCCGAGCACGGCTTCCTGTGGCTCTCCGCCGACCCCGCCGGCGCCCCCGAGGAAGGGACCAAGATCGTGACCAGAGGGAACGCGTACGAATGACCAGCCGAGTTGCCATCATCACCCCCGACGCCGCGTTCGAGGAGAGGCTGCGCACGAGCGTCTCGTCCCTGCCGTCCTCGGCGGTGCGCAGGTGGAAGGACGAGTACCTGCGCATCGACCCGAGCAAGGTCGTGGCCGAGATGGCCGACGAGGGCGTGGGCGTCGTCTGCCTCGGGCCCGGGCTGCCGGTCGACACGATGCTCGAGCTCGCCGCCGCCTTCGACCGCGACCATCCCGAGCAGTGCGTGCTCATGCTGGCCGAGCCCACCGTGGACCTGTGGCGTCAGGCCGCTCCGGCCGGCGTGCGCGACGTGGTGTCGCCCCAGGCCGACCTCGTGGAGCTGAGCCGGGCCGTGGCCCGGGCGGTCGAGACGGCCGAGCGCCGCCGGGCCAACGTGATCGGGGACGCCGACCCCCGCCGGCCCGCCTCGCGGGTCGTCACCGTGCTCTCGCCCAAGGGCGGTTCGGGGAAGACCACCCTGGCCACCAACCTGTCCGTGGGGCTGGCCGGGGCCATGCCCGGCAAGGTGGCCGTCGTCGACCTCGACGTGCACTTCGGCGATGTCGCCGCCGCGCTCCAGCTCTCCCCCAGCCACACGATCCGCGACCTCGCCATCGCCGGCGCCGTCGACACCACCATGGCCAAGGTCTTCCTGAGCTCGCACGCCTCCGGCCTCTACGTGCTGTGCGCCCCCGAGTCGCCGGCGGAAGGCGACGAGGTCACCTACGAGCACGCCGCCCAGGCCGTCGGCCTCCTCGCCCAGGAGTTCCCCGTCGTGGTGGTCGACACCGCGGCCGGCCTGGACGAGCGCACGCTGGCGGCCATCGAGGTGTCCACCGACCTCGTGCTGGTGGCGACCACGGACGTGTCCAGCGTGCGCAGCCTGCGCAAGCTGGTCGAGGCCCTCGACGGGCTGTCGATGACCGCCCAGCAGCGCCACTTCGTGCTCAACCGTGCCGACGCCCGGGTGGGCCTGGAGACGCCCGACATCGAGACCGCCGTGGGCATGAAGACAGCGCTCAGCCTTCCCAGCTCCCGCGCCGTCCCCTTGTCGATGAACGTGGGAACTCCCGTGATCATCAGCGAGCCCCGGTCGCCGGTGGCCCGCCAGCTCCAGCGTCTGGTCGAACAGTTCACTGCCCAGTCCCCGGACAGCCACCTCGTGCCGTCCGGGCCCAGCGCGCCCCGCCGGCGCTGGAGGTGAGGAGATGAAGCTCAGCGAGCGTCTCAAGCAGGGCCGTCCCACCGCGTCTCCTCCTCCCCCCGGCACCGATCCCGGGCTGTCCCTCCGGATGCTGCAGGAGCCGGTCGACGACCAGCGCCCGGTCGACCCGCTGGCCGGCCTGAAGGAGCGCACCCAGGACGCCCTCTTCGCCCGCCTCGGAGCGCGGCTGTTCGACCCCACGCTCAACGAGGAGCAGCTCCGGGCCTACGTGGTCCAGGAGATCGGCGTCATCATGGAGGCAGAGCTGGCGCCACTGTCGCCCGCCGAGCGCCAGCGGCTGATGAGCGAGATCAGCGAGAACGTCCTCGGCCACGGACCGATCGAGCGCTTCCTGGCCGACCCGACGGTCACCGAGATCATGGTGAACTCCGACAAGGCCATCTACGTCGAGCGAGAGGGCAAGCTGCGCCCGACGGACTCCCGCTACCTGTCGCAGGAGCACCTGCGCCGCGTCATCGAGCGGATCGTGGGCCAGGTGGGCCGCCGCATCGACGAGTCCTCGCCCATGGTCGACGCCCGGCTTCCCGACGGGTCACGGGTGAACGCGGTGATCCCCCCGCTGGCCGTGGACGGTCCCGCCCTCACCATCCGCAAGTTCGCCAAGGACCCGTACCAGGTCGACGACCTCATCCACTTCGGGAGCCTGACCCGGGAGATCGCCTCCCTGCTCGCCGCCTGCGTCCGGGGCCGCCTCAACGTGCTGGTCACGGGAGGCACCGGCACGGGGAAGACAACCATGCTCAACGTCCTGTCGTCGTTCATCCCCGGCGACGAGCGGGTCGTCACCATCGAGGACGCCGTGGAGCTCCAGCTCCACCAGCCCCACATCGTGCGGCTCGAGAGCCGCCCCGCCAACATCGAGGGCAAGGGCCAGGTGGGGGTCCGGGACCTGGTGCGCAACGCGCTGCGGATGCGGCCCGACCGGATCATCGTCGGCGAGGTGCGCGGCGGGGAAGCCCTGGACATGTTGCAGGCCATGAACACGGGCCACGAGGGCTCGCTGTCGACCGTCCACGCCAACTCGCCGCGCGACTCGCTGGCCCGGATCGAGACCATGGTGCTCATGGCCGGGGTCGACCTCCCCACCCGGGCCATCCGCGAACAGGTGGCCTCGGCCCTGGACCTCATCGTCCACATCTCCCGGCTTCGGGACGGGACGCGGCGGGTGACCCACGTCACCGAGGTGGAGGGGATGGAGGGGGACGTGGTGACCCTCCAGGACATCTTCCTGTTCGACTACTCGGCCGGCATCGGCGACAACGGCCGCTTCCTCGGCTCGGCCCGCCCCACGGGGATCCGCCCGAAGTTCAGCGAGCGCCTCGCCGACCAGGGGATCACCCTTCCCCCCGGGGTCTTCGGCGCCGTCGACGCTCTGGGCGACGGCAGGGTGGGAGCCTTCTAGTGCGGCGGGCCGCGGCGACGGCTGTGCTCGTCGCGCTCGTGCTCGTGGCCACGTCCGCGCCCGGCCACGCCCAGGCGCCGGAGGGGCTCCAGGTGACGGCGGTGGGCCCCTCCCGCTTCCCGGAGGTCACGGCGACCGTCACGCTCCCGGCCGCGCTCGCCGGCCGGGACGTCCCCCCGGCGGCCTTCACCCTCCTCGAGAACGGCGCCTCGGCCACTGCCACGGTGACCCCCCTGCCCGCTGACGAGCTGGAGGTGATGCTGGTCATCGACACGTCGGGGAGCATGGCGGGCGACGCCCTGAGCGGGGCCAAGCAGGCCGCCACCGCCTTCCTGGGAAGGATGCCGTCGGCCACGCGCATCGGCGTGGTGGGCTTCGGCGCCTCGCCGGTCCTGGCCAGCGGCCTGTCCCTGGACCGCCAAGCGCTCGCCGCCGCCGTGGCCGGTCTCGAGGCGGGCGGCGAGACCGCCCTCTACGACGCCGTCGGCCGGGCCATCGCCCAGTTCTCGCCGGGGCCCGGCGTGCACCGCTCCATCGTGGTCCTGTCCGACGGCGGGGACACGGCCAGCGCGGATTCCCTGGAGGGCGTTTCGGCCAAGGTGTCGGCGGCTGGCGTCCGCCTCGACGTGGCCGAGCTGACCTCGCCCGAGAGCAACCGCGCCGCCCTCGACCGGCTGGCCGCGGCGGGCAACGGGGCCCTGTCCTCCGCCGCCGATCCCGTCGCCCTCGGCGGGATCTACGACACCGTCGCCCGGTCGCTGGCCAACCAGTACCTCCTGTCCTTCCGGGCCCGCTCCGGAGGACGGACGGAGCTGCGGGTCAGGCTCGCCCACCAGGAGGTCCAGGCCGAAGGCGTCACCGTGGTCGACCTGCCCTCGCTCCCGCCGGTCCCCTCGCCTCCGACGACGACGGCGCCGGCTCGGGAACCGGTCAAGGAGACTGGCGCGCCGGTGGGGACGTGGGCGCTGGCGGCAGGAGCGGCGATGTTCTTCGCCGCCCTCGCCCTCGTCGGCCTGGCCGCCTTCTCCCCCGGCCAGCGCCGGGCCGGACGGGCCCGCCTGGGACGGGCCCAGCTCCCCTCGGTCGACGCCACCGCACTCAGCGGGCTCGCGCAACGAGCCAGCGCGTGGGCCGAGCAGGCGCTCGGGCGCCGCGGGAAGCGGGAGCCGTTGAACCACGCCCTGGAGCGGGCGGGGATCGCCATCCGCCCCGGCGAGTTCGCCGTCCTGGTGGGGTCGGCCGCCGTCGTCGCGCTGATGGTCGGGCTGCTGCTCGCAGGGGTGCCGCTGGGGCTGCTGCTCGCCGGGCTCGCCGTCGTCGGGTTCAAGGCGGCCCTGGGCGTGCTCACGTCCAGGAGGCAGGCCCGCTTCGCCGACCAGCTGACCGACACGCTGCAGCTGATGGCCGGCAGCCTCCGCTCCGGCTACGCCCTGGCCCAGGCGTTCGACGCCGTCGCTCGGGAGGGCGACCCGCCGGCACGGGACGAGTTCCGCCGCCTGGTCGTCGAGACCCGGCTCGGCCGCGACCTGCCCGACGCCCTCGCGGCGATGGCCGAGCGGTTGGGGAGCGAGGACTTCGCCTGGGTGGTGGGGGCCATCGAGATCAACCGCGAGGTGGGCGGGAACCTGGCCGAGGTGCTCGACAACATCTCCGGCACGATCCGCGAGCGCAACCAGCTCCGCCGTCAGGTCAAGGCCCTCAGCGCCGAGGGCCGGCTGTCGGCCTACATCCTCCTCGGTCTCCCCTTCGTCGTGGCCCTGGCCCTCAGCGTTCTCAACCCTGGGTACCTCGGCGAGCTCACCCGAGGCTTCGGCCCTGTTCTCTGCGGCATCGGGGTCGGGTTCATGACCCTGGGCACGCTGTGGATGAAGAAGATCTGCCGACTGGTGTTCTGAGGAGGATTCGATGCTCGCACTCGCCGGGGCCGCCGCCGTCGCCTTCTCCCTGCCCCTCGTGTGGTGGGCCGTGTCCGGGCCGCGCCGGAGCGGCGGGGCCCGGAACCTGTCGCTCACCCTCGGCATCACCGACATGCGCCAGGCCGTCCTGGCCCACAGCTCCACCGACCGGCTCCAGCCCCTCGTGCGGGCCCTCGCCGGCCGGGCCCGGCGGCTCACGCCGGTGGGGATGGTGGACCGCCTCGACCATCGCATCCTCCTGGCCGGCGCGCCGGCCCTGTGGACGGTGGAGAGGTTGCTGGCGGCGAAGCTCGTCCTCGGCGCGATCGGCCTGGCCTTCGGGCTCCTTCGCTTCTTGGGGTCGCCGAGCTCAGGAGCCCTGCTGCTCACCCTCGTCCTCGTCGCCGTCGGGTACCTGGCCCCTGAGCTCATCATCTCGAGCCGGGCCAGCGAACGCCAGAAGCAGATCCGTCTGGAGCTGCCAGACACCCTCGACCAGATCACCATTGCCGTGGAGGCGGGGCTGGGGTTCGACGCCGCCGCCGCCCGCGCCGCCCGGTCCGGGCACGGGCCGCTGGCCCAGGAGCTCAGCCGGATGCTGCAGGACGTGCGGGCCGGGATGTCCCGCTCCGAGGCGCTCCGCCGGTTGGTGGGCCGGACCGACGTGGCCGAGCTGCGCCACGTGGTGCTGGCGCTGCTCCAGGCCGACAGCTACGGGGTGCCCATCGCCCAGGTGCTGCGGGTGCAGTCGGGGGAGCTGCGGGTCAAGCGCCGGCAGCAGGCCGAGGAGCGGGCCATGAAGATACCGGTCAAGCTCGTCTTCCCCGTGGTGCTGTGCATCCTGCCCACGCTCTTCATCGTCGTCATCGGGCCCGCCGCCATTCGGCTCGTCCGCCAGTTCGCGGGCGGCGGGCTGTGAGCACCCTCCTGCCTCCCCGTCTGGCCGCCACCTCCGGCCACACCGCCCTCGCCGCCCTGGCCGCGCTGCGGACCGGCGCCAGCCCCCAGCACCGCTCCCGCCTGGCCACGGGCTTCTCGCCGCTGGACCAGGTGCTGGGCGGCGGCGTGGCCCTCGGCGACCTCGTGCTGGTCGGGGGCAAGCCGGGGCAGGGCAAGACCGTGGCCGCGCTGCAGTGGGCCCGGTCCATGGCGGCCGCCGGCAACAGCGTCGTGTTCGCCTGTTACGAGCACGACGAGGTCGCGCTCCTGACCCGCCTGCTCGCCGCTGAGCTGGGCGAGGCGGCCGAGCGGGCGGGGTGCCGTGACCAGCTCCGCCTCGACCCGCTTCGGGCCGGCCTGTGGGGCGTGGCCTCCGGCACCCGCCGCCTCGAGGAGGTGCTCGGTTCCGACGCCCTGCTGGTCGAGGCCGAGGAGCGCCTCCGGAGCTATGGCGAGCACCTGGTGCTCGTCCGCGCCTCGGGGAGCCGAACCGGCGTCGAGGACCTGGCCCGCCTGGTCGACGAGCACGGCGACCGGCAGACGGTGCTGTTCGTCGACTAAGTCCAGAAGGTTCCGGTGGTGCCGGAGCCGGCCGAAGAAGCCGAACGGGTCAAGCGCGCGGTCGAAGCACTGAAGGAGCTGGCGCTGGCCACCGGGGTCGGCGTCGTGGCCGTGACCGCCGCCGACCGCGTCGGGCTCGATGCCCGTCGCCTCCGGCTCCACCACTTCCGGGGGTCGACGGCTCTCGCCTACGAGGCCGACGTCGCCCTGGTGCTCAACGAGAAGGTCGCCGTGGTGGCCAAGGCCCACCTGGCCTACGACACGACCCGGGCCGCCGAGTTCCGCCGCCAGGTGGTGTTCTCGGTCGAGAAGAACCGCAACGGCGAGGCGGGCGTGGAGCTCGAGTTCCGCAAGGACTTCGCCAACTGCCGCTTCGACCCGCGGGGGAGCTGGGTCACCGAGCGCCTGTGGGAAGAGGGCACCGTCGAGGAGTGAGGAGAACGATGACCACAACGACGAGGGGGGGCGCTGGACGCAGGACCGACGCGGGGCGGCTCGTGGCCCTCCCGGTGATGGCCGCGCTGGCCGCGTCGAGGCTTCAGCTGTACCGGGCGGCGAAGGAGCAGGAGGTCCTCGCCGAGACCTTCCCCGACTACGCGGCGTACCCGGCGCGAACGGCCCGGCTCGTGCCGGGGGTCTTCTAGCCGTGCTGCGCGGGATCGCCGTCGGCGCGCTCGTCCTCTTCCTCGGAGCGGGGTTGGGGAAGGCCATCCACGGGCGGATGGTGGCCGACCGGGTGCCCGCCGTCGAGGCCGCCGGATCGGTGCCAGCGGAGGACCAGGCGGAGGCCGAGGTCGAGAGCAGCACGACCACGACCGGAACGCTCACGCCCACCACCGCCGAGCTCGACACCGCCGTGAAAGAGCTCCAGAGCTTCGTGGAGCAGGCCCGAGGGCTCGCCTTCAAGCACCCCGTCGACGTCGCGCTGTTGGACGACGCGCCCTTCGAGGAGAAGGTGCTCTCGCTGGCGGGGGTGTCCTCCGACGAGCTGGAGCGGACAGCCAAGGTTCTGCAGGCCCTGGGACTGCTGGAGCCGGGCGCCGACTTCGAGCAGCTCGTCACGGAGACGCTGGCGGAGGGGGTCGCGGGCCTCTACGACCCTCAGGCGAAGAAGATGCTGGTGCGGGGCACGAAGCCCACCAAGGCCGTGCGCCGGACCCTGGTCCACGAGCTCACCCACGCCCTCGACGACCAGTGGTTCGGCCTGCACCGTCCCGGCCTGGCCGACGACGACGAGAGCCGCCAGGCGTTCATGGGAGTGGTGGAGGGCGACGCCGAGCGCATCGAGGCGGAGTGGATGGCCACGCTGTCCTACGAGGAGCGCCTGCAGGCGAACTCGCACCCCTCAGGAGGCGAGTCGTGGCTGTCCTCGAGCATCGAACCCGTGCTCGCGCAGGCGCTGGCCTTCCAGTACGTCGTCGGCCCCCCCTTCGTTCGCGACGTGCTGGGGGCCGGTGGCCGAGAGCTGCTCGACAAGACGTTCTCCTCCCCGCCGCGCACCTCCGAGCAGCTGATGCACCCCGAGCGGTTCCTGGCCGGCGACGACCCCAAGCGGGTCGCGCCGCCAGTCCCGGGTCGGGGCCCTGTGGTGGACCGCGGCGTGCTGGGCGAGCGGGGCCTGCTCCAGGTCCTCCAGCCCCTCGGCCACCGCGCCACTCCGGCCGCCGAGGGCTGGGGAGGCGACCGCTACGTGGCCTGGGACGAGGGGAGCCGGACCTGCCTTCGGGCGAACGTCGTGATGGACACGCCGCAGGAAGCCTCCGAGCTCGTCTCGGCCATGCAGGCGCTGGCCGCGAAGCGGCCGGGCGTAACCGTCCAGCCCGGGCCCGCCGTCACCTTCACCTCCTGCGGCTGACCCGCCGCCGATCCTGATGGGCGTCGCCTCGTAGAGCGAGCTCGTACAGACACTCAGTTTCCGGCAAGGGTCGAGGTAGGGCCGCCGGCGGCACGCCCGAGTACGTTCGCAGCCATGGCGCACTTCGCCGTCAGCGCAGTGGGGGCCGACCGCCCGGGGATCGTCGCTGCCGTGACCGGCGTGCTCGTCGACCAGGGCTGCAACCTGGAGGACACCTCCATGTCCATCCTGCGCGGCCACTTCGCCATGATGCTGCTGGTGGCCGGCCCGAAGGGACTGGCGCCCGCCACCCTGGAAGAGGAGCTGGGCGGCATTGCCGGCCGCTTCGACCTGGTAGTGGCCGTGCGGCCCATCGACGAAGCCGTCCCCGCCAGTCCATCGGGCGAGCCCTGGAACGTGGCCGTCTACGGAGCCGACCGGCCGGGGATCGTGCACCAGGTGGCCTCGCTTCTGGCCGAGGCGGAGGTCAACATCACGGACCTCACCACTCGCCTCATCGGCGAAGACGGCCGCCCCGTCTACGCCATGATCCTCGAGGTCACCCTCCCCCCGGGCCTCGACGGCGACGAGCTCTCCTCACGGCTGGAGACGCGGGCCCGGGAGCTCGGCGTGGAGTGCAGCGTCCACCCCTCCGAGGCCGACATCCTCTGATGGTCGTGCGGCCCGTGCTCCGGCTCCCGGAGCCGGTGCTCAAGCGGCGGGCGGAGCCGGTCCTCCGGGTCGACGACGCCGCCCGCGCGCTGGCCCTGGACCTGGTGGACACCATGCGGGCATCGCCGGCGTGCGTGGGGCTGGCCGCGCCGCAGATCGGCGTGAGCCTGCGTGCGTTCGTGATCGACGTGAGCGGGCACCGCAAGGCGCGTTCCTGTCACGGCGAGGTCGTGCTGCTCGACCCCGAGGTCCTCGTCGCCCAGGACCCGGTCCATGGCCGCGAGGGATGCATGAGCGTGCCCGACCTGACGGGCGAGGTGGCACGGGCCACCACGCTCGTGGTGCGCGGCCTCACCCTCGAGGGTGAGGAGCGCGTCCTGCGGGTGGACGCCTTCGAGGCACGGGCCGTCCAGCACGAGATCGACCACTTGGACGGCCTGCTGTTCCTCGATCGTGTGAGCTCAGCCGACGCCGTGTTCCGCCGAAAGGTCTATCGACAGGAGCGGCGCCTACGCGAATAGGTCACAAAGCCGACAAGGGCCCAGGTCGGTATCTCTTCCGCGGCGTACGCTCCACGGGGTGCCCTTCCCCCGCCAGCTCCTGAACGACGGCGAGGACGTCGTACTCGACCTGCACCCCCATTGGTGGCGATTCGTCAAGCCGGTGGTGCTCATGGCTGTAGCTGTAGTAGGCGCCACAACGGCGCCGGACGGCAACGACGCCCTTCGCACCCTGGCCGGCGTTCTCGTCCTCGCCGCTCTGGTGTGGTTTGGCGTTCGCTACGCGAAGTGGGCCACCACCAACTTCGTGGTGACCACCGACCGGCTCATCTACCGAGAGGGCGTTCTCGGTAAGCGGGGCAAGGAGATCCCGCTGGAACGTCTCAACGACATCGCCGTGAACCAGTCGTTCTTCGAGCGCGTGATCAGGGCCGGCGACGTCACCATCGAGTCGGGGGGAGAGCGGGGCCAGCAGGTGTTCTCCGACATCCGCCAGCCGTTCCTGGTGCAGAACCTCATCTACTCCGAGATCGAGCGGGCGTCGGCCAGAGATGCTGCCCGCGCCGCCGGCAGCCGCCAGCTTTCCATCCCGGAACAGATCGACAAGCTCGACGAACTTCGCCAGCGCGGCGTGATCTCCAAGGCCGAGTTCGACGTGAAGAAGACGCAGCTCCTCGACCGGATGTAGCCCCTCGGCCCGTCGCCACGGTGGTACCGTCCGAGGCATGGCTGGAGAGCGCCGACGGCGCGAACAGCTGCTGCTCAGGGCGGGGTTCGATCTGGCCGCCGACGTGGCGCCGTCCGTGGTGGTCCAGCGGATCGTCGACCTGAGCGCCGAGATGGCCGACACCGCTCATGCCTGTTTGATCGTCCTCGGGATCGACGGCCAGGTGCGCCGGTTCGTCACCAGTGGCGTGGCCCGGGAGCGGCGCAGGATGGACCGGATGGCGGCCGAGCAGGGTGTCCTCGGGCCCGTGCTGCGTGACGGGCGCGCCGTACGGGTGGTGGGCGTGAAGGATGACCCGAGCCTGGTCGGACTCCCGCGTGATCGCGGTCCTTCGGCCGTGGTGGCCGTGCCCGTCACCGCCGGCAGGCGGCTGCTCGGCGCGCTGTGGCTCGTCGAGAACGAGGCCGGGGAGGCGTTCAGCGAGGACGACGAACGGGCGCTTGGCTTCTTCGCCGCCCAGGCCGGGGTGGCGCTCGAGAACGCCCGCCTGCTGGAGGACGCCCGGGTCCGCCAGCGGGCGCTGGAGGGGGTGAAGGAGGTGTCGCACGCACTCCTCGAGGGCCGCGCCACCGACGACGTGCTCCAGCTCGTGTCCCGGTGGGCCCGGGAGCTGGTGGGCGCGAGCTTCGCCGGCGTGGTCACCCCGATCGGCGACGGCGAGACCATGGTCGTTCGGGTTGCCGAGGGGGAGAGCACCGAAGGCCTGGTCGGCACCAGCTTCCGCGGCGCCAACTCCATCAGCGGCGAGGTCATGCGGACCCTCCGGCCCGTCATCGTCGCCGACGCCTCTCTCGACGAGCGCAGGAGCCAACCCATGGTGCGCAGGGGCCTCCTCGGTCCGGCGCTGTTCATCCCCCTGACTCGGGGTGAGCGGCCCTTCGGCACGCTGGCGGTCGCCAACGACCGGGGAGGGAGGGTGTTCGGCCCTGACGACCTGCTCGTCGTCCAGACCTTCGCCAGCGAAGCCTCCGTCGCCCTCGAGTACGGCCGGATCCGCGCCGAGCTGGAGCGCCTCACCTTGCTGGAGGAACGTGAACGCATCGCCATGGAACTGCACGACGGGGTGGTGCAGACGCTGTTCGCGGTTGGGCTGTCCCTGCAGGTGGGCGGCGAGGGCGACGACGAGCCCGAGGACATGCGCCGGCGCCGCTTCGACGCCGTCACGAGCATCGACCGGGCCATCCGGGACCTCCGCAACTACATCTACGGGCTCCGCCCCGACGACCTGGCCGACCGCCACCTGGAACGGGCCCTGCGGGACGTTGCCTCGTCTTTCGAGCGGTCCGGTGGTATCGAGATCGCCACCACCATCGAGCCAAGGGCGGCATCGGCGCTGGCTCATCGCAGCGACACCGTCCTGCAGGCCGCCCGGGAGGCGGTGTCCAACGCCGTGCGCCATTCGGGCGCTGGTTGTATCGAGCTGCGCTTCGTCATTGACGGAGGCGAGGTGGTCCTCGAGGTGGCGGACGACGGCTGCGGCTTCGATGCCGGCCACGTCGCCGGCAACGGCCGGGGACTGACCAACCTCAGGAGCCGGGCCGAGACGCTGGGCGGAATGCTCGAGATCGAAGCCGTGGCCGGTGGGGGGACGATGGTGCGCCTCCGCGCACCCGTTTGACCAGCGAGTCGGTCTGCTCAACGGCGTGGGCTTCGCAACGCAGGAGGATGCTTCGAATGACTGCCCTTCCTGTAGCGGCGGCGGGCGGGGGCGCCGCTCGCTCGCTGGAACGCTGAGAACGCAGTCCTCAAGCGACGCCTGAGGATCACCGACACCTCTCGCGACCCAGACGAACGGACACCCCCGCAACGGAACCCAGCCATCCGCGCCACAAGGCGCCGGCTGACCGCCGACCTCCCGGTGCTGTCCGCGAGGAGCTCCAGGAGGGCGGACAGTGGCGAGTACCCGAGGAACCAGGTCGAGCCTCCGGGGGGCGCGGCCGCCATGGCCGTCAGGAGGCCGCCGATCAGCGCAAGGGCTGCGGCAAGAGAGGTCCTCCCAGGGCGCCGCCGCAGCGCCTGCCGCCTCCTGATGAGCCGCCCTCTCGCCGTGCCTTGCCCCCTTGTCGGGCAAGGCTGCTCCTCGACGTTGCTCCTCCACCGCTTCATCCCGCCCCCCCTCTTTTCATGAAGTCCGGTCTGACCGGATCGCGATTCGCGGACCGTAAGCGGCCGCCAGCCGAGCGTCAAGGCGAAATGCCGTTGGTTTTTCTCAACGCATGGCGCCGGCTTTGCTCAGGAGCTGCAAGGCAGCTTGTCGATCGGGCACGCCCAACTTCTTCAGCGCGGCCGCCAGGTGGCCGCGCACCGTGACCTTGGAGATGAACAGGTGCTTGGCGATCTGCGCCGTAGTGCATTCGTGCGCCAGCAGCTCGAGCACCTGCCACTCTCGCCGGGTGAGCTTCACGGGGCCGCGTCCGTCGAGGGCCAGGCGGTGACGGCCGGTCTGGGCCTGGAACTCCGCCACCAGGCGCGACACGAGCGAGCGGGGCAGGGCGGCTTCTCGGTTCAGCACGGCATGCAGCACCGCGGGCAGGCGGGAAAGGGCGGTTTCCTTGAGCAGATAGCCAGATGCCCCGGCGCGCAGCGCGTCGAACAGGTCGTCGTCGGCCGCCGACGAGGTGAGCATCACGACGACGACGCCAGGCATGGCGCTGATCCTCGCGGCGGCCCGGATGCCACTCCCCGGGACGCGTACATCGACGAGAGCGAGTTCGGGAGCCGCGGTTGCGGCAGCGCCCACCGCGGCGGCGGCGTCGCCCGCCTCCGCGCAGACGCAGAAGTCGTGGGGTTCGAGGGCTCGGCGAATCGCGACGCGAGCCTGGGGGTCCGGGTCCGCGAGAAGCACACGCGTCGGTGTCGCACGGGCTATCTCACGGGAAGTGAGGTCTATAACGCCGATCGTGGTCCTCCTGCGCAGGTGGGATAGAGTCGGCAGACCGCAGAGGTGTACGGGAGAGGTCAGGCGGAACCAATGGCAGACGCGGCAGGCCCGCTCATCCGTGTCCTGATCGTCGACGACCACGAGGTCGTTCGCGAAGGCGTCGGCGCGCTGCTCAGGGCCGCGGGGGACGTCTTGGTGTGCGGCGCGGCCAGCAACGTGGGCGAGGCGGTGGAACTGGCCGAGGTGTTGCGGCCCGACGTGGTGGTGATGGACGTGCGCCTGGGCGCGGACAGCGGGATCGAGGCCACGCGGGAGATCCGGGCGTGCCGACCGGCGACCAAGGTGATCATGCTCACGTCCTTCCCCAGCGATGACGCCATGTTCGCGTCGATCATGGCCGGCGCCTCCGGCTTCGTTCTCAAGCAGATCCGTGGTGGGGACCTCGTGGAGGCGGTGCGCAACGTCGCCGCAGGCAAGAGCCTGCTCGATCCCTCGATGACCACGTCGGTGCTCGAGCGGCTGCGCAGGACCGGTGAGCTGAAGGACGAGAAGCTGGCCCGGCTGACCGCGCAGGAGGAGCGGATCCTGAACCTGGTCGCCGACGGTCTCACGAACGGGCAGATCGCCGCCGAGATCCACCTCTCAGAGAAGACGGTGAAGAACCACATCTCCCACATCCTCAACAAGCTCGAGGTGGGCCGCCGTGCCGAGGCGGCCGCCTACCTCGCCCGCCACACCCGAACGCCGGCAACCTGAGCGCCGCACGCGCATCACCCCGCATGCGCCTTGATCGCGGGAGAAAGGGCCGTTCGGCCCATGCTGGTCTGGCCCGCCCGGACCCAAGATGCCGTGATGGTCCCGGACGAAGGAAATCAAGGGAAGCGCGAGCGTGGCGTCGGTCGAGGCCCGTTCTATCCGCGTGGTTGTCGTGGAGGACCACCACCACGTCCACCGGAGTGTCGTCGCCGTGGTGGAGACGGCCGGCGACATCGTGGTGTGTAGCGAAGCGGGGGCGATGCCCGAGGCGGACCAGGTGGCAGCGGCCAGCGAGCCTGAGAGCGATGCGCGGTCCCCGAGCCCCGTCCCATTCCTTCGCCGCCCTCTGCGCCGGGCCTTGGCGGGGCTGCTGCCTGGGCGGACGAGGGAAAAGGGGGAGCTGCTGGACCTGATCGTGGAGGGTCGCACCCAACGGCGAGATCTACGAGGCGCTGCATCTCGAAGAGGCGTGGTGAAGGACCAGGTGCGCGGCGCTGCTGTCGCACGTGGAGGCGGGCCGCCGCTCGGCCAGGGCGACCGTCCCAAGCCGGATTGCGAACGTCCCGGCGGATTAGGGCCGTTCGGCCCATGCAGGGACGCCGGGATGCGCCGAATATCTAGTCATGGGGCGAGACGAGCTCCCGGGGGCTCACTCTTACTGAAGGTCGATCCATTGAAGGGCAAGGGAGCAAAGCGATGACTCACGTTCTGAGGTCCTTCCGATCAGGCGAGGGCAAGCACCCGTACCGGGTGCTGGTCTGCCTTGTGACCATCGCCGCCGTGCTGGCCGGCATGGCCCCGGCCGGCGCCGACGACATCGCCAACAACCTCGACGGCACCGTGGACGCCGACGCCGAGGCGCTCAACCTCACGGTGGGTGGGGCGTCGTCTTCGGTCGGCCTGAGGGTGATCGAGCAGAACGATGATGGGAAGAACGGGTGCAACCTCACCGGTGACAAGACAGTCACGTTCTCCGTGAGCTCGAGCAACGGGTCGGTCGCCACGGTCACCCCGTCGAGTGTCACCTTCACGAGCTGTGGGGACGCCCAGTCGATCATGGTCTCCCCAGGGGGTGCTGCTGGTACCTCCACCGTCTCGCTCAGCGTGGAGGCAAACGGTACGAAGGGGAGCTTCAATACCGCCCCGGCGACATTCACGGTGAACGTGGCCGCCGCTCCGGCACCGGCCTGCCCGGCAGTGCCGACCTCGGCACCGCAGGTGGTCGTGTCCAACGCTCCCGCTTCGACGGGCTGGTACAACGCCTCCTCCCTCGCCGCCGGCTTCACCATCAGCCCGGGAGCCAACGCCGAGTACAGCCTCGACAACGGTGCGAGCTGGCAGCCCTACGCCAGCGAGGTCGTCTTCAGCTCCGACGGGCGGCCTTCTGTCATCGCCCGGAACTTCCGGCCGGCCAGCGCCGGCTGCACCAGACAGAACGGCCCGGCATCTGCCGCCCAGTCCTTCAAGATCGATCGCACGAGCCCGGTCCTCGACCTCTCGGTCACCCCGGACGCCAACCCCGCCGGCTGGAACAAGACCAACGTGGTCGTGGGCTGGACCTGCACCGAGACCGGCTCCGGCCTGGTCGGCACCTGCCCCGCGGACGTGACCTATGTCCACGGGGACAACGTGGCCCCCGCCGACTTCTCCGTCACCGACGTGGCCGGGAACTCCTCGTCCATGGTGACTCGGCGGGCCGTGAAGGTCGACACCGTCGCCCCCACGCTGAGCGCCTCGCTACCGGCTGCCAACTCCGCCGGCTGGAACAACACCCTGGTCGCCGTCAACTGGACCTGCACCGACGCCACCTCCGGGTTCGCCGATCCCAGCCCCTGCCCCTCCGATGAGTCCTTCGGCGAGGCGGACAGCCCCGTTCCGGAACGGATGGTCACCGTGGCCGACCTGGCCGGCAACAAGTCCTCCTTCAGCCGTCGCGGCATCAAGATCGACGTCACCGAGCCCAGCGCCAGCGTGGTAGTCGCTCCCGACGCCACCACCGACGGCTGGAACAACAGCGACGTCAGCGCCGACTACGACTGCGCGGATGGCGGCTCCGGGCTCGACCCGACCACGCCCTGCCCGAGCGACGAGTCCTTCACCGAAGAGGGCAGCTACCCGGCCTTCAGCTTCAGCGTCGACGACAACGCCGGCAACACCTCAGCGGAGGCCACCAGGCGGGCGGTCAAGATCGACACGACGGCTCCGACCGTCAAGGTGCAGCTGAGAAACGCCGCCGGCGAGCCCATCGCCCCCAACGCCAACGGCTGGTTCAACCGGGCGGTCACCGTCGACTACACCTGCACCGATCCGACCAGCGGCGGGGTCGCCTCGGGCGTCGCCACCGCCGGGATGCCCTGCCCTGCGGACTACACGCTGAGCAGCGACGGCGAGTACACCGGTGACTCGTTCCAGGTGGCCGACAAGGCCCGCAACGTCTTCGAGGGCACCGGGCCCACGGTCAGGATCGACACGACAAGCCCATCCCTCTCCGTCGACGTCGGCCCGAAGGCCAATGCTGCCGGGTGGAACAACACGGACGTTGTCGTCGACTGGTCGTGCACGGACAACGGCGGGTCCGGCCTTCCCGCTGACGCCTGCCCCGAGGACGTCACCTACTCCAACGGCGACAACGTCGCCGCCGCCAACTTCACCATCACCGACATCGCCGGGAACCGTTCCAGCGTGGTCACTCGGCGAGCCGTCAAGGTCGACACGGTCAGGCCGGTCCTCGACCTCTCGGTCACCCCGGACGCCAACCCCGCCGGCTGGAACAAGACCAACGTGGTCGTGGGCTGGACCTGCACCGAGACCGGCTCCGGCCTGGTCGGCACCTGCCCCGCGGACGTGACCTATGTCCACGGGGACAACGTGGCCCCCGCCGACTTCTCCGTCACCGACGTGGCCGGGAACTCCTCGTCCATGGTGACTCGGCGGGCCGTGAAGGTCGACACCGTCGCCCCCACGCTGAGCGCCTCGCTACCGGCTGCCAACTCCGCCGGCTGGAACAACACCCTGGTCGCCGTCAACTGGACCTGCACCGACGCCACCTCCGGGTTCGCCGATCCCAGCCCCTGCCCCTCCGATGAGTCCTTCGGCGAGGCGGACAGCCCCGTTCCGGAACGGATGGTCACCGTGGCCGACCTGGCCGGCAACAAGTCCTCCTTCAGCCGTCGCGGCATCAAGATCGACGTCACCGAGCCCAGCGCCAGCGTGGTAGTCGCTCCCGACGCCACCACCGACGGCTGGAACAACAGCGACGTCAGCGCCGACTACGACTGCGCGGATGGCGGCTCCGGGCTCGACCCGACCACGCCCTGCCCGAGCGACGAGTCCTTCACCGAAGAGGGCAGCTACCCGGCCTTCAGCTTCAGCGTCGACGACAACGCCGGCAACACCTCAGCGGAGGCCACCAGGCGGGCGGTCAAGATCGACACGACGGCTCCGACCGTCAAGGTGCAGCTGAGAAACGCCGCCGGCGAGCCCATCGCCCCCAACGCCAACGGCTGGTTCAACCGGGCGGTCACCGTCGACTACACCTGCACCGATCCGACCAGCGGCGGGGTCGCCTCGGGCGTCGCCACCACCGCGATGCCCTGCCCTGCGGACTACACGCTGAGCAGCGACGGCGAGCACACCGCCTCCTACGACGTGTCCGACAAGGCCGGCAACACGACCAGCGGGGTGGTCCCGGCGGTCAGGATCGACAGGACCGCTCCCGTGAACCAGGTGTTGGGTGTCACCGCTGGCCAGAGCTTCGTCGTCGGGAACGGTCCCACCCCGATGTGCAAGACGACGGACGGGCTCTCCGGCGTGGCCAGCCCCGCCATCCTGAGCATCACCGGAGGGAACGCGGCAGGGGTGGGAGAGTTCACCGCCACCTGCTCGGGCGGGACGGACAGGGCCGGCAACTCGGCCCAGACGGCCAGTGTGGCCTACACCGTCGGCTACAGCTTCCTCGGCTTCTTCCAGCCGATCAACGATCCGGCGACGCCCTCGACCCAGAGCAGCTTCAAGAAGGGCTCCACGATCCCGGTGAAGTTCGCCTTGGCCAACAACGCGGGTGTGCGCATCTCCGACGCCGAGGCGCAGGCAGTCGCCGGCAACTGCGACGCCAGGCTGTTCTGGGCCAAGGCTTCGACAGCCTCGAGCGGGGCCTCGGAGTCGCTCAACTCGAACCCGGCCAACTCCGGGAACTGCTTCCGGTACGACGCCACCACTGACCAGTTCACCTACAACCTCGGCACCAAGGACTTCACCACCGGCACCTGGTCCGTCATCGCCCGGGTCTTCTCCGGTGGAGCGGAACACACGGTCCACTCCGTTGCGGTCAGCGTCCAGTAACGCCACGTTGAACAAGTTGTTGCCAGTCACACAGCCCGGGCTTCTGGCCCGGGCTGTGTGCGTTGCCGCCCGGGGGCTTCGACGGCAATGAGCTGAGAGAGCTCGGGCCCAACAAAGCGGGTCGTCCGAACCGCGGTTGCCCAGGGTGCAGGCGGCACGGGGCCCGACACGAGGTGCACTCGAGCGGGTGGCCCCGCGTCACTCCGGCGGCACGGCGGCCAGATCGGGAGCCACAGCGCGGTCGGTAGCGTGGCGAGGTGAGCGAGTCCTCCGGCGCGCCGGCCTGCGCGCTCGCCCCGAAGGCGACGACCGCCCTTGCCGAGGCGGTGACGGCCGGAGGTGGGCGGCTCGTCCGGCATCCGACCGAGGCGGCGGCTCTCATCTGGACCGACCCACTCGATGCGGCCGGGCTGGCGGCGGTGCTCCAGGCGGCGCCCGGGATCCGATGGGTCCAGCTGCCGTTCGCAGGCGTGGACTCCTTCCGGCCTGTGCTCGATGACCGCCGCACGTGGACCAGCACCAAGGGCGCCTACGGCGAGCCCGTCGCCGAGCACGCCCTGGCGTTGGGGCTGGCCGGCCTCCGGAACCTCCCGGCGCGCGCCCGGGCCGACCGGTGGGGAACGCCGACCGGGCGGCGTCTCATGGGCAACCCGGTCACCATCGTGGGCGGGGGCAGCATCGCCACCGCCCTCCTGGCGCTCCTGGCGCCGTTCCGGGTCGAGGCCACGGTGGTCCGGCGCCGGGAAGCCCCCCTCGCGGGCGCCCACCGCGTGCTCGCCCCCGACCGTCTGCACGACGCCCTGCCCGGCGCCAGCCTCGTCGTGCTGGCGCTGCCCCTCACGCCCGAGACGACCGGGCTCGTGGGTGCCGAGGAGCTCGACAGGATGGACGGCGACGCCTGGCTGGTGAACGTGGCACGCGGTCCCCACGTGGTCACCGCTGATCTCGTTGCCGCCCTCGAGCAGCGGGTGATCGGCGGGGCCGCGCTCGACGTCACCGATCCGGAGCCGCTGCCTCCCGGCCATCCGCTCTGGGCCCTGGACAACTGCCTGATCACGCCCCACGCGGCCAACACCGAGGAGATGGCCGCGCCGCTGCTCGCCGAGCGGGTGCGCCAGAACGTGGAGCGCTACATCTCGGGCGAGGAGCTCCTCGGCCTGGTCGATCCTGAGCTCGGGTACTGAGCACCGCGTACACCAACCGAGCGAGCACGCCGGCGGTCGCCCTTCATCGTTCTCACACTCGGATCACGGAGACGCCGGGTACCTCGGCGTAGTCGTCGTCCTGGGTGGCGACGGGAACCCCGAGGGCCATCGCGGTGGCCGCGATCCAAGAGTCGTCGACCGGCATGCGGAGGCCCGCGTGACGGAGCAACACGCGAAGCCTCGCCCACTCATCGGCCACGGACTGGTCGATGGGGACCGGATCGAAACGGAGCGCTCCGACGAGCGTGGTCAGTCGCCGAGCACGAGTGGCGACGTCTGTGGCGGCAAGTACGCCGGCGCGCAACTCGCCGATGGTGATGACCGAAACCGAGGATCTCGTCCGGCAGGTCACCTTCCTCGAGCGCCCTGCCCGACTCTCGGGCGATGAACAGGGTGGTATCGGCTACCGCCCGAGTCATGCCAGGTCGTCGGTGGTGTCGGGGGCCAGCTCCTCGAGGTCATTGGCCAGCCCCGGGTCCGCCCCGCCTGACGGAAGGGACCGGTACGACCGGTCACGGTCTCTCGGTGGCCGCCCTCAGCGTCCGCGCCAAGTCGCTGATCGGTGCATGGGGGCGACGGCTGTGCTCAGCGGGCGAGGCCTTCGCAGGGGAACCCGGGAGCACGTCGTCGGCGCTCCGTCGCCACGGTGCGGGCGCCGGTGTGCCCGTCGCGGCGTCGACGAGCACGGCCGGTGCGGGCGCCGGTTCGGGCAGGACCGGGATCACCGGGGTCGTCTCGGCCTCGGCCTCGGCCTCGGCCTTGGCCTGAGCCGGAGCTGCCCAGGCTTCGGTGGCCATCGCCTCGACCCATGTCGCCGGCACGCCTTCGGCCACAACCGAGACCCGCTCGGAAACGACCGGGACCAGCTCGGCAACCACCCACGCCGGTTCGGGTGCAGGCGCGAGCGCCGGAACCGGCTCGAGCGCCGGAGCTGCCTCGAGCGCCGGAGCTGCCTCGAGCGCCGGAGCTGCCTCGAGCGCCGGAGCCGGCTCGAGCGCCGGAGCTGGCTCGAGCGCCGGAGCTGGCTCGAGCGCCGGAACCGGCTCGAGCGCCGGAACCGGCTCGAGCTCGGGCACCAGCTGGGCGTTGAACAGGGCGAGGGCCAGGCGGGCCCGCGCCTGGTCCTGCCCGGGCTCGAACTCCAGGCCGACGACGGCGTCGTCGCCTGCCGGCCGCAAGGAACGGACCACGGCAGCGAGCTCCACGGCGAAGCCGCCGAAGGGGATGGCCAGCGGTCGCGGGTGCGGCTGATTGTCGGAGCGGAGGGCGCCGGCGCGCCCTGCCGGGATGCTGATGCGGGCGCCGGTCAGGGAGATGTCGTGAATGCGGCACGGACTGTCGTCGAGGCGACCTGACATCGCCACAGAGAAGCGCACGCTGGCTCGCCGCTCGCCGGCGAACCGCTCCGAGCGGATGCGGCGCACGGCGGCCAGGACGAACACGGAGTTGACCGCCAGCCAGAAGGCCGCGCCGTAGGCGGCCCAGGGCTCGTCGTACTCCAGAGGAGTGCGACCGGCGGCGGACAGGACGAACCACGCTGCCGCGACCAGGCTGACCACCAGTGAGAGCGACAGCAGGATGGGAATCGCCGTGCGTGACCGCTTCTCGCCGATGCGACCCTTGGGCGTCACCTTGAACGCCTGGCGACCGGGCCGGAACAGGGTCAGCGTGGCCCGCAGGTTGGCGCTCATCCGCACCAGTTCGAAGACCGTGGAGATTCCCTGAGGGGCAAAGCCGCGTCCCAGCAGGGCGAGCGCAACTCGCTGGATCAGAAACGTGCCACAGAAGGCGACGGCGAAGGTGACGGGATGGGCCCGGATGGGCAGCGCGCCGCTGAACAGCACCGCCGGCGGCAGCACCAGGTAGCCGAGGGACCGCCACGCGTCGAACCAGCCCAGCAGGGTGGAGGCGTAGGCGATCCGCTGGCCCAGGCCCAGCCCGGAGACCACGAGGGGGTTCTCGGTGCGCAGAACCTGCATGGCGCCGATGCCCCAGCGGAGCCGCTGCGACTGGTACTGCTGGGCGTCGCTGGCGGCCAGGCCGCGGGCCAGGACCTCGTTGTGGTACACGCTGCGCCAACCCCTGCGGTGAAGACGGATGGTCGTGTGGATGTCCTCGGTCACGGTCTCGGTGGCCACGCCGCCAACCTCGCGAAGAGCGGCCACCCGCACCACGGCCCCCGTACCGCACCAGAAGGCGGCGTCCCAGCGGTTCTTGCCGGGCTCGATGGCCCGGTAGAACAGGGCCTGCTCGTTGAAGCGGGCCTGGCGCCGGCGCCGGTCCGCCCACGTGCGGTTGGTTTCGTGCTCGAAGGAGTCGAGGTTGTAGAAGTCCTGGGGCGTCTGCACGACGGCGACGCGCGGGTCGTCGAAGTAGCGCAGCGTGCGGGTGAGGAAGGCGGGGGCGGCCACGTGGTCGGCGTCGAGCACGGCCATGAGGTCGGCGTCGATCACGGCCAGGGCGTTGTTGATGTTGCCGGCCTTGGCGTGCGGGCGTTCGGAGCGGGCCAGGTAACGGGCACCGAGGCGACCGGCCAGAGCTCGCACCTCGGGACGGTCGCCGTCGTCCAGCACCCACGTCTCGTGGTCGGGCTGCAGGGTAACGGCGGCGGCGATGCTGGGCAGCAGCACCTCGGTGGGCTCGTTGTAGGTGGGGATCAGCACGGCCACCCGGGCGTGGGCCTTGTGGCGCTCTGTCGGCGTGGCGAGGGTGTCGACGTCCCACAGCGAGAAGGTGAACAGCGCCAGGCCGGCCGCCGCGTGCAGCTCGAGCAGGAACAGGGGGACCGACAGCCACCAGGAGGCCATGTCGAGGGTGTACAGCGCCCTCCAGGAGAGGTACACGATGCTGACGGCGATGGCGAGGAGCGCAACGCCGCGGATGACGAGCTTGCGCAGCCGCGAGTCGGGCTCGGGCCGCTCCGCCCCTGGGAACGACGGCAGAGCCGACGTGGTCTCGGTGTCGATGGTCGCGCCTGAACTGAGCACGGTCATGCTTCGACACACGAACGCCCGGACGGGAGGACTGTTCGATCGACCCAAGGGGACTAGTCCTCTGCCACAGTCGGGACCAGTGACGGTGGGCGGGGAAGGCGGTTCCGCCGCGCCCGCGGCTAGTGCCGCGTCAGCGAACTTTCGGCCCCTGAGCAGGAGTCGCGCGGGCG
>PJQG01000008.1 GCA_002861595.1 Actinomycetota bacterium
CACCGGCGATGCCTTCCTGGCCGCGGTGGTGACCAAGGGCGCGGATGTGGTCAACGTGGCGCACTTAGGCCGGCGCCCGAGCGCCCATCAGCGCTCCGCCTTGGAGTGGCTGAACCCCGTCTGCACCGCTCAGGGTTGCAACACCGGGGTCCGCCTGGAGATCGACCACCGCCGCGAGTGGGCCACCTCCAAGATCACGCTTCTGGGCCTGCTCGATGGCTGTTGTGGCCACCACCACGACCTCAAGACGTACAAGGGCTGGGCCTTCGTGGCCGGCTCCGGCAAGCGCCCCATGGTGCCCCCCGACGATCCCCGCCACCCCCGAAACGCCCGGGATGGGCGGGGACCCCCTGGCACCCAGGGCCAGGTGGCGTGAGGGCCCGGCCGACCCCACCCACGCAACATTACCCGATCGACGCCTCCGACGAACTGCTGCCGGTGCTCCTTCGGCGCGAGTCGCCTTGGTCGCGGCGCCGGGGGGCAGGGCGACGTGCACGAGGTGAGCCACGGTCGGCGACGAGCACGCCGCGACCGGGCGGGAAGGGCTGGGACGGGCGGAACCGCACCTTGGCGCCGCTGAGCTGGTCCACCTCGCTCCGGTTCTCGGGCCGGAGGAGGAGGAGCCGGCGGTTGCGCCGCAGCGCGCCCAGCCAGCCGCTGAAGGCCCGCCCCAAGTGACGACGACGGCGCAGTGGGGAAGCGCCGCCAGCTGCCAGGAGGGCCGGGTTGCCGAGGTCGAGCCCGTAGAGCTGCACGGTGCCGGGGTCGCCCTGGCGGGCCAGGCCGGCGGCGATCGTGCGCAGCGCCGACGTCTTGCCCGCCCCCCCGGTGCCGAACACGAGCAGGCCGCCGCGGGCACCGTGCCCGTCTACCGCCTGTACCTGGCGTCCAACGGCGATCACTTCTACACAGCGGACACCGCCCAGCGGGACTCCGCGGTGAGCGCCGGCTACCGCTACGAGATGATCGCCTTCTACGCCCCACCCCGTTGACCTGCCCCCGCGCTCTGCACAGGATGCCGTCCTGTCGCTCGTCGCCCCAAAAGGGCCCGTCTACCGGCAGGGACGGCCACATCAACCCGTCTTCGACGAACGACCATCCGGCGCCGGCGGCGGCTCTCACCGCTACCTTCGCGGTCATGGAGGTGGAGGTGGTGCGCAGTGCACGACGGCGGCGCACGGTCCAGGCCCGGGCCGTGGGAGGCGTCCTGCGCGTTTCCATCCCTGCCACCATGACCAAGGCCGAGGAGGAGCGCTTCGTCGGCGAGATGGTCCGCCGTATGCAGCGACGCACCCAGGCCCACACGGTTGACCTCACCGAGCGGGCCGCAACGCTGGCGGCGCGCCACGCCCTCGACACCCCGGACTCCATTCGATGGGTCGACAACCAGGAGTGGCGGTGGGGATCATGCACGCCAGCGGACCGAACCATCCGCATCTCGTCCCGCGTTGCCGCCTACCCGCCCTGGGTGCTCGACTACGTGATCGTGCACGAGCTGGCGCATCTCACCGTGCCCGGTCATGGTCCGTCGTTCTGGGCTCTGGTGGGGCGTTACCCGAAGACGGAGCGGGCCCGGGGCTTCCTGATGGCGAAGGGCCTCGAGCCCGACCACCAGTGACAGACGACCCTCAGGAGCCGGCGCCCGCGGAGAGCCCGGGCCATTCGAAGACGCCGGCGGCTCTTGCCTTGTCCTGTGCGTTTGGCGCGCTCGGCGTCGTGCTCATCTTCGCCGGGCTCGCCACCTCCGCCGACGCCGCTTTCCTGGCGGGCCTTGTCGCCGGCGTCGTGTCGCTGTCCGCCGCCCTCTTCTGGCGCTCGGAGCTGGTGAGCTCCTGGGCCGACCGAAAACGAGCCACGCGGAGCTGATGCCCCTGCCAACGTGGTCAGCGAAACGGCGCTGGAGCGCCGCTTTCCGGCACAGCCTCGTGGAGCCGGAGGAAGGTGTACCGGAAGGCGGCGCCCTGGCGCCGCCTTCCTCACCACGTTGGATCGGGGGTCAGGCGGGTGGCGAGCTCGGTGAGCAGCCGATCGGCAAAGGCGGGGGTGAGCAGGTCCGTGCCGTGGCCGATGTTGTCGTACCACCACAGGGCCTTGGGCTCCTTGGCCCACCGGTAGATGGCCTCGGCGTGCTCCGGCCCGAAGTACCAGTCGTCAGGATCGTGGACCACGATGGTGAACGCGGGGGCGATGGCCGCGACGACGTCCTCGGCCTCGGGCAGGAACTCACAATCGACCGACACCCTCGTGCGCAGGACCTTGGCAAGGAACACCCGCCCGCCCGGCCCGCTGACCCAGCGGCGCACTCGGCTCGATCCCTCCCGGTCCACCTGGCCCCACGCCGGCGCGCTGACGGCCACCGTGCCGGCGACCCCGCCGGCACTGCCGGCGTGCAACAGCGTGGCGGCGCCGCCCAGGCTCATGCCCACCGTCACCACGGGAACGCCCTCGGGCGCGGCGGCCACCGCGGCAGCCACATCGAGAGGCTCGTTGCGGCCCATCGAGCACAGACCGCCGGACTCGCCGTGGCCCCGCAGGTCGGGCACCACCACGTGCGCCCGCCGAGCCAGCAACTGGGCGAAGGCGTGGACCCGCGGAGCGCGTGACCAGTTGACGAAGCCGTGCACCAGCACCACGGTGCAGAAGGCGTCGGGCGGTCCCTGTAGCCGCCAGGCGTTCAGGCGGACGCCGTCGGAGGTGGTGAGGCTGATGCGCTGCTCCCGGCGGTACCGGGGAGCAACGACGTACTTCCGGAGGTAGCGGGTTACGGCTCGTCCGGTACGGAGCGTCGCCATTCCGCCTCGAGGTGTCCCAGCTCGGTGCAGGGCGGCGCACCCTCCCGGTACTCGGCGAGGATCCCCCGCCAGTTGTTGGTGGCCTCGAGCCGGCTCAGCAGAGCACTCACACCCCACACCACCCGGTCGAGGATCACGTAGGACGTGGGCATGTTCAGCTTCTTGATGAGCTCGCCGTAGCGGCCCTGCATGTCGATCACCGTCTGCAGCGCCTTGCCCGTCCACTCCCTCGTGTAGGTGAAACAGTCGGTGAGGTACGGCTCGTACGGTCCCCGCACGTACTCGAAGACGAACTCAGGATCGAAGCCGTGGTTCGGGGCGAGGAAGTTGGCGGCGACCGAGGTGCGTACCAGTCGTTCCGGGTCCTCGGCCAGCACGGCGTCGAGCACGGGCCCGAGACGGTCGAACTCGCCCGCCGACCACTTCTTGACGAGGCCGAAGTCCAAGAAGGTGACCGACCCGTCCTCGTGAAATCGGTAGTTGCCGGGATGGGGATCGCCGTTGAACACGTTGTGGAGGTGGATCGAGCCCTGGGCGAAGCGCATGATCACCTCGCCGGCGCGGTCCTTGGCCTCCTGGTCGGCGCTGGCCAGGAACTCCTCCCAGCGCATCCCCTCCACCCACTCGCTGGTGAGCACCCGCCGAGCGCTGCGCTCGGGCACGACCCGGGGAATGCGAATGAAAGGATGGCCGGTGTAGCGGTCGGCGAACTCGGTCTGGCACCCCGCTTCATGGCGGTAGTCGAGCTCATCGGCCATCCGCTCCCGCAGCTCGTCGACCAGCGCCTTGACCTCGAGGTTCTTGAGGGCGAACTGGGCGAAGACGTTGTAGAGGAATTCGGCATTGTCGAGGTCGCTCTGGATCGCCTCGTCCACGCCCGGGTACTGGACCTTGACGGCGACGAGGCGTCCATCGGGCATGACCGCCCGATGCACCTGCCCGATGGACGCGGCCGCCACCGGGATCGGGTCCCAGTCGAGGAACAGCTTCTCCGGATCAGTGCCGAGCTCCTCACGAATCACCCCCTCGGCCAGGCTGGGGGCCATGGGCGGCACGTCGGCCTGCAGCGTGGCCAGTGCCGCCTTGGCCTCCTCGGGCAGGCCGTCGGCGATGAACGACAGCATCTGGCCCGCCTTCATGATGGCGCCTTTCATACCGCCCAGCACCTTGGCCACGTCCTCGGCCGAGCGGATGGCGAACTGCTCCTCGAGGCGCGCCCGCTCTTCCTCGGTGGCGCGCCGGCCCCGGATCTTCACCTCCGCGAAGTGCAGGCCCCGGCGGGCCGTGAGGCGCCAAACCCGGGCCTGGCGCTCCAAGCGGGCCCGGCGTCCGGGATCACGCCAGGCCTTCGCGGCACGGAGCCCGACGGCTGTCAGCCCGGCGAGGACCCCGAGGCCCCCGGCGACCGCTGCCTTGCGCACCGCCTAGGGCTGCTCGCCGACCTGGCGGGCCTCGCGCTCGGCCAGGGCCTGGTCTTGCAGGCAGAAGCGGGCGGCGGGCATCGCCTCGAGGCGGGCCTCGCCGATGGCGTTGCCACACGCTTCGCAGGTGCCATAGGAGCCGTCGTCCAGCCGCCGTAGCGCATGCTCCACGTCGGCCAGCTCCGCCTCCACCCGCTCCAGGATCGACAGGTCGCGCTCCCGGTTGAACGTCTCGGTGCCGACATCGGCCTGGTGCTGGTCGACGGACGACAGCTCGGACAAGCTGTCTTCCTCCGACTCCGAGGTGAGGCCGTCGGCAAAGTACCCGTCGCGCAGGCCACCGAGGCGGGTCCGTTCTTCCTCGAGCCGCCCCCGCACCAGTTCGTCGTCCATGTCATGACTGTAGTTTCCGGCCGTCTCGGCAAGCCTCGGCAGAAGCAGAGGGCACGCCGCCGTTGGTCCGGATGGCGGATCCTCGCCTACCTTCTGGCCCATCCCTGCGTTGGCTGCGGGAGGCGGATCCGGTCGTCTTGACTTCGACCATCTTCGTGACAAGGTCAGTGCCGTGAGCCATCTGGCAATGGCTGGCCACTCCTGGCGCACGATCGCAGTCGAGATCGCCAAGTGCGAGGTCGTCTGCGCCAACCGCCACCGGCGCCGAACGGCCCGGCGGGCAGAAACGTTCAGGTATCGCTCGACTCGGCCGCAACCTCACGGCGACGACACCTGCTCTGGAAGGGCCGAGGCAGCGGACCCGATGGTCCTGCCGGGTACGCTGTTCCTGGGCCGCTAGCTCAGCCGGTAGAGCAGGAGTCTTTTAAACTTCAGGCGCCGGGATCGAGACCCGGGCGGCCCACCAGCAAGGAGCGCCTCTTTTGGGAACGGCGAGCCCTCAGGTGAGCAGCAGGATCAGGATGACGAGCAGGATCAGGGTTCCGACGCCGATGTACACGACACGCTCCTTCCGTAGCTGACTGCCCCGACCGTCCCCGTTCACCAGGCGAGGCAAACCACGTGCGGCGTCGTTTCGACCACTGTCCGCCGGGGAAAAAACGGATTTCATGATCGCCTTCTTCGTGATCCTCGTGGTCCTGATGGTGCTCGTGGTCGCCGCCGGGACGCGGAACGCAGGGCCTCGCCGGCGGGTCGTCCACGAGCGTGACGTCGTGGTCGACCGGCGCCCGCAGGTGCTGGAGGAGGTCGTCTACGACGATGCCTACCCGCCGCCCGTCGTCAGCACGCGTCGCGTCGTTCGCCGTCGGCGCACCCTGCGCTGAGCTACCGGCCGGCGGGGACAGACAGCGAGACGCCATAGTCGCCGGCGGCGTCGGTCCACCACCTCACCAGCTCCAGGCCGGCGGCGGCCAACTCGGCCTCGACCACTGGTCGGCGGAACTTCGCGCTGATCTCGGTGCGCACCGACTCGCCCGCCTCCAGCTCCAGGGTCATCCCGAGGGCGGCGATGTGCACGACCTGCGGCGCGACGGCGCGCAACCGTATCTCCATCCACTCGTTGTCACGGTCGAACCGGGCTTCGTGGGCGAACTGCTCCACGTCGAAGTCGGCGTCCAGCTCGCGGTTGAGGACGACGAGCACGTTGCGGTTGAACGCCGCCGTCACCCCCGCAGCGTCGTCGTAGGCGGCCTCGAGACGCACAGGGTCCTTGACGAGGTCCGTACCGACGAGCAGGGCATCCCGCGGCGCCATGCCACTGGCCAGCTCGCCCAGGAACCACTTTCGCTCCAGCGGCCCCAGGTTGCCGATCGTGCCGCCGAGGAACACCAGCAGGCGGCGCCCGCCGGCGGGCAGATGGTGGAGATGGCGCTCGAAGTCCCCCACCACACCATGGACCTCAGCGTCGGGGTACTCCACGGCAAGGGCGGCGGTGGCGACGCGGATGGTGGGCTCGCTCACGTCGAACACCGCGATGCGCTCCAGTTGGCCGGCGCCGGCCATGGGGTCGAGGAGGAGCCGGGTCTTCTCGGAGGTCCCCGAGCCCAGCTCGACGAGCGTGTCGGCGCCGGTGAGGCCTGCTATGTGCCCCGCCTCTCGGGCCAGGATCTCGCGCTCGCGGCGCGTCGGGTAGTACTCCGGCTGTCGGGTGATCTCCTCGAAGAGGGCGCACCCGCGCTCGTCGTAGAACCACTTCGGCGGTAGCTCCCGGGGCCGCGAGCCGAGCCCGGCGCGCACGTCAGCGCGCAGTGCACGGGCCAGGTCCTCTGGGGTCAGGTGGACCTCTACGTGTGGCGAGGGCGTCATGCGGCCGGAACTCCGGGTGCTCCGGGGTGTCCCGCCGTCAAGGCGCCTGGAACGTGACGATGGTGAAGGTCCCGTAGGCGAACAGGCCCAACGACGATGAGTACAGGGCGACCTTGGTCGCAGTTCGGCGGGCGTGCGAGTGCACGTAGTCCTCCACGATCCAGCGCAGCCCGTTGAGGCCGTGGGACAGGGCCAGGGCGAGCAGGGCCCAGTCGAACACCCTCCACAGCGGGTTCGACCACCGCTCCCCCACGAAGGCGGCGTCGGTCTCGGTGACGTCGTTGACGATGTGGGTGATGGCGAAGTGGGTCAGGGCCAGGAACAGCAGGACCAGGCCCGAGAGCCGCATGAAGACCCAGGACCACGCCTCGTAGTTCTGGCGGGCCCTGCGCTCGAGACGCCTCCCGCCGGTGGGGCCGGGCTCGAGGACCGGAGCGGCCATCAGAGGAGGCGGCCCTCCACGAACGGCTTCATGATGATCCAACCGCCGACAGCGGTGAGCAGGGCGGTGAGGCTGACCACCGCCGACAGCACTCGCTTCTCGTTGCGGATGCTGCCCGGGAAGAAGTCGATCATCACGATGCGCAGACCATTGAGCGAGTGGTACACGAGGGCGGCCAGAAGCCCGACCTCGAACAGGCGGAGCACGACGTTGCCGTACAGCTGGTGGACCTGGTCGTAGAGGCGCGGCCGCGACACCAGCGAAACGTCCACGATGTGCAGCAGCAGGAAGAAGAACACCAGGAAGCCCGTGATGCGGTGGGCCACAAAGGCCCACTGCCCGGAGCGGCCACGGTAGACGGTACCCGGGCTGCGGCTCACCGCTTCGTCCTCGGCGGGCGCCTCGTGAACCAGCGGCCGGCCCAGAGCGTGGACGACAGGACGTACAGGGCGAAGCCGGTGACGAGGAGGGTGACGCCTCCAAGGGCGAGGGCGAACAGCGTCTGCGCCAGCGTCATCTCCGTTGACGCTATCGACTAGCGCGAGGTTCCCGGAACGCTGCCGAGCGCCGGCGCCCGTCCGGCCCGGCGTAGCAGCCGCTCGGCGGTGAGGGAGACGACGCCAAAGGCGCCGGCGGCCACCAGCACGATCGTGCCTCCCGGCGGCAGCCCCCACTGCCGGGCGGCGCCGAGGCCCACGACGCTGCTGCCCACACCCACGGCCATGGCCAGGCCCACCGTGGTGCGGAACGAGCGGCCGAGGACCTGTGCGGTGGCCACCGGCAGCACCATGAGGGCGGCCACCAGCAGGATCCCCACCACCCGCATGGCGGCCACGATGGTCACGGCCACGACCACGGCGAGGGCGCCGTTGAGGGCGTCGACAGGCAGGCCCGCCACCCGGGCAGACTCCTCGTCGAGCACGACGGCGAACAGCGCCCGCCCGATCAGGGCCATCGTCGCCAGCACGGCGACGCCCAGGGCGAGCACCGTCCAGGTGTCGGCGGCGGACACGGTGAGGATGGAGCCGAACAGGTAGGAGAGCACAGTGGCGTCGAAGCGGTCGGAAGCGCCGGCCAGCACGACGCCGGCGGCGATACCCGCATAGAAGAAAAGGGCGAGCGCCAGGTCGCCGGAGACCCGGCCGCGACCGCGAAGCCGCTCTATGGCCAGGGCTCCGGCGACGGCGACGAGCAGGGCGGTGGCCACCGGCCACACCTCGAGCAGCAATCCTCCGGCGACGCCGGCGAAGGCCAGGTGACCGATGCCGTCGCCCATGAGCGAGAGACGTCTCTGGACGAGGAAGGCGCCCACCAACGGCGCCGCCGTCCCCATGGCGATGCCGCTCACCAGCGCCAGTTGCATGTACTCCCGGTCGAAGGGGTACGGGAGGGGCAGCATCAGTGGCGGACGTCGCCGGGAGCGACGAGGCCCTCCAGCCACAAGGGCAGGTCGTCCCGGTGCACCCCGAGGCTCACGCCGGTGGCGGCCAGCTCGGCCGGCGGCCCGTCGAAGTAGACCGAGCCGCGGCGCAGCACCACCACCCGGTCGAGGTCCTCGGCCACCGCGCCAAGCTCATGGGAGACGAGCAGCACTGCGGACCTGTGCTCTTCGACGAGGTGGGTCAGCGAGTCGCGGAACCGGCGCTGTGACTCGGCGTCGATGCCTGCCACCGGCTCGTCCAGCACCAGCAGGTCGGGACGGCCGGCCAGAGCCTTGGCAATGAAGGCCCGCTGCTGCTGTCCCCCGGAGAGCTCGCTGACCCGCCGGCGCCGTAGATCGAGCAGGGCCACCGAGGACATGGCGTGCTCGACCTCCTCGCGGTCCTCGGCCCGGAACCGCCTCCTCCAGCCCGTGCGGGCCAGGCGACCGGCGGCGACGACCTCCTCCACCGTGGCCGGCAGGTCTCGGGCCAGTGCCGGCCGCTGTGGCACGTACCCGAGGCGCCAGCGTTGGCCCAGGCTCTGCGGCGGTACTCCGAACAGGCGGACGGCGCCGGCGGTGGGCGCCAGAAGGCCCAGGAGACAGCGGAGGAGCGTGGACTTGCCCGAGCCGTTGGGCCCGACGAGGGCGACGAACTCCCCCGGCTCCACGGCCACGCTCACGCCGTCGAGCACCGCCTCCTGTCCATAGGCGAAGGTCACGGCTTCAGCTTCGAGGACGGGGGGGATGGCGGGATGGCCTCCTCTGAGAATGGTTCCTGGAAGGGTAGTTATTCGCACTCGAGCACGTCGCGCAGCTTCCTCAGGTTCTGTCGCATGACGGCGCTGTAGCCCTCGCTGGTGCGGCCCTCGAGGGGATCGAGCACCGCCACCTCGACGCCCGCCTCGCGGGCCAGGGCGCGCGCCACGCGGGGGGAGACGAGCTGCTCGGTGAACACATGGGTGACGCCCTCGCGTCGTACCAGGTCGGTGAGCTCGGCCAGGCGCCGGGGGTCGGGCTCGGCCTCGGGCGAGACGCCGGTGATGGCCCGCTGCTCGAGGTCGTAGCGGGCGGCGAGTCGGCCGAAGGCGGCGTGGGCGGTCACGATGAGCCGGCGCCGGCAACGGGCCAGCCCGGCTTCGTAGTCGCTGTGGAGCCGAGCGAGCTCGGCCCGGAAGGACTGGGCCCGCCGGCGGTAGCCGGCCGATCGGGGCGGGTCGGCGTCGGCCAGGGCGTCCCCCACCTGGGCGACGAGATCGGCGAAGCGGACGGGATCGAGCCAGACGTGGGGGTCGGCTCGCTCCTCGGGACGCAACAGCTGCACCCGGACCTCGGCTCGCCGGGCCGCCCTGCTCAGGGCCGGCTGGAAGTCGCCGCCCAACTCCAGCACCACGTCGGCGTCCTCCACGGCGTCGACGTCGTCGGTGCTCAACTCCAGGTCGTGGGGCTCGGCGCCGGCGGGTGTGAGGTCCCGAACGTCGACCTGATCGCCACCGACGCGTGCGGCCACCTCGGCCAGCCGGGCGAAGCCGGCGACGACCTGCAGGCCCTCGCCGCGAGCAGCGGTCCCGCCGCTCCCCCCGCAGGCCGTTCCCATGGTGGTCAGGAAGGCGGCAACGGTGACCACGAAGCGCCGCCCACGAGACACGCTCCGAACGCTATTCGAGAGTGACTCTCATTTGCAGCGGGCGCAGAGCCCGACCAGGTCCAGGCGGTGCCCGTGGAGCTTGAAGCCGGTGTCGGCTGTCACCTCTGCTGCCGCCATGGCGACTGTCTTCTCCAGCCGGCTCGAAGCCGGGAGGTCCTCCACCGTCCCGCAACTCACGCACACAAGGTGGTGATGGTGCTCGGTGAGGGACTCGGCCAGCTCGTAGCGGGCGAACCCGACGGGCCCTGGCAGGCGATGCACGACGCCGGCCTCCTCCAGCACGGTGAGCGTCCGGTACACCGAGCTCTGCGCCAGCTTGGCGTCGGCGGTGTCCAGGATGTCGACGATGGTGACCGGGCGGGCGGCGCCCGACAGCGCATCGACCGTGGCCCGCCGCACCGGCGTGTAGCGCTGCCCGGCGCGAGCGAGGAGCTCAGCGACCGTGTCGTGGATCTCCTGCGCCATGCGCGCCGTGCTCGCCATGCCAAGGCGAGGATACGTCGCCGGCTACGGCGCGGCGATGAGCTGGTGGCCGCGCAGGTAGGGGTGCAGAGCTTCCGGAATGCGCACCGAGCCGTCGTGCTGCCGGTGGGTCTCGACCAGCGCCGCCCACACCCGGGGGACCGCCAGGGCCGAGCCGTTGAGGGTGTGGACGAAGGCCGTGCCCTTCTCCGCCGTCGGCCGGTAGCGGATGTTGGCCCGGCGGGCCTGGTAGTCGCTGAACCACGACACCGAGGACACCTCCAGCCACTGGTCGCAGCCGGGGGCGTAGACCTCGAGGTCGAAGGCCCGGGCGTGCGACTGCCCCAGGTCGCCGGTGCAGATGTCCACCACGCGGTAGGGCAGGTCGAGCAGGACGAGCACGGCCTCGGCCCGGCCCAGCAACTCGGCATGCATCTCGGCCGCTTCCGTGGGGGTGGTGTAGGCAAGGATCTCCACCTTGTCGAACTCGTGCAGCCGGAGCAGCCCTCTGGTGTCCCGTCCCGCGGAGCCGGCCTCGCGGCGATAGCACGGCGTATAGGCCATGGCCCGCATGGGCAGCTCGGCCTCGTCGAGTATCTCGTCGCCGGCCAGGGAGGTGAGGGGGACCTCGGCCGTTGGGATTGCCCACAGGTCGTCGCGCTCGACGTGGTAGGCGTCGTCGGCGAACTTGGGGAGCTGGCCGGTGGCGGTCAGAGTGTCGCTGCGGACCAGGGTGGGAGGGCGGATCTCCTCGAAGGCATCGGCGTTGTGGTCGAGGGCGAGCTGGCACAGCGCTCGGGCCAGGGTGGCGCCGAGCCCCCGGTACATCGCGAACATCGAGCCGGAGATCTTGGCCGCCCGCTCGAGATCGAGGATCCCCAGCTCGGCCCCGATCTCCCAGTGGGGGACACGCTGGTGGTCGGCGTAGCGGCCCGGGTCGTGGCCCTTGACGCGCAGGACGACGTTGTCCTGTGCTGAGGCGCCGTCGGGGGCGTCCGGCGCGGGGAGGTTCGGAAGCCGCAGCAGCAGCTCCCGCAGCGCAGCTTCGACGTCGGCAAGGTCGTTGTCGAGGGCGCGCTCGTCGCCACCGAGACGGCGGCTCTCGACGGCGAGGGTCTCGGCCAGGGCCTCGTCTCCCACCCGTTTGGCCAGCCCCACCTGCTTGGAGATCGAGCGGACGCGGGCTCGCAGGTCATCACGCAGCGACGTCAGCTCGCGCAGGCGGGTGTCGAGCTGCGCCGTCAGCTCGACCTCTGCCCCATCCACGTTCTTGCGGGCCAGCGCTGCCTTCACCGATGCGAGATCGTTGCGGACGAGGCGAATGTCGATCATGGGATCCCCGACGGTAGCGTGCCGTCGATGGCCGCCATCGAGGTGCGCGACCTGGTGGTCAGCTACGGGGACACGACCGCGATCGGCGGGATCTCCTTCTCCGGCCAGGCTGGGGAGGTGCTCACTCTCCTCGGGCCGAACGGCGCGGGCAAGACCACCACTGTCGAGACCCTGGAGGGGTACCGCCGGCCCACCGCGGGACAGGTGCGGGTGCTCGGGCTCGACCCCGTCGGTGATCGTCGCTCGCTCATGCCCAAGATCGGCGTGATGCTGCAGCGGGGTGGGATCTACCCGAGCATGGGGCCGTACGAAGCCCTGCGGCTGTTCGCCGCCTACTACGACCATCCTGAGGACGCCGACGTCCTCTTGGCCCGGGTCCACCTCCAGGATGTCGCCCGCACGCCGTGGCGGCGGCTCTCCGGCGGGGAGCAACAGCGCCTGTCACTGGCCCTGGCCCTCGTGGGCCGGCCGAAAGTCGCCTTTCTCGACGAGCCCACTGCCGGCGTCGACCCCGAGGGGCGCATGGCCATCCGGCAGGTGGTGCGGGAGCTGCGGGACGCCGGCGCGTGCGTCGTCCTGACCACCCACGAGCTGGAGGAAGCCGAACGGCTGGCCGACGACATCGTGATCCTGGACCGTGGCCACGTCGTCGCTCGGGGTACGCCGAGCCAGTTGATGTCCTCCGGCGGCGGCGACGAGATCCGTTTCGGCGCCCCACCGGCGATGGACTGCAAAGCTCTCGCCGTCGCCGTCGGGGCCGCCGTCATCGAGGAACGTTCCGGGGAGTACGTCGTTGAAGCCGCCGCAACACCCGCGATGGTGGCTGCCGTCACCGCGTGGCTGGCCGAGCACGACCTCCCCCTGGCCGATCTCCGCGCCGGGCGCCAGACCCTCGAGGACGTGTTCCTCCGCCTCACCGGCCAGCCCGGCGCGGCTGCAGCCGAGCGCCGTGCACCGAACCGGGGCCGGCGTGAGGTGGGACGGTGAGGCGCGTGGCTGCACAGGCGCGGGCCGAGGTCACCATGACGCTTCGCCGGGGTGAGTCCGTGCTTCTCGCCCTCGGGATACCAGTGCTGCTCCTGGTCTTCTTCTCGCTCGTCGACGTCGTGCCCACCGGCACCGAGGACCGGGTCGACTTCCTGGCCCCCGGCATCCTCGCCCTGGCGGTGATGTCGACCGCCATGGTGGCGCTCGGTATCGCCACCGGGTTCGAGCGCCAGTACCTGGTGCTCAAGCGCCTGGGGTCGACGCCGCTTCGTCGCGGCGAGCTGCTGGCGGCCAAGACCCTGGCCGTGGTGGCCGTGGAGGCCGTCCAGGTGGCCGTTCTCGTCCCCGTCGCCCTCACGCTGGGGTGGCGGGCCCATGGCAGCGCGCCGCTGGCCCTGGCCGCGGTGGCGTTGGCGACGGTGGGCTTCGCCGGGCTGGGGATGCTGATGGCCGGGACCCTGCGGGCCGAGGTGACGCTCGCCGCGGCCAACGGCCTCTACCTGGTCCTGCTCCTGCTGGGCGGCATGGTGGTGCCCGTCACGAGGCTGCCGGGCGCGCTGCGCGCCGTCGCCCGGGCCCTGCCCGCCGCCGCCCTCTCCGACGCTCTCCACGGCGCCCTCGCCGCCAGCGCGTCGGTCCCCGGCCGCTCCTGGGCCGTCCTCGCCGCCTGGGCACTCGCGGCGCCGGTGGCCGCCGCCTTCACCTTCCGCTGGGAATGAGCCCGAAGGCCTCGGCCAGCAACTCATGGGAGCGCCGCCGGGCCCTTCGAGTCTAAGGACCGACACGGCGACGCTGGCCCCGGGGCTGGTCCACCGTGGCCCAGCCCCAACACATCTTCGTCGGTCAGGGTGGACCGCCAGGTCGCTGCGTACTACCGTGAACCCGTCGTGCCCAGCGCACGCCGAGGGATCGGGGGGAGAGCGAGTGCGCAGCTCGAGGTTGGGACTTCGTGGTATGGCGATCGCCTTGTTGGTCGCCTTGTGCGCTCTTGTCCATCCCGGCTTGCCGGCTCGCGCCGCGGGCACCACCTATTACGTCAGCCCGGACGGCAATGACAGAGCAACGGGCACGAGCCCAGGGACTGCATGGAAGACGCTCGCGAAGGTCAGCGCGGTCAAGCTGCTGCCTGGTGACCAGGTCCTCCTCGAGGGAGGCGCCACCTTCCCCGGGCTCCTCTGGATCACGCCCGACGACGCAGGCGTGGCCACGAACCCGCTCAGGGTGGGCTCGTACGGCTCCAGCCGGGCGACCATCTCGGCCGGCAACGGTGTCGGCATCTACATCCAGGACACGAGCGGGGTCGCCATATCCGGGGTGAACGTGGACGGCAGCGGTCGTACCACCAACACGGCCAGCGGGATCTACGCCCGCAACGCCCGCGCCGGCGACGTCCTGCTGCCGGGCCTCGAGCTCACCGATGTGGACGTTGGCGGGTTCGGCAAGTGGGGTGTCCTCGTCTCGGGCGAGAAAGGTCGCAGCGGGTTCAGTGACGTCCGGATGCTGAGAGTGGCCGCTCACGACAACGGGATCGGCGGGATCCTCGTGTATTCGGCGCTCAACGCCGTCCACCGCCGGGTCGAGGTCGTGAGCTCCAGGGCCTACGCCAACCCGGGGGTCGCCGGGTTGTTGAAGAACTCCGGCAACGGGATCGTCTTCGGCAGCGTGGACGAAGGGACCATCGAGCGGTCGGTGGCCACCGCCAATGGTGGCCTCAACGACAGCAACGAAGGCGGTGCCGGCATCTGGGCCTACAACTCGAACCGAGTCACCATCCAGTTCAACGAGTCGTATGCAAACCGCACCGGCGGCAGGGTCGACGGTGGAGGATTCGACCTCGACGAGAACGTCACCAACTCGGTGATCCAGTACAACTACTCCCACAACAACGACGGGGCGGGGTACCTCCTGGCGCAGCGCTACGCGACACTCGCCCACCATGACAACGTGGTGCGCTACAACGTCGGGGAGAACGACGGCCGCAAGAACGGCGGGAGCGGCATCCGCGTCTGGGGCGCCGTCCGCGACGCCGAGATCTACGGCAACACCATCTTCATGACCCGCCCGCCGACGGGCGCCTCGGAAGCCTTCTCGCTCGCCAACAACTCAAGCGGGACCTTCGTGAACGGCGTCCATCTGCGCAACAACATCTTCTCGGTGAAGGGCGTGGCGATGGTCAGCGCCACCGCCAGGGCCCTCTCCGGTGCGGTGGACCTCAGGTTCCAGGGCAACGACTACTTCGCGGGCAGCGCCAAACCGAAGCTCATATGGGGGGCCAAGACGTACTTCGGCCTTCCCGCATGGCGGTCGGGCACCGGTCAGGAGCGCCTGGACGGCGCTGATACCGGCTTGTCGGTCGATCCCGGGCTGACCAGCCCCGGAAACGGCGGAACGATCGACGGTACGGGCTCGCTGTCGAGCCTGGCCGCCTACAAGCTCCGCTCGACCTCGCCCTTGATCGCCCGGGCCCTCGACCTGACCAAGCTCTTCGGGATCGACATGGGCGGGCGCGACTTCTACGGGGGCAGCGTACCGATGGGCGCCGCCCCCGACATCGGCGCTCACGAGGCGGGCTGAGGGCGGCACCGACCCCGTCCTCAGCCCAGCTTCAACCCCCAGCCGGCGAGGGCGGTGGCGAGGGCCGAGCCGACAGCGTCGAGCGAGTACATGGTCTCGGCCCGAACACGGGCGGCGGCACCCATGGCCTCGGCCTCCCCGGGGGCGTCGAGCAGGCGGCCGAGCGCTCCTGCCAAGGCCTCGACGTCGCCGCAGGGGACGATGAGACCGGCATCGCCGTGGCCCAGCAGCTGGGCCACACCAGGGGCGGCGGCGGCCACGACCGGGCGACCGCTGGCCATCGCCTCGAGCGGGGCCACGGCAAACCCCTCGTGCCGGGAAGGCAGCACGAAGACATCGGCCGCGGCCAGCCGTAGCCGGACCTCCTCTCCGCCCAGCACGTACTCGTCGCACCAGTGGACGCCAGGTGCCCCGGAGGCCGCCAGGCGCCTTCGCAAATCGGGGGAATCCGGACCGGTGCCGAGCAGGAGCAGCCGATGATCCGCGCCCGGCCGGTCCCCGCAGACCCGGCCCCAGGATTCGACGAGCACGTCGAGGCCCTTGCGGGCCACGTCCACCCGGCCGTGCCAGGCCGCAATGCGAGCGTGCGACGGCAGGCCGAGCGCCCGTCGGGCGGCCGCCCGCTCACGGGGTGCCCACCGCTCGGTGTCGATGGGGTTCGGGATCGCGGCCACCCGGTGGGGCGAGGCCCCGTAGGTGCCGATGACCCGGTCCGCCTCGCCCTGCGAGGCGATCACCAAGCCGTCGCCACGGCGAACGGTGCGCCGGCGAAGGGCCAGGGCGAGACGGCCCCCCGGGCTACCGCCCTGGAAGGTGGCCACGACGGGGATGCCGAGCCGGCGCCCGACCAGCAGCGAGACCTCGAACCGCGTGTAGTCGTACTCCTGGCAGATGATGGCGTCAACGCCCTCGGCCCGTAGGGCATCTGTGAGGGCACGAAAGGGGGTCGCCGCCCAGCAGGCGGCTTGCTCGGCCAGCAACACGGCTCCCCGGGCACTCCGGGCCCGGCGGGCCAGGCGACGGGCCACCCGCCGGCCGCGGCGGTAGCTGCGGGGCTGGGGGAGGAGCCAGACCGGCGCGCCGGTGGGCCGATGAAGCCGGCGCTCGGGCCGACCCACCTGGCGCGACACGCACACCACGGTGGCGTCCACCCCGGCCGTCGCCAGGGCGGCCACGTACCCGAAGAGCCATCCGCCGTCCATGGCATCGCAGAACTCGTCCAGAGACACGCCGATCTCATCGAGAAAGTCTTCGATGGCGTCGCCCCAGGGCAGCAGGGCGACCAGGGGCCGAGCCATCAGCGCTTGGTCCAGCGGACCGCCGTTTCCGTCCCGAGCGCCGATGGCCGATGGAGGGCGTAGCCGGCCCACGTGAGGGGAGCCAGCGCCAGGCCGGCCGCCCTGCGCACACGACGGGGCAGCCGACTGAAGGCCACATCATGGGCGATGACCGTGAGCGGCGTGATGAAGGTGTGGGCGGCGTCGTGGCCGGTCCCTGCCAGGCGGTCGAGCTCGGCCAGGGCGTACCCACGGCGGACGTGGCCCCAGTCGGCCATGATCTCGGCGTCGGTGGGGCAGACGCGCCGGAAGGCCCGGTAGTACGGGAACCGCCAAGCGTCGTTGGGACTGCTCAGGAGCAGCTGGCCCCCGGGCCGCAGGACGCGCCGGGCTTCGGCCACCGCCCGAGTGTCGTCGGGAATGTGCTCCAACACGTCGAACAGCGTGACCGCGTCGAAGCACTCGTCCCGGAACGGCAACCAGGTTCCGTCGGCGCAGGTGAAGTGGGATCCCGCTCCCTCGTTGACCGGGCGGTGGGCGAAGGCCCGGTCGTAGTCGGCGTTGACGATGACTGCTCCGGGGTAGAGCAGGCGCGTCAGGCCCCCCTGGCCACCGCCGACCTCGAGGATGCGACGCACCGGTCCCGGCCGGGCTATTGCGTGGATCGCCCGCATCTTCTCTCGGTAGAACATCCCAAGGGTCAGGGGCTGCTCGAAGGGGTTGGCCCGCAGGAACGCCCGCCTCGACGCCCGCCCGCCCGTGGGCTCGTCGCGCCGGGCCGGACCGGCGTACCCCAACATGGCCAGGCCCGAGGCGTACCCGGCCACCTCGGCCCGGAGCGTCGGGGAACGCCCGCGGCGCCAGTAGCGGTCGGAGGCCGCCCGGCGAAGGTAGTGACGGGGAATGGCGACGAATGCCCTGCGAAGGTTCCCGCTGTGCCGGTAGCGGCCGTACTGCACGAAGAGCGCGGCCAGATGACCCCTGGAGTAATGGCGGGCCAGATCCTGCACCTCGGCGATGTCGGAGCGATGGTGGTGGAAGACCACGGCCGTGGGCTGGTAGCGACAGGTCCAGCCCTCGGCCAGCAGCCGGTACCACAGCTCCGAGTCCTCGCTGCAGCCCGCGGCGCCGGCACCGAGCCGCTCGTCGAAGAGCCCCACACGGTCGAAGGCGGCCCTGCGCAGCGCCATGTTGGCGCCGGCCCCGACCTTCCACACCGGCGTCCCGGTCGGGCACGTGCGCGAGAACCAGCCGTGGTCGTACTCGATCGGGCGGAAGCCGCGGTTGAAGCCTCCCATGTGGCGCTCGAACACGACCTGGCCGGCGTGGTCGAGCGAAGCGGGCAGGACCAGGCCGGTGACGGACATGACGTCGTCGCGAACGAAGCCGGCGACGAGTTGGTCCAGCCAGTGGGGGTGGACGGTGGCGTCGTCGTCGGTGAAGGCCAGAACCTCTCCTCGGCTGGCCCGCACGCCGGTGTTGCGGGCAAAGCTGAGGCCCGGCCGGTCCTCCCGGACGTAGCGCACGCCGGCGGCGGCGGCGACCCGCTTGGTGGCGTCGTCGGTGGGGGCGTTGTCGACGACGATGACCTCGTCGGGGGCGGTGCGCAGCTCGGCAACCGCGGCGAGGCACCGGCCCAATGGTGCGGGACGATCGCGCGTGCAGATGATCACGGTGGTCGACGGTGAAGAGGCGCCGGCGATGGGCCCGCCGGCTGCCGCCCGTTCCAGCACGGCGCGGGCCGACAGCAACTCGTCGAGCGGGGCCGGTGGGTCCGTCCGAGGAGCGAGGCGCTCGGGCGGCTGCTGGCGGAAGCCGCTCCGGAAGAGACGGTCGCCCACCGCCGGGGCGACGGCGCGCGCCGCCAGCTCGGCCAGCCGACGAGGGGTCACGGGCCGATCCCCGGGTCGGATGTGGATGTCGCCCAGCGGCACCTCCCGCCACCAGAACACGACGTAACACTCCACCTGGCCGCCCGGGATCCCCTCCGGGGGGAGGCCCGAGGCGAGATCCAGGTGAACGAGCTCCATCGCCGCGGTCGAGCTCATTCGTACACCGGGGTGCCATCCCGATGCTGACGTCGGATGGCGGCCGACCGCCGTTGCGAGCGCGGGTACGTGCCGGCCAGGCCGGCGACACCGCCGGCCAGCTCCGCGAACACCATCCGACGCAACACCGGTTCCGGTTCCCCAGCCGCCCGACGAAGCTCGCGCAGCTGCTGGCGCACCCACCACCACACGAGGCGCTCCAGCTTCCAGCGCTGCGAGGGGTCGGTGGTCCACGTCTTGGCCACGAAGGCCATCATCCCCGCCCCCCAGCTGCGGTACTGACGGCGAAGCCCTTCGAGGTCCCGGCGGTGGCGGTGGAAGACGAGCATCGACGGCTCGTAGACCAGGGCGTGCCCGGCCCGCACCACCCGGTAGAAGGCGTCGAGGTCACCTCCACCGGGGAGCGGCGGGCCGGTGTCGAGCGCCTCGTCGAAGCCTCCCAGGTCGATGAGGGCCTGGCGTTTGAACGCCATGTTGCAGCCGGCCCCGAAGATGCCGGCGCCCGCGGGGTACAGCGGGTTGCCGGGCTGCGCCGGCCCGGAGTAGCGCAGCTTTCGACAGCCACGACGAAAGCCACCGCGGCGTTCGAAGATCACCTGCGCCTCGCAGCCGAGCTCCGCGGGCAGCACCAGGCCGGTGACGCACCCGGCATCAGGGTTCTCCGCCAGCGCCTCGAGGAGGCCGCCGAGCCATCCGGCGTCGACCACCACGTCGTCGTCGAGGAACGCGATCACCTCCCCGGTGGCCTCGGCCAGCGCCCGGTTCCGGGCGAAGTCGAGCCCCGGCAACGGCTCCAGGCAGCGGCGCACGCCGGGCATGCCGCCGATGACGGCGGCCGTCGCGCCCGACGACGGTGCGTTCTCGACCACCACGATCTCGAAGGCATCCACCCCGCCGGCGGCGTCGCGAACGGCGAGCAGCGAGCGCAAGCACCGCCGGAGGTCGTCGGGACGGTCACGGGTGCAAATGGCAGCGGTGACACTCGGTCGGGAACGGCGAGGGAGGGGCTGTGGCGGAGGCCGCCGCTGCCCGAGCTCGGCCGCGATGACGTCGTCCACCAAGGACTGACCGGCATGCTCGGCGACCAACCGCGAAAGCTCGTCGATCGGCACCTCGGTACCGGGTTCGCGGCCTTCGACGAGGAAGAAACCGAGGGGCCTCCGACCGCGGCGCAGGAGGACGGCGACGCCCGTCTCGTCGGCTGCCAGCGGGAGGGCCTGGAGGGGACGGGTCAACTCGATGTCGGCGATGCCGTAACGAGTGCCCGCCCGCGGGATCTTCGTTGTCAAATGCCCTATTCTTGGTGATGTCGGTCGGGGGACGGCCCCGGGGGACGGCGACCGGAGTTCAGGTGTCTCAGCAGAGTAGCGTCGAGTGGACGGAGAACCGGGCGACGGCCGGCCGGAGAGCGCTCGATCTCGCAGAGTTGTGGGCCTACCGCGAGCTGGTCCTCTTCCTCGCTCTGCGCGACCTCAAGGTTCGCTACCGCCAGGCGGTGTTCGGGGTGGCCTGGGCCATCTTCCAACCCCTCGCCGGCCTCGCCGTGGCCATCGTCGTCTTCCACAACCTGGCCGACATCCCAAGCGACCGGCTGCCCTATCCGGTCTTCGCTTTTCTCGGCTTCACCGTCTGGTCCTACTTCTCGAGCAGCCTCGATGGCGCCACGGCGAGCCTGGTCGGCAACGCCTCGCTGGTGACCAAGATCTACTTCCCCCGGATGGTCGCCCCGATCGCCGCCGTGCTGCCCCGATTGGTGGACACCGCCATCGCCTTCCTCCTCCTCGGTGGCCTCATGGCCTGGTATGGCGTGACGCCGGGTCCTGCCCTCCTGCTGCTGCCGGTCTGGTTTGCCGCCCTCGTGCTCCTCGCGTTCGGCGCCGGGCTCGTCCTGGCCACGCTGAACGTCACCTACCGGGACGTGGCCAACGCCATCGGCCTGCTCACCCAGCTGTGGCTGTTCGCCAGTCCGGTCGTGTACCCGAGCAGCCTCGTCCCCGGGCGGTGGCGGTTGCTCTACGCCGTGAACCCAATGGTGGGCATCCTGGACGGGTTCCGGTGGTCTGTGCTCGGCGCGCCCCGCCCACCTGCGGTAGACGCGGTGTCGGCGCTCACGCTGCTGGTCCTCCTGATCGGCGGCGTCCGGTACTTCCAGCGCTGCGAACGAAGATTCGCCGACGTCATCTGATGGGCATCTGATGGGCCGCAACGCCATCGAGGTCGAGCACCTCAGCAAGAGGTACGTCCTGGGCCAGCATCACGGGGGCGGATCGCTGAGGGAAGCGGCCGGCAACGCCGCGGCCCGGCTCACACGGCGCCGGCCCACAGGTGGGCCGGAAGAGGTGTGGTCCCTCAAGGATGTTTCGCTCCAGGTGCCCGAGGGCGGGGCGCTCGGTGTGATCGGTCGGAACGGGGCGGGGAAGAGCACCCTCCTCAAGATCCTCACCCGCATCACCGAGCCCACGAGCGGCGTGACGCGCACCCGCGGGAGGGTCGGTGCCCTCTTGGAGGTCGGTACGGGGTTCCACCCGGAGTTGACGGGGAGCGAGAACGTCTACCTCAACGGCGCGGTGCTCGGCATGAGCCGCCAGGAGACGGCCCGCCGGTTCGACGAGATCGTGGACTTCTCGGGCGTCGAACGCTTCATGGACACCCCGGTCAAGCGCTACTCATCGGGCATGTACCTGCGCCTTGCCTTCGCCGTCGCCGCCCATCTCGAGGCCGACGTCATGCTCGTGGACGAGGTGCTGGCCGTGGGCGACGCCGAGTTCCAGCGGAAGTGCCTGGGCAAGATGGCCGATGTCGAACGCAGCGGCCGCACCGTCCTGTTCGTCAGCCACAACCTGGACGCCATCGCCCGCCTGTGCCCGACGACCCTCTGGCTCGACCAGGGCCGGGTCCAGGCCCTGGGCGACACGAAGGAGGTGCTCGACGCCTACATCACGGCCGGGCTGTTGCCGGACAGCCGCCGCACCTTCGCGGACCGGCCCGGCGAGACCGTCGCCCTCTCGTCGGTCGCCCTCCTCGATGCCCGGGGCCAACCGTCTGGTCTCCTGCGACGTGACGAGCCTTTCACCATCGAGGTTCGTTTCGTGGTGAGAGAGCACGTTCCCGGGCTCGACCTCTCGGTGGTCGTGCAGACGCTGCCGGGCCTGCGGGTGCTGGACGAGGCCTGGTCGGACTCCGCGCCTCCCCACCGTGGCGAGCCTGGCGAGTACGTGGCGACCCTTCGCGTGCCGCCGGTGCTGGCCGTGGGCGAGTACACGCTCGGCCTGTGGATCGGCTCGGCATACGAAACCCTGGTCTGGGAGGCTGACGCCGGCTTCTTCCGCCTCGACGGCAGCACCATGGAACGGCCGGACCGGTTGGTACATCTCTCACTGTCCTGGGCGGTTCAGGCGTGCTGAACGGACCGACCACGGAGCCGACGGTTTCAGTGGTCATCCCCACCCGCAACCGTCGTGAGCTGCTCGCCCGGACCTTGGGCACCGTGCTCAATCAGCGGGACGTGGACCTCGAGGTGGTCATCGTGGACGACGGCTCGACCGACAGGACGGCGGCCTACCTGGAGGGCCTCTCCGACGAACGCGTCCGCGTCCTTCGCCATGCGGTGTCGCGTGGCGTCTGCCAGTCGCGCAACGTGGGTCTGGCGGCCGCCCGCGGCGCGTGGGTGGCGTTCACCGACGACGACGACCTCTGGGGCCCGACCCGGTTGGCCGAGCTCCTGGCCGCCACACAGGCAAATCCGGACGCGGGCTGGGCCTGTTCCGGCGTCATCAGCGTGAACCAGCGGCTGGAGCCCGTGCTGGGCAGCCACCCGCCGATCCCCGAAGACGTCGTCCGGCGCCTCCTCAGCTTCAACTGCGTTCCCGGTGGCGGGTCCGGGGTACTTGCCCGTACCGACCTGGTCCGCTCGGTGGGGGGCTTCGACGTCCAGCTGCGGAACCTCGCCGACTGGGACCTGTGGATCCGGTTGGCACTCGCCGCCCCTCTCGTCACCGTGCCCGATCCCCTGCTCGCCTACGTTCGCCATGACGGGAACATGTCGACAGACCTGAGGGGCATCGACGAGGAGTGGGATCGGGTCACACAGAAGTACGAGGGGGCGCGCAGGCGGCTCGGCGTCGAGGTCGATGCCACACGCTTCCTTCGGTGGACCGCCGGGGGAAGCCTGATGTCCGGCGACCGGCGCAGTACGGCCCGCAAGCACCTGCGGATCGCCCGCCGTGAAGGCGACCTGAAGGCGCTGGCTCGCGCCGCGGTCGTGCTGGCGTGGCCCAGCCTCATGGTCCGGCGCAGGGCACGCGCGCGCGAAGAGTCGCTCCCCCCGGGGTGGTTGGCCGACGCCACCACATGGCTCATCCCGCTTCGGGCGGCGTCGAAGCTCGACCCCACCCAACCAAGCCCCTCGGTGCTCCTGAAAGCTCGCAGGGAAGCTGACTGATCGTCAGCGGGAGGATCGCCGGGCGGTGGCGATGAGCGCTTCGAGGTCGCCGCCGCGGAGCTCTCCGACGTGGCGCTTCACCAAGCCGCCCCCGGCGTCGACGGCCACAGTGACGGGGATGCCCGGCTTGGCGGACACGCCGTAGGCCTTGGCGATCTGGCCCTTCGGGTCGATGAGGCCGGGCCAGGTCGCGCCCTGCTGGCGCATGAAGGCGGTGGCGGCCCGTCTGGAGTCCTGGTACACCACGCCGAGCACGGCGACCTCCCCGCCGTGAACCTCCTTCAGGAGAGGGAACTCCTTTCGGCAGGGCAGGCACCACGACGCCCAGAAGTTGAGCATCACGACCTTCCCCCGGTAGTCGACGAGGCGCACCGGCCGGCCGGCGAGGTCGAAGGTCTCGAAGGCCGGCGCAACCGTACTCGCCGCCGGGCCATCACTCGCGGGGCGCAGGGCCAGCACGGCCGCCAAGGCGACGAAGATGGCGACGACCGCCCCGGTCAGGCGCCGCGGCGTCAGGGTGAGATCCGCGGTTCGGCCGGCGCCACATGTTCGGTGCGGCGCAGCTCTGCGTCCACGTCCTCCCATGTGAGGACGTCCGGGCCAGACCTCTTCCCTCGCTCCTCACGGGCGTACCAGCGGAAGAACATCGAGACGATGACGCCCCACAGCAGCAGCGAGCCGGCGTAGACCTTCATCAACGCCCCCGCCACCTGCTGGTCCTCGATCGCGCTGATGGCGAAGGGACGGGGCACCTCGGCGTAGAACCGGTACAACACGCCGTCGCCGAAGGTGAGGAACGAGGCGGGGACGGTGGGGATCACCGACTGCAGGAACACGTACAACATCCGCGACGGGTACGTCATGGTCGGGAGCTCCGGAAGCCGGTTGAGCACCGGGAACCACATGATGAGCGCGGAGCTGAACAGCACCACGTGGACGGCGAAGTGCACGCCGTGGTGGCGGAGAGAACCGTTCACCACCACCGGCCAGTGGCTGAGCACGGTGACCGTGTTGAAGAGCACGGCCGCAGGGAGGGGTCGGGCCAAGCGGCCGAAGGCGGCATGCACCAGGCGGGGGCGGAGCAGGAACCGCACGAACCATCCGGGGAGCCCCAGCAGCAGCAGCGGCGCGGCGATGAGGGTCAGGCCGATGTGCTGGAACATGTGCACGCTGAACAGGTAGTGCTCGCCGATGTCGTGCACGGGCCAGTCGGAGTGCAGCCACAGCGCGACCAGGCCCAGCCCGAACAGGGTCACCTGGCGCCGGGTGACGACGGGCTCGCCCCGTGCCGCCCGTCGCGGGCCGAGCCGGGCGATGGCCAGGCCGTAGCCGCCGGCGAGCACCGCCACGAGCGCCCAGACATCGGGGTGGGCGTGCCACTCCCAGCCTGACACTCCGGCGTGGGCCAGCATCATCTACACGAAGACGCCGAGGGTGACCAGGTAGCCGACGTAGCAGAAGACGGCCAGAACGAACCCGGTGACGAACAGCCGGCGCAGGATCTTGTTGTCGAACTTCAGGTGCATGAAGTACCCGGCCACCATGACGAACTTGACCGCGGCCATGATGAGCAGGATCGAGTTGGTGAGGGTCTTGGAGAACTTGGTGTAGAAGAGCCCGACCTCGGCGGCGGTGACGACGGCGAGGATCAGGGCGATCCTGACGTACTGGGCCTCGGTGGGATGTGCTCCGTGCTCGTCGGCCATGAGACTCGCCTCCCTAGATCGGGATCAGGTAGATGACAGTGAAGATGATGATCCAGACGACGTCCACGAAGTGCCAGTAGAGCCCGGCGATCTCGACCACCTCGGTCCGGTCCTGGGTGAGCTTGCCCCGCAGCGAGAGGTTCCACAGCGAGAGCAGCATGATGATCCCGAGGGTGACGTGCACGCCGTGGAAGCCGGTGAGCACGAAGAAGCTGCTCCCGAAGAGGTTCGTCTTGATGGTGAGCCCTTCCCGGATGAAGGAGGTGAACTCATAGACCTGCCCGGCGATGAAGCTGGCTCCGAGCAGGGCGGTGGCCATGAGCCAGACCCGCAGGCGCCGGTAGTCCGCCCGCTGGATGGCGGCCAGGGCCAACACCATGGTGAGCGAGCTCATCAGCAGCACGAAGGAGCTCACCGAGGTGTAGGGGATGTCGTAGATCTCCTCGGGCGTGGGCCCGGACAGGCTCTTGCCACGGTACAGGAAGTAGGTCGAGATGAGAGCGCCGAAGAGCAGGCACTCGGAGCCGAGGAAGGCCCACATGGCGAGCTTCTCGTTGGACAGCCCGGTGTTGGTGACGTGCCCGTGTTCGGTGGGGGCGGAGATGTCCGGGGTGCTGAGAGCGGCCGGCGTGGTGGCCATGTCAAGCCCCTTCGGCGTCGGTGCGGCCGGCGGCGTCTTCACCGTTCGGGGCGACGCCGGTGCCGAGGGCACCCGGAGCATCGGCGCCGGCGAGGGCCGGAACATCGGGGCGGGGTGACTCAGCCGTGGAGCCGTCCTCCGGTTCCTCGGGCTCGGCCGAGGGCTCCATCCCCCACGCGTACAGGGCGACGAACAGGATGAGGGCGCCGAGGCCGGCGAGCAGGTAGTTGACCCCCGCGTCGCGCCCGTAGACCATGCCGTAGCCCAGCACCATGATGCCGACGGCGGCGACCAGGGGGTAGTAGCTCGGCGACGGCAGGTGGATGCCGTGGCCGTGGTCGTCATCGTGCTCGGTGGCGTGGTCGCCATGCCCCGCCGCCCGCTCGACTTCGGCCGCCGTCTGTTGCGCCGCTTCCCCCTTGGCGGCGAGGCGTACGAGCCGCCCGTCCTCGTCCTCGGTGTACTTGCGATGCCAGAGCTCGTCCACCGAGTGGACGATCGGCACCTCGGCGAAGTTGTAGTCCGGCGGGGGCGACGCCGTCGCCCACTCCAGGGTGCGGGCGTCCCAGGGGTCGGGCCCGGCCGCTACGTGTCGCTTGCGGGAGAGCCACACGTTGTAGAGGAACACGAGGGTGGAGAGGGCGATCACGAACGCTCCGACCGTGGACATCATGTTGAGGGCGTTGAGGCCGAGGTCGTCGTCGTAGGTGTAGATGCGCCGGGGCATCCCCTGCAGGCCGATCAGGTGCATGGGGGCGAAGGCCAGGTTGAACCCGATCAGCCAGGTCCAGAAGTTGAGCTTGCCGAGCCGGTCGTCGAGCAGCCAGCCGAAGATCTTGGGCCACCAGTAGTAGATGCCGCCCATGATCCCGAACAGGGCGCCGCCGAACAGCACGTAGTGGAAATGGGCGACGACGTAGTACGTGTCGGTCTGCTGGCGGTCGTGGGGGGACACGGCGTGAGTCACGCCCGACAGGCCGCCGATGGTGAACATGGCCACGAAGCCGACGGCGAACAGCATCGGGGTGGTGAACTTGAGCGACCCGCCCCAGAGGGTGCCGATCCAGTTGAAGATCTTCACCCCGGTGGGCACGGCGATGAACATGGTGGATATCGAGAAGGCGGACACCGCCACCGGCCCGAGGCCGACGGCGAACATGTGGTGGACCCACACCCCCCAGCCCATGAAGCCGATGGCCACGGCGGAGATGACCATGACGGGGTAGCCGAACAGCGGCTTGCGGGCGAACACGGGCATGATCTCCGAGACCATGCCCATGGCGGGCAGGATGAGGATGTACACCTCGGGGTGCCCGAAGAGCCAGAACAGGTGCTGCCACAGCACCGGGTTGCCGCCGGCCTCGGCGTTGAAGAAGTTGGAGCCGAAGCTGCGGTCGAACATGAGAAGGAACAGGGCGACGGTGATGACCGGCATGGCGAAGAGGATCAGGAACGACGAGATCAGCGTCATCCACGTGAAGATGGGCATCCTCATGAGCGTCATGCCCGGCGCCCGCATGTTGAGCATGGTCACGATGAGGTTCACCGCACCCACCGTGGACGCGATGCCGAGGATCAGCAGGCCGATCACCCAGTAGTCGATGTTGTGGCCCGGCGAGTAGGTGATGCTGGTGTTGGGGGCGTACCCGAACCAGCCCCCGTTGGGTGCCCCGCCGAAGATGAAGCTCGAGTAGATGAAGATGCCGCCGAGCAGGAACGTCCAGTAGCTGAAGGCGTTGAGCCGCGGGAAGGCCACGTCCCGCGCGCCGATCTGGAGCGGCACCAGGTAGTTGAAGAAGGCCGCCGACATGGGCATCACCACCAGGAAGATCATGGTGGTGCCGTGCATGGTGAAGACCTGGTTGTAGGCGTCGGCGCTGAGGACCGTGCCGTTGGGCTGGGCCAGCTGGAGGCGGATGAGCAGGGCCTCGATCCCGCCCAGCAGGAAGAAGACGAAGGCGGTGACGCCGTAGAGGATGCCGATGCGCTTGTGGTCCACCGTCGTCATCCACGACCACACGCCCGTCGGGTTCTTGGGGCGCTTCAGCACCCCGGGGTCGACGACGACCGGTGCCGGGGTGGCGGTGGGTTCCAGGACTGTTGCCATGATCGCTCCGGTGGTTGCTCGTTAGGTCACTCGAGGGTGTCGAGGTAGGCGATGAGATTGCTGATCTCTTCCTCCGTCAGATCGAGGTCGGGCATGATGGAGCCCGGCTTCTCGGCGGGCGGGTCACGCAGCCAGGCCCGGAGGTTGCGCTCGTCGTTCGGGAAGATGGCGCCGGCGAAGGTCTCGCGCTGGGCGAAGTGGGTCAGGTCGGGCCCCACCTCGCCGGCGGCGAAGCCCTTGACCGTGTGGCAGCTGGCGCACCCCCTGGCCCGGAAGGCGGCGGCGCCGGCTGCGGCCTCGGGCTCGTCCTCGGGGTCGGGCAGCGACGCTGCCGCGGCGTTGGATGCCACCCAGCGTTCGAACTCGGCGGGCGTGTGGGCGACGACCACGAGGCGCATGTTGGCATGCGAGATGCCGCAGAACTCGGCGCACTGTCCGAAGTAGGTGCCAGGCGTGGTGGCCTCGATCACCATCTTGTTGACCCGGTTGGGGACGACGTCCACCTTGCCGGCCAGCTTGGGCGGCCAGAAGGAGTGGACGACGTCGTCCGAGAGCAGGGTGACGTCCACCTTCTGGCCGGTGGGGATGTGCATCTCGTTGGCCGTCACCACGTTCCGCCCCGGGTACTCGTACTTCCACCACCACTGGCGCCCGGTGACCGTCACCTTCACCACGCCGGGGCCCGCCGGCGTCTCGTTGATTTCGAACACCGTGACCACGGTGAACACGCCCACGACGAGGAGGATGACGGCGGGGGCGATCGTCCAGCCGATCTCGGCCTTGACGTTGCCGTGCACCTGCTTCGGAGCCTCGTCCTCGGAGCGGCGCCGGTACCGGACGGCGACGTAGAGCACGAGCGCCTGGACGAGCACGAAGACGAGGCCGGCGACGACGAACACCGGGTCGATCAGCTCGTCGAGCTGGCGGGCGACGGGGCCCTCGGGATCGAGCGTGTTCTGGGGCAGCTCCTCGTTCCCGCACGCCGATGCCAGGACGGCCACCAGGCCGGCGGAGGCGGCAGCGCGCAGGCGCCGGCGAGCCGGGGCGCCCATCAGGCGGCCTCGCTCACGAGCTCGCCCTTCATGTTGACATGGAAGTCGCACACGAAGATGTAGCTGCCGGGGGGCGGGGCCGTGAACTCGTAGGTACGGGTGTCCTCGCCGACGAAGCCCTCTCCGTTGAAGACGGGCTCGGCCTCGGGGCCCTCGCCGGTGTAGATGGCGACGTTGTGGTACACGTCGTCGAGGTTCTCGAACTCGATGACCAGCTTCTCCCCGGCCTCGGCCGTGATCTTGTCCTCGTCGAAGGCGACGTCCTTGGCCACGACGTGGACCACCTCGTCGTGGTGCTCGCCCCCTTCACCTGCGTGGTGGAACTCACGCTCCCCCGACACCGCGCCGGCGATCCCCGCGCCCACCATCGAGACTGCCGCCAGGGCGGCGATGGACACCACCGCCGACGGGCGCAGGCGGGGCCGGGCGGCGATCCAGGCGCAGGCGGCGAGGATGGCGACACCCACGAGGATGGCGAGCAGGGCGGCGGCGTTCTTGGAGACGGCCAGCAGGACCCGCGACACGCTGATGGCGATGAAAGCGGCGAGGAGGAAGGTGGCCACGGGGAGGCCCACTGGCACCAGGAGCCGGGCGCTCACCCGTTCCCGCACGCGGGGGGCCCAGGTCGGGTCCTCGCTCCAGACCCTGGCGAACCACCCCCCCGTGGCGACGGCGACGGCGATGGCGCCGCCGAGCACCATGGCCGGCCCCACGGCCGCGCCGGCGGCCAGGACGGTGACGGCCGCGGCCGTGGCCAGCGGCCATCCGCTCCCTCGGGGAGCGGCGCCCACCGTGGTCGCCCGGCGCTGGGGCGGGGGCGCGTCGTCGGGGACCAGCGGGGCGAGATCGGGAACGGCGTTGCCCGCGGTGGCGGCGCCCGCCACGGCGGCGGCAGCGGCGAGGAACAGGAAGATGGCGACGCCCGAACGCTCGTCCACCACCAGCCCGTAGGCGATGGCAGAGACGACTGCCGCGGCGCTCAGGGTGAAGAGCAGCTTGGAGGCGAGGTTCAGCACCGGCCCTACTCCTACTTCAGCACCACGACGGTGTACCACACGGCCACGGACGCGCCGACCGTGAAGTACCAGTACCAGGCGGTGGTGCGGGCATGGTCGGTGCCGAAGGCGAGCTGGCGCCCGGCCACCCGGAACAGCGTGAGCGTCACCAGGCCGACCCCCACGCCGACAGCGATGCCGAGCAGCATGCAAAGGGCGGTGACCACTAGGCCATAGGGGTGGCTGGCGGCATCGAACTCCACCAGACCGGCGGTGTAGGAGAGCAGGTTCAAGAACGCCAGCCCCAAGCCGAGGGTGACCCCGAGGGCGGTGGCCGCCTGGTTGCGCAGCCCGCGACCGTGGGCATGGCAGGCCCACTCCATAGTGAGCACCGACAGGAGCATGGTGAGGACCATCATGTTTCCGAGGTACTCGTCATAGACGATGCCCTCGGGAGGCCAGACCCCGCCGGCGGTTCGCATGCGCAGGTACGCGGCGATGAGCGTCCCGAACAGCATCGTCCCGCTGCTCACCACCAACGCCATGCCGAGCGTCATCACCTTGCGGGGCCGATCCACCCCCCCGGTGGTGAGGGCCAGAGGTGCGCCGCTCACTGTTCACCTCCCGGCCCTGGCGCCGGCTGCGCCTCGGCCAGGCGCAGGTCGAGCAGGGGGTGGGCGGAGCGAACCTCGGGGACGCTGTCGAAGCTGTGCGGCGGCGGAGGCGAGGAGGTGGCCCATTCCAGGGTGAGCCCCTCGTAGGGGTCGGCGGGGGCAGGGGGACCGCTGCTCCGCGCCGCTCGCACCGTCTCGGCCAGGAAGGCGGCCAGGCCGAGCAGGAGAACCACGGCGCCGAGGGCGGACAGCGTCGAGAAGGTGGAGGCATCGGACGAGAACCCGAAGTCCTTCACCCGCGCCGGGGCGTCGTCGTAGCCGAGCAGGTAGCTGCCCAGTCCCATGAGGAAGAACCCGCCGAAGACACCGAGGCAAGCCACCCGTGCCGGCGCGGCCGACAGCTCCCGACCGAGCATCTTGGGCGCCCAGTGGGTGACGGCGCCCAGCAGCAACAAGGTTGGAGCCCCAAAGGCGACCACGTGGAGATGCCCGGTGGCCCACGCCGTACCGTTCACCTTGGCGGCGGCGGCAATGGCGGCGTTGAGGGCGCCGAAGGCGGCCAGGAGGACGAAGCCGGCGACGAACAGCAGGCTCGGGTGCACATGAGGCCGGCCTGCCGCCATGGTGCCCAGCCAGACCAGCACGAGCGCTCCGACCGGGAGCACCACCAGGGCGGTCAGCGGGGAATAGGTCGGCAGCACGAGCGCGTCGCCGACCCCCGAGCCTGCCGCCCAGGCGCCCAGGCTCAGGAAGGCGAAGGCGGCGATGGCGACCCGAGCGGCAGGCAGGCCGAGCAACGGGCGCCGGGCGTGCGTGGACACGATGTCGCAGGCCGCGCCCAGGCCGGGAAGGACCAGTAGGTACACGTCGGGCCGCCCGTAGAGCCACAACGTGTGGCGCCAGATGCTGCGGGCGCCGACGTTGGCCGAGGCGAAGAACGTCCCCCCGAAGCGCTGGTCGAGGTAGAACAGCACGAGCCCGGCGAGGAAGACCGGCGTGGCCAGCAGGGTGATCAGGCTGGAGGTCAACATGGCCCAGCTGAACATGGGCAGGCGCCGCAGCGTGAGCCCCGGGGTGCGCAGCTTGAGCACGGTGACGGCCAGGTCGGCGGCGGCCACAAGGGCCGAGACGGCGACAAGGGCCAGGCTGGCGATCATCAAGCTGGTGGCCGTGTCGGCGCCACCCTTCGGGGCGGGAGTGGGGAGGCTGGACACGAGCCCGAGCCCGGCCGGCGGGCCCACCACGTAGGAGGTGATGAGCAGAGCGCCCCCCAGCACGAACAACCAGAAGGCAAAGGCGTGGAGGCGAGGGAGGGCGAGGCGCCCGGAGCCGATCTGCAGAGGGACGACATAGGTGGCGACGCCCACCCAGGCCGGCGCCAGGAACAGGAAGGTAGCCACGGTGACGTGCATGGAGAAGAGGCGGCTGTAGTCGTTCCCGACGACCTGCGTCCCCTCGGACAAGAGCTCCGCCCGCAGGACCATCCCCACCATGGCGCCCACCAGGAGGAACAGCAGGGACGCGGCAAGGTAGAGCAGCCCGAGGCGCTTGTGGTCGGCTGTGGCGAACCAGCCTTCGGGGGGAGCGGCCGTCGCCGGCCCGGCGGAAGGAGCCGGCCGCGCTTCCTCCGGACGCGTCTCGGTGATGGTCACTGGTGGCTCACGGCCACCGAGCCAGCTGGTCGACGGCCATGGCGCCGAACAGGAGCGCGATGTAGGAGATGGAGTAGTGGAAGAGCCGCATGGCGCGAGAAGCGGTGGCGTCCCGTAGCAATTCGACGGCCCGGAGCAGGAAGACGGCGCCGAGCAGCAGCGCCGAGACCAGGTACAGCACACCCATCCCGGCCACGGGGGCGAACAGGAGCGAGCATCCCCAGAGGGCGACGGTGTAGATCACGATCTGGCGGGCGGTGCGGCTCATCGATGCCACCGCCGGCAGCATCGGGACCTCAGCGGCGGCGTAGTCCTCCCGGTACCGGATGGCCAGCGCCCAGAAGTGCGGCGGTGTCCACACGAAGATCACGGCGAAGAGGACCACCGGAGCCAGGCCGAGGCTCCCCGTGACCGCAGCCCAGCCGACGAGGACGGGGACGGCGCCAGCGGCGCCGCCGATGACGATGTTGTTGGTGGAGGTCCGCTTGAGCCACAAGGAGTAGACGAACACGTAGAACAAGGTGGCGGCCACCGCCAACACGGCACTGAGCAGGTTCACCAGCGCCCAGAGCTCGACAAAGGCAAGGACCTCGAGGGCGACGGCGAAGCGCAGCGCGCTGGCCGGCGCGATCTCGCCGGTCACCAGTGGGCGCCCGCGGGTGCGGCCCATGATGCCGTCGATGTCGCGGTCGATGTACATGTTGATGGCGTTGGCCCCGGCCGCCGCCAGCGTCCCGCCGGCAAGGGTGGCCAGCATCAGGCCCACCGGGGGAACGGCACGGGCGGCGACCACCATGGTGGGCAGCGTGGTCACGAGCAGCAACTCGATGATCCGCGGTTTGGTCAGAGCGACGTAGGCCGACAGCCGGGAGCGGGGCCGGACGATCACGGTGGTGGCGGCCATGGGCGGGCAGACTACGGGCGCTTGCTACCGCGGTACAAAGCGAGGCGAGGCGTCGCCATGCGGCCCTGCCGTACCATGCGCGGGACATGGTTACCCGCTCGCTCTCCCCCGGCACCTACCGCCGGATCACCCTCCTGGCCGCAGCGGGGCTGGCCTTCACCATCGTGCTCGGCGCAGCCGTACGGCTCACCGGCTCGGGGCTCGGCTGCCCCGCCTGGCCGAACTGTGATTCGGGGCGACTGGTGGCGCCTGCCGAGTACCACGCACTCCTGGAGTTCGTGAACCGCGTCGTGTCCGGCCTCGTGGGCCTGCCCATCATCCTCGCCGTGTACGGCGCCCTCCGGCGGCAGCCGCGCCGGACCGATCTCGTCTGGCTGTCGCTCGGCCTGGTTCCTGCGCTGATCGTCCAGGTGCTGCTCGGTCGGCTCACCGTCCTGTCCGGACTGGGTCCGACGGTTGTGATGGCCCACTTCCTCCTGGCCATGGTGATGCTCGGCAACGCCGTCGTCCTCCACTGGCGGGCCGGCCAGCCCGACGGTGAGCGGGCCCGACCACTCGTGCCGCCCGACCTGCGCAGCCTGGGCACCCTGGTCGTGGGCGCCACCGCTCTCGTGGTCTTCCTGGGGACGGTGGTCACGGCCGCCGGCCCTCATGGCGGCGACGAGACGGCGGTCCGCCTCGACGTCCCGCTCCACCGCGCCGCCCAGGTCCACGGTTTCACCGTCGTGCTCCTGCTGGCCATGGTGACGGCCATGCTCGTGCTGGTTCGGCGGGCCGGCGCGCCCGCGGGCGTGCGGCGGCGGGGCCGCATCCTGATGGGCGTCCTGCTGGCCCAGGGCGCCATCGGCTACGTGCAGTACTTCACGGGCGTGCCCGTGGTGCTGGTGGGCGCCCACGTCGCCGGGGCCACCGCCGTGTGGGCGGCAGCGTTGCGCTTCCGCCTCGGGCTGGTGGACCGCGGGTCCCTCGCTACGCCGGCGGCACCGGAGGAACGGGCTTTGGTCGCGGTGTAGCGGTGGCCGAGCGAGAATGGACGGCGATGACGATCGCGCCTGCTCCCGTCCGGGCCGACGACCCCGGCACCGAAGAGGTCACCAATCCCGACCTGCCGTGGGTGGTCATCGTCTGGAACGATCCCGTCAACCTCATGTCCTATGTGACCTACGTGTTCCAGAAGCTGTTCGGTTACTCGAAGGAGAAGGCCACCAAGCTGATGCTCGACGTCCACCACAAGGGCCGCGCCGTGGTGTCGAGCGGGCCTCGGGAACGGGCGGAGCTCGACGTGTTCCGCCTGCACGAGCACGGGCTGTGGGCCACCATGGAACACGACACATGAGCCTCTCTGCCGCCCGGAGGTCGTGAGTGGCGAGGCGGCGGTTCGCCTTTGCCGGGGGAGGTGAGGTGAAGGTGCGGATCGCCAGGGAGGAGCGCCAAGTGTTGCGCGGTCTCCCTGCGCAGCTGCGCCAGCTCATGGACGAGGACCCCGACGATCCCGCCGTGCGCCGGCTGTTCCCGCCCGCGTACCGTCAGCGTCCCGACCACGAGCAGGAGTACCGAAGGCTGATGGGCGACGACCTGCGGGAGCGGCGCCTCGCCGCCCTGGCCGCGATGGAGGAGACGGTGGACGCCGACGTGCTCACGGCCGAGCAGGCCAGCGGCTGGCTTCGGGCGCTGAACGACCTGCGCCTTGTGCTCGGGACCCGCCTCGACGTGCAGGACGACACCTTCGCCCACGAGATCGACGAGGCCGACCCCCGGGCTCCGGCGCTGGCCCTGTACGGCTATCTGTCCGTCCTGGAGGAGGAACTGGTCGAAGCCCTGGCCGAGGGCGTGTGACGGCTCACCCCGTCGATGTGCCCGTCGGGTACCACATGGCCCCGGCCGTACCCGGGCCGGTGTGGACGCCCACGCTCGGCCCGACCCGGTAGCGGACGAGCTCGGCCACCTCGGCGGCCCCGGCGAGGCGCTCCTCGAGCGCGTGGCGGAGGGGCAGTGCGCCGGCGTCGGCCACGCTGATCCCGACCCGCAGCCGGACTCCGCCGGCCAGCACGGCCTCGGCCATGACGTCGGCTGCGTCCTCGACGTTGGTCACCTGGGCGACGGGCTGGTAGCTGCCCCCCACGAGTCGCAGCACCGGAATGGCGCCCGCGGCGACTGCCTGTTCGGCCGCCGCGCTCAGCCGTCCTCCCCGGCGGGCCAGGTCGAGGGCGCGCACCACGAACACGTTGTCCGTGCGCCCGGCCACCTCCTGGGCCACCCGAGCCGCCTCCTCCAGGCCGGCGCCGCCCCGCACGGCCTCGGCCGCCTCCCACAAGCAGCAGGCGACGGCGAAGGACGCAGTACCCGTATCGACGAGGCGGACCGGCACGGGGGAGTCCTGCGTCCCGATATGGGCTGCGTTCACTGTGGCGGAAATGGCAGAGCCGATGTGAACGGAGAGGACCTCCGTGACGCCCCGTGCGGCCAGGGCCTGGTAGGCCACGGCAAAGCGGCCGGGGCTGGGCGCGGCGGTGGTGACGGTGGGGACCGCTCCGGCGGCGAACCGGGCGTAGAAGCTGTCCGCGTCCAGGTCGAGCCCCTCCAGGAACTCCTCACCGTCGACGGTGACGCTGAGGGGAACCACCTCGACGTCGTACCGGGCCACCAGCTCGGGGGGCAGCTGGGCGTTGGAATCGATGCAGAACCCGATCATGTGGCGTGCGCCGTTCTCGGCTCTCGAGCTGCTGACGCAAAGCGCGACAGGATGACCGCGCTGCTGGCCGCGGCCGCCGCCGGCAAGAGTGCGGTGGGCGTGGGCCCCCACGCGTTGGGCCACCCTCGCCGCCACGACAGCGCCGCCGCGGTGACCCACGTGGCCGATGCGATCACGGTGGCGGCCAACGTGGGCGACGAGAACCGCCGGGCCGGCCATCGCTTGGCCGCCGCCGCCCACGCCACCGCCAGGTCCACCGGGACGTAGGGCGGGAACGTCGCCGCACACTGGCCGAGGCTCACGGCCACTCCCTTCCCGCCCCGAAAACCGCTCCAGATCGGAAAGCAGTGGCCGACCACCGCAGCGGTGCCGGCCACGTGGGCGCCGGCGCCACCGGCGGCACGGCGTCCCAGCCCGCAAGCGGCGGCACCCTTGGCGATGTCGGCCAGGATGATGCCGTACCCCCACCGCTTGCCCAAGACGACCAGGGCGTTGGCTCCGCCCGGATTGCCGGTGCCCTCTGAGCGCAGGCTCCTCGTCCCGCCGGTGGCCAGCCGAGCGGCCACGTCGGCCACCGGCACGGTGCCGGCCAGGTAGCCGCCCACGGCAGCCGAGACGAGGTGGACGACGGCCACCACTGCACCCTACCGAGAGGTGGTGGACCCTACCGAGAGGTGCGGGCCGCCCGAACGGCGTCTACGCCGACCGTCGCTAACCTCCGCAACGTGCGGACGCCGGCTCGACCCTTCCCAGCCGCCTCGCCTTCCCGGGCCGAGGGCGACGTCGCTCCGGTCAGGGCGTCATGAGCTCCAGCGGCGACGGCGAGGTGCCGGGGCCCCCGCCGCTGCGTTGGGGAGTACTGGGCGCCACCGCCCGCGCCGCGCAGTTGGGCGTCCTGCCTGCACTTGCCGACAACCCCAAGGCCAACCTGGTGGCCGTCTCCAGCCGCTCGCAGGCTGGCGGCGCCGGCTACGACCACTTCGGCGCGGCCCGGGCCTACGGGACCTACGAAGCGCTGCTGGCCGACGACGAGGTGGAGGCGGTGTACATACCGCTGCCCAACAGCCTGCACGCGGAATGGACGGTGCGGGCGGCCGAAGCCGGCAAGCACGTGCTGTGCGAGAAGCCCCTGGCCACCAGGGCGGCCGAGGCGAAGGAGATGGCGGCCGCGTGCGAGGAGCTCGGCGTCGTTCTCATGGAGGCGTACACGACGCCGTTCCACCCGCGTTCCAGCGCGCTTGCCGACCTCGTCCGGTCCCGCCGGCTCGGGCCGCTCCGCTTCGCCCGGGCCGTCTTCACCGGCGTGGTGGACCTCGAAGGAGACATTCGCTCCCGCCCCGAGACCGGAGGCGGCGTCCTGCTCGACCTTGGCGTCTACTGCCTGGCCCCGTTGGTTGCCGCTGCCGGCCGCCTCCCCGTGCACGTCGCCGCCGGAGGCTTGCTGGCCCGCTCCGGTGTCGACGTTTCGTTCAGCGCCTGGATGGACTTCGAAAAGGGTTTCACCGCCAGCTTCGAGTGCTCGTTCGAGACGCCGTCCCGCCAGACCCTCGAGGTCGTCGGCACGCAGGGCTCGGTGACGGTGGAGCGGCCGTTCACACCCGGTCCCGACGACACCAAGCTCCACGTCGCCTTCAGCGACGGACGCACGGAGACGATCGAGGCCGGTGGCAACGACCCGTACCGGGGCATGGTCGACCACCTGTTCGCGGTCCTGCGGGACAGCGCCGCCCTGCGACGTACGCCAGGGCAGTCGATCGAGTTGCTGGGCCTGATGGACCGTTTGCGGGAGGCGGCCGTCTGGGCGTGGTAGGTGCGCCTGAGGAACAGCGGTTCTCGGTCGCAGCAGGCGTCGAACTGCACGCCGAGGTCTGGACGCCACAGGCGTGCGCGCACCCCGTGGCCTTCGTCCTCGTCCACGGCCTGGCGTCGAACGCGGCCATGTGGCGTGGCGTTGGGGAGCGGCTGCGGGCGCGGGGCCACGTCGTGGTCGCCGTCGACCAGCGAGGCCACGGCCGCTCGGCCAAGCCGGACGGCCCCTACGACGTCGCCACCTTCGCCGCCGACCTGGCCGAGCTCCTCGGCGCCCTGCCGTTGCGCCGGCCCGCCGTCGCCGGCCAGTCGTTCGGCGGCAACGTGGTGCTGGAACTGGCGGCGCGCCGCCCCGAATTGGTGCGAGGCGTGGCCTGCGTCGACGGTGGGTGGATCGAGCTCAGCGAACGCTTCTCTTCGTGGGAAGCGTGCGAGTCGGAGCTGGCGCCTCCCGTTCTGGAGGGCAGAGGCGCCCAAGAGCTGCGGGCGCTGTTCCGGGATTCCCACGGCGACTGGCCCGAGCCGGGCATCGAAGGCCTGCTCGCCAACTTCGAGGTTCGCGAGGACGGCACGGTGGCGCCGTGGCTCTCACAGCCACGGCATCTCCAGATCCTTCGCTCGCTCTGGGAGCACCGACCGTCGCAGCTCTATCCCCTCGTCCGGGTACCGGTGCTGCTCGTGCCGGCGGTCAACGCCGATCAGCCCGAGGGCTGGGACGAGACGGTCGACAAGGCGGCGGAGCTCCTGCCCATCGTGCGCCTCGAGCCGATGGCCGGCGACCACGACCTGCACGCGCAGCACCCGGAGGCGATGGCAGACCTGCTCCACGAGTGGGCGGACAGCAGTCTGTGACGGCGATCGCAGGTCGGAGGATGAGTGGCCCGCTCCCCCGACTGCTCGCCATCATGGGGTCAGGCGAGACCAGCCCCACCATGGTGAAGACCCACCGGGCCCTCCTGGCCCGTCTCGGCCCGCCCCCGGTCCCGGCGGTGGTGCTCGACACCCCTTTCGGGTTCCAGGCCAACGCCGACGACCTGACCGCCCGGGCGGTGGAGTACTTCCGGGCCAGCGTCGGCCAGGAGCTGGGCGTGGCCGAGCTTCGTGCGTTGGGAGGCGACGCGCTGGCCTACGAGACGGTGTTGACGCGAATCCGCCAGGCGCGCTACGTGTTCTCCGGCCCGGGCAGCCCCTCGTATGCCCTGCGCCAGTGGAAGGACTCCTCGGTTCCCTCGGCGCTGGCCGAGAAGCTCCGTCCCGGAGGACCGGGAGGGTGCATCTGTTTCGCCAGCGCCGCCGCCCTCACCCTCGGCGTCTCCACTGTCCCCGTGTACGAGATCTACAAGGTGGGCGAGGAGCCCCACTGGCTGGACGGCCTCAACCTGTTGGCCGAGGCGGGACTGAAGGCGGCGGTCATACCCCACTACGACAACGCCGAGGGCGGCACTCACGACACCCGCTTCTGTTATCTCGGCGAGCGGCACCTGGCCCGCATGGAGGAGGAGCTGGCCGAGGACGCCTTCGTGCTCGGCGTCGACGAGCACACCGCCCTCGTGCTCGACCTCAACGACGGCATCGCCACCGTCGCCGGCCTCGGCACCGTCACCGTCCGCAGCCGCGGATCGTCGTCGTCCATCCCCAGCGGCTCTGCCCTGGACATCCCCGAGCTGGTAGGCATGGCTCGACCTCCGGCCCAACGGGCGCGCCCGGCCACGGCCGGGGAGGGTACGGCCCGTACGGCCACCCCCGAGGCGCTGGCGTCTTCGCTGCTTGAGGTGGTCCGGCGGACGACGGCTGCGTTCGATGCCGCTCTCGCCGCCCGTGATGTCGCGGCCGCCGTGCGGGCCATGCTGGAGCTGGACGAGGCGGTGGTGGCGTGGTCGGCCGACACCCTGCAGTCCGACGAACCAGACCAGGCGCGCGGGGCCCTTCGTTCGATGATCGTCCGCCTCGGGGACGTGGCGCGTGTGGGGGCGCGTGACCCGGCCGACGCCGTAGCGCCCTTTGTCGAGATACTGCTGCAACAGCGAGCCTCGGCTCGCCAGGGCAAGCGCTACGCCGACGCGGACCTGATCCGGGACCGGCTCGTGGCGCTCGGCGTGGAGGTCAACGACAGCCCGGAGGGGACGACGTGGCGTTTGGTAACGTCGACATCGACCCCCAGCGCGCCGGCCCCCATCGTCTAGCGGCCTAGGACACCACCCTTTCAAGGTGGCGGCACGGGTTCGAATCCCGTTGGGGGTGCTGGTAAGACCGCAGTTCAGACGCGGTTTGCCTCCCCGGCGGCTCTCCCAGCCCGGCCCCTTGCTAATCTCTTGCCAATCCCTTCCCCCCGAAGCGAATTGGCAGAGGGAGTGGCACGTGCAGGGCTTCATGCGCCAGCGGAGCGGCTCGTGGGAGCTGCGGGTCTAGCTGGGGCGGGACGCCATCTCGGGCAAGAAACGTTGGGCCACGAGGACGGTCCGGGGCGGCAAGCGCGACGCTCAGCGGGCGCTGGCCGCCTTGGTGGCCGACGCCGAGCGGGGCGCGCTGGCCCGAACGGACGCCACCGTGGGCGAGCTGCTCGAGCGCTGGTTCGAACAGGCCCGCGACGACTTCTCCCCCAAGACGGTGCTCGAGACCCGCGGCATCCTCGACCGCCACCTGGTGCCCGCCCTCGGGCAGGTGCCGCTGCACAAGCTGAAGCCCGACGCCCTGGACCGCTACTACCGCTCGCTGCGCTCCGGGGAGGCCAACCGGGGGAGGCCGCTGTCCGCCGCCACCATCCGGCGCATCCACGGCGTCCTGCGCCGAGTGCTGGCCCAGGGCGTGCGCTGGGGATGGCTGGGGGCCAACCCGGCGGCGGCGGCGTCTCCTCCTCGCGTCGTGGCCCGGGACATCACCCCGCCGGCGCCGGCGGAGGTAGCCCGCCTGTTCGCCCTGGCCCAGGCGGCCGACCCCGAGCTCGCCGCCTTCGTGGTCCTGGCCGCGGCGACGGGGGCACGCCGCAGCGAGGTCGTCGCTCTGCGCTGGGCCGACCTCGACCTCGACGCCGGCGTGGTGCGCATCGCCCGAGGTATCGTGATGGGCCCGAGCGGGCCGGTCGAGAAGGACACCAAGACCCACGCCGCCCGCAAGGTCTCGCTCGACGCGACCACGCTGGCGGTGCTGCGCCAGCACCGTGAGCGGGTCGTGAACCGAGCCGAGGTGTGCCGGGTGACGCTCGCCCCCACGGCGTTCGTGTTCAGCCCGGAAGTCGACGGGTCGCAGCCGTGGCGCCCCGACTCCGCCACGCGCGCCTTCGCCCGCCTCTGCACGAGCGCAGGGCTCGAAGGCTTGCGCCTGCACGACCTGCGCCACTACGTGGCCACTCGCCTCCTGGCCTCCGGCGTGGGCGTGCCGACGGTGGCCGGCCGCCTCGGGCATCGCAACGCGGCGACGACGCTCAACGTGTACTCGCACTTCCTGGCGGAGGCCGACCGCGAGGCCGCCAACATCCTGGGGTCGCTGTTCGACGAGGCCGTCGACGCCGGCGAGCGGTGAGCGGGTCGGAGCGACCAGGCGGGCGATTCCGACCCCAGTGGCGCTTCTATCGGACCACCGTGGCACCTTGCCGGTGAAGGACTTCCTGTCGGCCCTGGAGGCGGAGGACGCCGACGCCGTGCGTGCCGCGATGCGTGTCGTCGCCGAGACAGGACGCGCCGGCGCACGGCATCTCTGACAGAGCGGTTCTTGTCAAGTCGGTGTCGCCGTAGGCGACTTGAATTCCGGCCGCCAGGCCGGCGGGTTCGGGCGCGCGGCGGCGACCAGCGGGTTGAACCGCCGGTTGGTGCCGGTGATGAGAACGAGGCCCCGGGGGGTGGGACGGTCGCGACTACCGGTCAGTGTTCGTTGATGGCGCTCCTCGTTTCGACGGGATGTGACACGGCGGGACGTTCACCAGGCCCAAACAAGGTTGGGTGGGGCAGGCCGGAGAGCCGGCTGCCGGGCATCTCTTCGCGCCGCAGCAGGCGCATGGTGGGTTGCGGCCACAGCCAGGCGGGTTCAATCACTTAGCTTAGCTCCCATGGCCCCTGGCGGTGCCGCCCACAGCGGATGAGAATCGCGCCGTGTCGGCCCGGGCAGACGTCGTGTCTCTATGGCGCTCGGAGCCCGTGTTTAGCTTGACGCGGGGGTCTCGGGCGCTCCGTCCTGTTGCTTCGAGCACGCACCTCAGTTTCTTCATGACGAGGCCCCCATCCGGTCCGGCGTTCTTGGACGTCCACCGCGACACCGTGATGGCGTGTGCCCGCACACCGGATGGCGCTGGTGGCCGCCGGGAGGAGGTGAGCGAGTTCCGCACCACGACCTCCCAGCTGTTGTTGTTGTTGTCGGACTGGCTGGTCGAGCGTGGCGTCACCCTGGTGGGCATGGAGGCCACCGGCGTCTACTGGAAGCCGGTCGTGCGCCACGAGGCGCCGTTTGACCGAGTGAGGATGAAAGGACCTGCAAAGGCGCTATCTCAAACGGTGGTGGCCCGAACAGGACGGCACGGTGCTGTTCAACCCGCAGGAGGTGGCGATCACTCGCTACCGCTACCGGGGAGCAACAATCCCAACGCCGTGGGCGACGACAACAGGATTGGCCGTGTAGTGCAGCGGTACGAGGCGATGGAGAGCCGGATGCGGTGAGAGTCGCACGTCCGGTTCGGCGGGCGGGCCAGGGAAACGGACCGGCCGAAAGGCCGACACCGCGCCCTGGTCCGACCCAACCACTGGGTTCTCGAAGACGCCATCGAGGAGGTGTGGGTGATCAACGCCCGCCACGTGCGCAACGTCCCGGGCCGAAAGACCGACGTGGCTGACGCGTGCTGGGGCGCACAGCTGCTCGAGCACGGCCTGGTACGCCCCTCATTCATCCCGCCCCGCCCCACCCGAGAGCAGCGGGACCTGACCCGGTACCGCAAGTCGGTGATCGAGGAGCGAGCCCGGGAGACCCAGCGCCTGCACAAAGGTGCTCGAGGACGCCGGGGTGAAGCTGTCGTCGGTGGCCTCGTCGGTGCTGACCAAGTCGGGCCGGGAGATGATCGACGCCCTCATCGCCGGCCAGCGCGACCCAACGGTGCTGGCCGAGATGGCCAAGGGCCGGATGCGCCCCAAGATCCCCGAGCTCAAAGACGCTCTGGCCGGGCGGTTCAACGCCCACCACGGCCTGTTGTGCCGGGCCATGCTGGCCCGCATCGACCAGGCTGATGCCACCATCGCCGAGCTGACCGGACGCATCGAGGCCCTCTTGGACCCTCACCAGGCGGCGGTGTCGCTCCTGATCGGGATTCCGGGCGTGAGCTATCGCATCGCCCAGGTGATCCTGGCTGAGATCGGCACCGACATGTCCCGCTTCCCCACCCCTCAGCACCTGGCGTCGTGGGCAGGCATGTGCCCCGGCAACAACGAGTCGGCGGGCAAGCACCGCTCGGGGCGCACCCGCCACGGCTCCAAGTGGTTGCGCATCGCCTTGGTTGAAGCCGCCCACGCCGCCGGGCGGTCCAAGGACACCTACCTCGGCTCCCACTACGCCCGCATCCGGGGACGCCGAGGGCCGGGACGAGCCGCGGTTGCCGTCGGTCACTCCATCTTGGTCATCGCCTGGCACCTGCTGTCCACGGGCGAGACCTACACCGACTTGGGCGGGGACTACTTCGACAAGCGACGGACCAGCGCTGCCCACCAGAAGCGTCTCGTGGCCCAGCTCGAAGCCATGGATCACCGCGTCACACTCGAACCCGCAGCCTGACCAACGCCGAACTTCGGGGCTTCGCCCCGACCTGGGTCGTGTTCCGCCGCGCCCGTTCGCGGGCCGCAGGAGGTGATTCACACCTCAGTCGACCACGCCACCACGGGGGTCAGGAAAGTCGTGCACGAATTCACCGCCAGCCGGGGCACCCCATACCGGGTGCGGCGGGCCACTCCACAGGCGCCGACCACATCACCGGGAGGGCCGAGCGCTCAGGGGCCGCCAGGGGCGAGGCCTCGGTCATCTACGGATCCTGACCGTCGTCGACCCGCCGGTCCGCACCCGACGGACCCGCGCGCCGCGCGAATAGCCAGAGCCGGGTCCGTACACTCACACCAATGCTCCGGCCCGGTGCCACGACGGCGGTGTTCATGGTGGCTCTTGCAGCCGGAACCTCGGTGTTGCTCGCCATCGTCGCCACCACAGCCCCAGCGCTGGCCCAGGCCGGCGGGCCGTCCGGCGGGGCAACGACGACCACGGCGCCCGGCGGTCAGCAAGGAGGAGCCGGCGAGGAACCCGAGTCGGAAGGTGGGGAAGAGGTTCGCGGCCGCCTGGAGGACCGGGTCGACGGGGAGCTGACTCCTGTGGAAGGCGTGAAGGTGACGGTGGCCACCGCCACCGGGGAGGAGGTCGGCACTGCGGTCAGCGACGACGAGGGCGAGTTCCGCCTGGCCCTCCCGGGGCCCGGCCAGTACGTCGCCACCCTCGACGAGTCCACCTTGCCGAAGGGCGTCAGGCTGCGCACGCCCGGGGCCAACACCAGGACGTTCAGCATCAACGTCGGGCAGAGCCGGCCACTGCTCTTCCCTCTGGGCATACGCGCCCGCCAGACGACCGGGGATTTCGACCGGGGCCTGCAGCTCCTCGTCGAGGGCGTGAAGTTCGGTCTGCTGATCGCCATGGCTGCGGTCGGGCTGTCATTGATCTACGGCACCACCGGCCTCGTCAACTTCGCCCACGGGGAGATCGTGACCTTCGGGGCCATGATGGCGTGGATCGCCAACCAGCTGCTGGACGTGCAGCTGATCCCGGCCGCGCTGGCAGCCGTGGTGGTGACGGCCATAGCCGCAGGTCTGCTCGACGTGGGGGTGTGGCGGCCGCTGCGTCGCCGGGGCACGGGACTGATCGCAGCCATGGTCGTTTCGATCGGTCTGTCGTTCCTCCTCCGCCACCTCTTCCTGTACCAGTTCGGTGGCCGGACCCGCCCTTACGGCGACTACACGCTGCAGCGTGCCACCCAGTTGGGTCCGGTGGAGATAGCGCCCAAGGACATCTTCTCCATCGCGCTGTCGCTGATCGTGTTGATCGGGTTCGGCCTGCTGCTGCAACGCACGCGCTGGGGCAAGGCCACACGAGCCGTCGCCGACAACCCCGAGCTGGCGGCCTCCTCGGGCATCGACGTGGACAAGGTCGTGCGACTGGTGTGGACGGTGGGAGGCGGTCTGGCCGCACTCGGGGGGGTGCTCCTCGGGGTAGCCGAGCAGGTGGGATTCCAGATGGGCTTCCAGCTCCTCCTCCTGATGTTCGCGGGGATAACCTTGGGTGGCCTAGGAACCGCGTATGGAGCCCTCCTCGGCTGCTTCGTCGTCGGGATGCTGGTCCAGGTCTCGACGTTATGGATCTCCTCGGAGCTGAAGACGGTCGGTGCCCTCGTGGTGTTGATCCTCATCCTGCTGGTGCGACCTCAGGGGATCCTCGGACAAGCCGAAAGGGTGGGCTGAGGCCATGGACTGGGGCCTAATCGTCAGCGAGACGCTGCGGGCCGCGGTCGGCCAGGAAGCCATCGTGTTCGCGCTGGCGGCGATCGGACTCAACCTGCACTTCGGCTACACCGGCTTGTTGAACTTCGGCCAGGCCGGCTTCCTCGCCATGGGCGCCTACAGCACGGGAATCTGCGTCGAGTACCTGCAATGGTCTCTCTGGGCAGGGGTCGGAGTCGGGATCGTCGCGGCGATCGTCCTCGCCCTGATCCTCGGGCTCCCCACGCTGCGTCTGCGCGCCGACTACCTCGCCATCGTCACGATCGCCGCCGCCGAGATCATCCGCCTGATCGCCAGATCTGTCACCTTCGGCCACATCACCGGTGGTTCGTCGGGTATCAACGGCTACGCCGACGCCTTCTATGAACTGAATCCGCTGGGCGACGGCACATACGGGTTCGGGCCGTGGCGTTTCGACGACAACCGGCTGTGGGTGCTCATGGTCGGGTGGGGCCTGGTGGGGCTGTCCAGCCTGGTGGTGCTGCTGCTCGTCCGCAGCCCGTGGGGCCGGGTCATCAAAGCCATCCGCGAGGACGAGGACGCGGCCCGGAGCCTCGGCAAGAACGTCTACGCGTACAAGGTGCAGAGCCTTGTGGTGGGTGGGGTGATCGGAGCGTTCGGCGGCATGGTGTTCGCCATCGGCAACCAGTCGGTGCAGGCGGACAACTACGGCACGGCCACCACGTTCCTCGCACTGACGGCGGTGATCCTCGGCGGCACCGCCCGGGTGCCGGGCCCCGTCGGCGGAGCCATGATCCTGTGGGGGCTGATCTCGTTCACCGAGAACATCCTTCGACAGGCCAGTGCGGAAGGCCTGCTGCCGACGGCCATCATCAGCGGAACCCAGGTCGGCATCGTCAGGTTCATGCTGGTGGGCCTCGCCCTGATGGCCCTCCCGATCTTCCGCCCGCAGGGCATATTCGGAAACCGCCGCGAGATCACGTTCGAGACCCGGTGACGACGGCGAGGGAGACGATGAGCTCGGTGCCCCCGGAGCCGGGATCTGCCAAACCCGACCCGATCCTCGTGGTCGACGACCTGCGCCGCCGGTTCGGCGGCCTGGTGGCCGTCGACGTCGACCACGTCGAGATCCAGCGCAGCTCGATCACCGCCCTCATCGGCCCGAATGGCGCGGGCAAGACCACCTTCTTCAACCTGGTGACCGGGTTCGACGAGCCCGATGCCGGGAGGTGGACCTTCGACGGCCGGCCGATGCAGAGGCTGCCCCCCCACAGGGTTGCCCGGGGCGGCATGGTGCGGACCTTCCAGTTGACCAAGGCCCTGGCCCGGATGAGCGTCATGGACAACATGAAGCTGGGCGCCCCGGACCAGCGCGGGGAGAACTTCTTCCGCGCCCTCGTCCCCTCCTTCTGGCGGGCCCAGGAGGCGGAGGTCGAAGCGCGAGCCGAGTCGTTGCTCGAGAGGTTCCGCCTGACCCGGTTGCGCGACGAGTACGCCGGTGCGCTCTCCGGCGGTCAGCGGAAGCTCCTGGAGATGGCCAGGGCACTCATGTCCGACCCGACGATGGTCCTGCTCGACGAGCCGATGGCCGGTGTGAACCCGGCCCTCGGCGAAACGCTACTGGCCCACATCCAGAGCCTGCGCGACCTGGGCAAGACGGTGCTGTTCGTCGAGCACGACATGGACGCTGTCAACGAGATCAGCGACTGGGTCGTGGTGATGGGCGAAGGCCGGATCATCGCCGAGGGTCCGCCGGAGGCGATCGGGAACGACCACGTCGTCATCGACGCATACCTCGGCTCGCACCACGACGCACCGGCGACGCTCGAGGAGGAGCAGCGTCAACTCGACGAGCTGACCGAGGCCACGGCGAGGGAATCGGAATGAAATCCTCGGAACCGGAGCCGGTGCCGCAAGGCGGGTTCCTCTTGGAGGCGTCCGACGTGGTCGCCGGCTACGTGCCCGACGTGAACATCCTCAACGGCTGCAACATCAGTTTGCAGCGAGGCGAGCTGGTCGGGATCATCGGACCCAACGGCGCTGGCAAATCGACACTGCTGAAGGCGCTCTTCGGGCTGATCCCTGTCCGCTCCGGCACGATCCGCTTCCGCGGCGAGGACATCGCCGGCCTTCCCGCCCACCGGCTGGTGTCGCTCGGCATCGGCTACGTGCCGCAGGTGGCCAACGTGTTCCCCCGGCTGACCGTCGAGGAGAACCTCGAGATGGGCCTGTTCCTGCGGCCCGGGGAGTTCAGCGAGCGCTTCGATGCGGTGGCTCAACTCTTCCCGTTGCTGCGCGAACGGCGCAGGCAGCGCACCGGCCAGCTCTCCGGCGGGGAGCGTCAGATGGTGGCCATGGGCCGGGCGCTGATGATGGACCCGGCCGTCCTGCTGCTCGATGAGCCGTCCGCCGGCCTCTCCCCGCTGTTCCAGGACGAGGTGTTCATCCGGTGCCGTCAGATCTACGGAACCGGTGTGTCGATCGTGATGGTCGAGCAGAACGCCCGACGGTGCCTCCAGATCTGCCACCGTGGCTACGTCCTCGACGAGGGCAAGAATGCCTACACCGGCACCGGCCAGCAGCTGCTGGAGGACCCCAAGGTCATCGAGCTGTACCTCGGGACTCTGGCCCGCGTCCGCTGACCCCCGCGGTCAGGAGTGCAGGACTCTGCCCTACTTGCCGGCGTCGACGTTCTCGCCGAGGGCGTTGCCCATGTTGCCGTCGGTGCCGTACACGGGAACGTCGTTGGGGCCGATGCCCTTTTCGATCATCGTGGCCAGAACCTTGGACGACTCCTCGAAGCCGACGAGCAGGATGGCGTCGGCGTCGTTGCCCTTCATCTTCGTGATCTCGGCGTCGAAGGTGGTGGCGGCGGGGTCGTAGATGATGGTGTCGACGACCTTGCCTCCCGACTCCTCGAAGGCCTTCTTGAAGTCTTCCGCCAGCCCCGTGCCGTAGTCGTCGTCGAGGGCGAGGATGCCCACGTTCTCGTGGTTGTCCTCCGAGACGACCTCCGCCAGAACCCCGCCCTGGAGGATGTCCGACGGGGCGTTGCGGAAGTACAGGCCCTTGTCGTTGTAGGTCGACAGCTTCTTCGACGTGTTCGCGGGCGAGAACATGACGACGCCGGCGTTGACGATCTTGTCGATCACCGTGAGCGTCACCGAGGACGACGCCGCCCCGATGATGGCGTCGACGCCTTCGGACAGCTCCCGGTTGACGGTCTGGGTGGCGATGTCGGTCGATGTGTCGCCGGAGTCGCCCTTGGTGCTCTGCACCGGCTTGCCCAGCACGCCGCCGAGTTCGTTGATCTCCTTCACGGCGAGGTCGACGCCGGCGAACTCCGGTGGACCGAGGAAGGCGAGGGAGCCGGTTTCGGGGAGCAACGTGCCGATCTTCAGCACGCCGTCACCCTTGCGGGTGCCCTGCGCCGGCTGCTGGGGCACGTCGGCCTCGGGCGGGGCGTTGGCGATCTTGTACTCGGTCTTGGAGTCGTCGATCCGGTTGTCGTCGCCGAACTCGAGGACTCCGTAGCTGCCGATCGTCGGCTCCCCGTTGCCCGAGAAGTCAGCGGGCCCCGCCACGCCGTCGTAGTCGATGTCCTTGCCGGCGGCGACCAGGTCCTTGCAGGCCTTGAACGAGGTGCACTTCTCACCCTTGCGGGTGACGCCGTTGATCTGGTTGGCCATGGCGATCCCGTCGGTCTTCGCCAGCTCGGTCGCCAGGGCGATGATCATCACAGCGTCGTAGGACTCGGCGCCGTAGTTGAAGTCCTTCAAGCCCGGGTCGACTCCGAGGAGGCGCTTCTTGAACGCCTCGTCGAGCTTGGTGAGCGGCGTGGTGCCCTTCATCCCCACCAGCTCGCCCTTCTTGCCACCCTCTTGGCCGCCGGCTGCGGTCGTGTCGGTGGAGGTGGTAGCGTCGTCGTCGCCACAGGCGCCGGCCAACAGCACCATCACCGCCAGCGCGGCGACCATCCGACAGAGGGGGCTGTTCGTGCGAGGCATGGCTCTCCGTTCACGCCGAAGCTGGACTGGTCGGTCGACCCGGTACCCGGATCACCGAAATTTGTACCACCTCCTGACCCTCACGAGGCGGCGGTGACGCTCCTGGTCGGGATCCCGGGCGTGAGCTATCGCAGGTCCCGCTGCTCGCGGGTGGGGCGGGGCGGGATGAAGCTGGGGCGGACCAGGCCGTGCTCGAGCAGCTGCGCGCCCCAGCAGGCATCAGCCACGTCGGTCTTGCGGCCGGGGACGTTGCGCATGTGGCGGGCGTTGATCACCCACACCTCCTCCATGGCGTCTTCGAGAACCCAGTGGACGGGCTTCCAATAGACGCCAGTGGCCTCCATGCCCACCAGGGTGACCCCACGCTCCACCAGCCACTCCGACAACAACAACAGCTGGGACGTTGTAGTGCGGAACTCCCACGGACTCGAGGACCGTCCCCGAGGTGGCCCGCCGCAGTGGCCTCCTCGACGAGGTCCCAGAGCCCGTGGACACCCCGCCACTGATCGGGGTTGGCCTGCGCGTATTGGGCGAACTCCCCCTTGTCGAAGCCCATCATGCGGAACATGAGAGTCATCGGCTGCACCAGCCCGTCTGCCTCGCGGCCCACCTCGTAGGGGGCAGCGGCGGCGACGTCGCCGTCGCCGCCGCCGGTGCAGTCCACGATCACCTCGCCCCGCACGACCAACGGACCGCCCTTCGTCTCGAACACGACGCCCGGCCGCCGGTCGGCGTCGACCACCCCGCTGGCGAAAGCGTGGAACAGGTAGCCACAATCGTAACGCCGGCCAGCTCAATTCGGGCGCGCCCAGCCTGCTTTGTCGCCCGATCTCACCGCGGTCGATCGCCGTCTGTGTTGGCAGCCGCTCGAGCACCTCTTGGGCGTTGCACGCGGCCGAAGATGGGACAAAAGGTGCGTTCTAATCGTCCAGATCACCGGAAGTCGCAATTTTGCGAGTTGATGGGTATCGACCGTGGAATCGAAAGGACTTTCGTCCTGATGCGGCTTGTGACGAATTTCCGGGGTGGGGAGAAGGACAACGGATCCCCGCCAGCCTCCGATCGCAGCTGGGCCGAAGTCTGGACGCCGAGCGAGGTGAAGAACACTCCCCTCCCGCCCCGACAAGACGGGCGGGCCTGTCGTCGCCGCCGTACGCTCACGGACCGTGGAGCTCTCACCCGTCCAGGTGCGCGTCCTCGGGTGCCTCATCGAGAAGGAGCGCACCACGCCGGACAGCTACCCGCTCACCATGAACGCGCTCCTCGCCGCCTGCAACCAGACCACCAATCGTCACCCCATCGTGGCCCTCACCGAGGCCACCGTGGCCAGCGCCGTGGAGAACCTCCGGGCCGCCGATCTGGTGCGGGTGGACTACAGCAGGTCGAACCGAGCCGAGAAGTACCGCCAGGTGCTCGACCGCGCGTCAAGGCTCGACGGTGCAGAGATCTCCGTGCTCGGCGTGCTCATGCTGCGAGGCCCCCAGACAGCAGCCGAGCTGCGGACGCGTACCGAAAGGCTCCACGCCTTTGCGGACCCAAGCGGGGTCGACGCCGTCCTCGCTCGGCTGGCGGAGCGCCCGGAGCCGCTCGTGGTTCGCCTGGGCCGAGGGGTCGGGCAGAAGGAGCCCAGGTGGGCGCACCTGCTGGCCGGCCCCCCTGAGTTCGACGAGGGGCCGCCCTCGTCAGAGCCGACGCGAAGCCCGAGGGCCGAGCGGCTCGAGGCACTGGAGGCGAGCGTGGCGGGCCTCACCCGGGAGCTCGAGCAACTGCGGGCCGAGCACGCGGCGCTCGCCGCCTTGGTGCGCGACCTGGTCGGCTGACGCTCCTGCCAGGGGCGGTGCCGCATCCCGCCCGCCACGCGCGCGCCGCGAGCCGGAGCTGCCCGCTCGGCCGCGCCGTCGGTATCCTGCGCTCGGCTCGCCGGTCGTCGCCAGAGCGGGCCCAGGGAAGCGGTTCTGAGAGGGAAGGCAACGAGCAATGGCCGAGCTGGTCGTCACCGATCCCGCCACGGGCGACACTGTGGGCCGGCTGCCCTGCACCGACGCCGACGAGGTGGTGGTCACGGCCCGCGCTGCGCACGCCGGCTGGGAGCGCACCGAGCCGGCCCGGCGGGCCTCCCTCGTCAAGGCTGGGGCGCGGCGCCTCCGAGACGCTCTCGAGGAAGTCGCCCTCCTGCAGACCCGTGAAGGGGGAAAGCCGCTCGCCGACTCGCGCGGGGGCGTCGAGGCCGGCATCGGCGCCATCGAGCAGTACGCCGAGCTCGGCCCCCTCCATGGGGGCCGCTCGCTGCAGGGCTTGTGGGGCGCCGCGGACTGGATGGTGCGGGTCAGTCGCGGCGTGGCCGCCCTGTGCCTGCCGTGGAACGACCCCGTGGCCATCGCCTGTGCCCAGATCGCCGCCAACCTCGTGGTCGGCAACACCGTGGTCTGCAAGCCGAGCGAGAAGACCCCGCTGTCGACCGCCGAGGTGGTCCGCCTGCTCGGGGAGGGGCTGCCGGCCGGCGTGCTCCAGCTTGCCGTGGGCGACGGGTCCCTCGGCGCTGCTCTCGCTGGCCACGCCGGCGTCGACGTCGTCGTCCACGTCGGCTCCGTGAGCACCGGCCGCGCCGTGGCCGCCGCCTGCGCGGCGCGGGGCGCCAAGGCCGTCCTCGAGCTCGGCGGCAAGGACGCAATGATCGTCGACGCCGGCGTCGACCCGGCGTGGGCAGCCGAGCAGGCCGCCGTCGGGTGCTTCGCCAACGCCGGGCAGATCTGCACCTCGATCGAGCGCATCTTCGTGCACCGCGACCTGGCTGATGCCTTCGTGGACGAGCTCGTGGCCCGGGCAAAGGCGCTACGGGTCGGACCGGGCACGGACCCGACCACGGAGATGGGACCGATGATCGACGCCGGCCAGCGTGGCGTCGTCCACCGCCACGTGAGCGAGGCCGTCGACGCCGGGGCCGATCTGCGCTGCGGCGGGGCACCCCTCGAGGGGCCGGGCTGCTTCTACCCGCCCACCGTTCTCACCGGTGTCGCTTCGGGCATGGCCGTCGTTGAGGAGGAGACCTTCGGCCCGGTCGCCGCCGTCCAGGTGGTCGGCTCCTTCCCCGAGGCGCTCTCGGCGGCCAACGCCACCCCCTACGGCCTGGCCGCCGTCGTGCTCACGGCCGACATGGCGCACGCCCAACAGGCCGCTCGCGAGCTGGCCGTCGGCACCGTGAAGGTCAACGCCGCCTTCGGTGGCGCGCCCGGCGGCGCCGCCTCACCGCACGGCGCCTCCGGTGAGGGCTTCGGCTACGGCCGCGAGCTGCTCGACGAGCTGACGCGGGTGCGCGTCGTCCACCTGGAACCGCCGCCGGCGTAACGCCATCACCCTTTGCGTCGAAGGCACGGAGCTTCACTTGGAACCTGAGGACTGGAACCGGCGTTACGACGGTCCCGATCTGGTGTGGACGGCCGAGCCCAACCGCATCCTCGTGTCCGAAGTCGAGCCCATGGCGCCGGCTCACGCCCTCGACCTTGGCTGTGGCGAGGGGCGCAACGCGGTCTGGCTGGCCAAGCAGGGATGGTCGGTCACGGGCGTCGACTTCTCCGACGTCGGCCTGGCCAAGGCCCGCCGGCTGGCCGAGGCCGAGGGCGTCTCGGCGGAGTGGGTGTCGGCCGACCTGCGCGACTACCAGCCGGAGGAGAGCGCCTTCGACCTTGTCGTGGTGCTGTACCTCCATCTGCCCCCAGGAGAACGACGGGCCGTGCACACAACGGCCGCCACCGCCGTGCGGCCCCGGGGCACGCTGCTGGTCGTCGGCCACGACCTGACAAACCTCAGCGAGGGGTACGGCGGGCCGCAGGACCCCTCGATCCTGTTCACTCCCGACGACCTTGCCGGCGACGTGCCGGGGCTGACGATCGTGAAGGCCGAGCGCGTGAGGCGACAGGTGTCGACCGACGCAGGGGAGCGCACGGCCATCGACGCCGTCCTCCGGGCCGAGAGGCGGCCGAGCGCCCCATCCGTCCAGCCGGCTGAAGCAGCCAGGCCGGCGCCTCGCAGAGGACGTCCCACGACCGTTAGGGTGTAGTCGCCCCAGGGCAGTCCCAGCCACTCGCGTGGCGCCAAGCAGAGCGTGTCGGGGTGCGTTTCCATGTTGGTCCTGTGGTGCAGTTTGGAGTGCACGCCGGCCTGTCAAGCCGGAGGTCGCGGGTTCAAATCCCGTCAGGACCGCCACGGTCGGGTAGCTCAGTTGGTAGAGCGCGCGCCTGAAAAGCGCGAGGTCACCGGATCGACGCCGGTCCCGACCACTGCAAAAGTTCCGGTCAGTAGGGTGTAGCGGCAGACCGACGGCGAGCGGTACTGCCGGCGTGGCCATTCGTGCCCCATCCGCAGGTGTCATCACGGTGACCGCTGGTCGATGAGGGACGCTGGCGGTGTGTGCGGGATGAGTTGTCCGCGTGCCGTTCAGACAGGCGAGACGCGAACGTTGGGTGGTCGCGGCCAGCGAGCGACGGTCGGCGGGGTCGGCGGTGAGCACGACGCCGGCGCCGCAGCGCACCGCCGTCGCCACAACGAGGGCGTCCACAACGTGGCAGGAGTCCAGGCCGTCGCGGGTCAGCAACCGTGCCGCGACGCGGGCCATCCCCGCCCGGTCGTCACCGCCCCGATCCGGGCGTCAGCGGTCGCCCGGTCGACGTCGGCGTCGTGCCGCCCGTCGCGATACACCTCGACGAGTACGGCGCTCGGCACGAGGACGTCGTGGCCGCGGCGCTCGGCGGAGCGGAGGAGCGCCCGGACCGTCTCGGCACGGTGGGACCCGGATCGGGCGCGGGCCAGGCGCCACAGCGGCTCGCTGTCCCCCGGCCCCCCTCCACCTACCGCCTGGGCAAGCCCAACCCGTCATGCAGATGCCGCGCTCGGGGGGTGGTGGCCCGGGTGCTGTACCAGGCCGGCGAGGTGGCCGCCCCCGAGGCCGAGGCGTTCCGCGCCGAGATGGAGGGCTACCACCGAGCCGGCGTGCAGGCCCGGGTGGTGGAGGAGCTGCCCATGAAGCTGGTGGTGGTGAATGCCAAGGTGGCGATGATGACCATGACTCATCCCTTGCGCGACGACGCCGCCCCTTGCGCGACGACGCCGCCTTCCCCGCCACCTTGCTCATCGAGCACCCCGGCCACGCCCGCTTCGCGGCGGCCGCCTTCGAGCAGTACTGGGCCGAGGGCCAGCCCTACGCTCGCCTCACGAGCATCGCCGGCGTCGACGGCGGCACCGAAGTTCGCCGGGCGCAGGCGGATCGCGGGAGCGCCGGGATCACCGCTGAACGAAAACAGCAGCATGGTCCACGCGAGCGGGCAGGCCGTCTCGCCAGCGACTCGGGCCGAACGGACCCCACGCAGCACCTATCGGCTGCCCTCCTCGAAGCCGCTCAGTCGCCGGTGCTGACCTGCGTCACGGGATCCGACGTCGCCGAGAGGTAGTTGGCGTCGCCTTCATAGGTGGCGGTGATGATGTGTTCGCCGGCATCGAGCGACACGGTGAGCGCGGCGCTCCCCGCGGCATCTAGGGCGATCGATCCCAAGATGGCGTCGCCGTCGTGGAAGGTGACCGTGCCGCTCGGCACAGCCATCCCTTCTCCGGGCGCGGTCACGGTGGCCGTGAGGGTCACCGGCTCGGCGGCGGGCGAGGGATTGGCCGAGGACGCCAGCGTCACCCCGGCCGCGGCCTTGCCCACGGACCGGCTCACCGCCTCGGACGTACTGGCGGTGACGTTGTCATCGCCGCTGTAGCTGGCGGTCACCGCGTGCTCGCCGACGGTCAGGGCTGACGTGGTGAAGGTGGCCGTGTTGTCCGAACCGATGTCGGCGGTGCCCAAGGGGGTGCTGCCGTCGGTGAACGTCACGGTCCCCGTCGCCGCTCCGCCGTTGGCCGTGGTCACCACGGCGGAGAAGCTGACCGGCTCTCCCAGCACCGGGTTCTCCGGCGAGGTCGTCACCGAGACGGTAGAGGTGTCCTTGTCGACCATCTGCGTGAAGGACGCCGAGGTGCTCGGAGCGTGCACGGGATTGCCGCCATACTCGGCGATCAGGGTGTGGGCACCGGCGTGCAGCGTCGAGGTGGTGAACCTGGCCACCCCGTCCGCGTCGAGTCTTGCCGTGCCGATCAGGGCCGAGCCCTCGGCGAAGGTCACCGTCCCGGTGGGGTCGGCCGCGGTGCTCGTGATCGTGGCGACGAAGGTGACCGGCTGTCCATAGATCGACCGGCCTCGCGAGGAGGACAACGACGTGCTGGTGGCGGCCATGTCGACACGCGTCAGCACGACGTCGTTGCCGTTGCCGCCCCCCATGTACGTGATCTGGAAGCGGCGCTCGCTCACGCTGAAGATCGCCTTCTCCGGCAGCCCGGCGAACGTCCCTACGACGGGGTCGTCGCCGTCGTTGTTGATGATGATGAAGCTGTCGCCCAGGGCGGGATCGAACCCGAGCGAGACATCGAGCGTGGCTCCGCCCAAGTTGACCTTGCCCACGACGTCGAGCTGGTCATAGCCGGTGCCGGGCTTGGTGCCGTTGAGGTCCAGCGAGAAGCGGGAACCATCGGCGAGGGTGACGTCCCCGGCCGAGAGGATGGCGGTCCCGTTGCTGGCCGGCACGGTGGTACCGGTGGGCTTCGTGGTGGGCGCGACGGGCCGGGTGGTGTTCTCGGTGACCCGGGTGGTGTTGAGCTGCGCCGGGCCGGGGGCGATCGTCGCCCCATCCAGAGCTTCGATCGGCACCGGCACGGGGGTGGAGAAGAGGGTCTCGCCCGGCTCCACCGACAACGGCCGCTGGCCCGGCGGGGCTTCGGTCGCCGATGGCCGCCCTGCATCGGGAGCGGGGGCGTCCTGGGGGGTGGGCGCGGGCGGCGGAAGGGTGACCACGCCGGCGCCGACCGCCAGGGCGGTGGCTGCCCCTGACCCGGCAACCATGGCTCCAGCCGGGCTCAGGTTCACCAGCACGGCGATGACCGGCACGCGGGCGATCCACGCCAGAGGTCCCATCACCCACCGGAGCCGCCCGATCGACAGGCTGAGGAAGGCCCGGACCACCTTGGGATCGAAGTGGGAACCGGCGCAGCGGGCCAGCTCGGCCCTGGCCGCGGCCGGCCGCAGGGACGACCGGTAGGAGCGGGGGGCCGTCATGACCTCGAAGGCGTCGGCGACGGCGACGACACGGGCACCGAGGGCGATGTCCTCGCCGGCCAGTCCCGCTGGGTATCCCTTGCCGTCCCAGCGCTCGTGGTGCTGCTCGACGGCGGCCGCCCACTCGCCGAGCCACCCCCGAAGCGGCGCCACCACCCGTGCTCCCTCCGTGGGGTGGGCGTGCACCACCCGCAGCTCCTCGCTGTCCAGCGCGCCCTCCTTGTTGAGGATCGCCGGGTCCACCGCCAGCTTCCCGATGTCATGGAGAAGCCCGGCCCAGCGCAGGTGCTCACGGTCTTCGGCACTGAGCCCCAGCTCCTGGGCCAGCAGGTCGGTGTACGCCCGTACCCGCTCGGAATGGCCACGCGTGGGGCGGTCGTGATCGCGCAGGGCTTCGAGCAGCACGAGGACCTCGGCGGCGGCCTGGGAAGGCTCCGTGGAGAGGCCCTGCTCTCGGAGCCGCTCGATGCGATCCCGCAGCGCACGAACACTGCCGGAGCGCAGGGCGATCGACAATCGGGAGGGGGCCTTGTCCGGGAAGATCATCGAAAGCTTGAGCAGGGCGGCCAGTGGCAGCAGGCGACGGGCCAGACGGTCGACGGCGGCCGCGGTGATCATGGAGACGGACAGCACCCCCGCCCACCATCCTGTGATGCCGGCGAGCCCCGTCGGGGGGCTCAGCGCCCGGCCGGTGACGATGGCGGCGACGACCCCGGCCACCATCGGAACGAGCAGGACCGCGCCGCGCATGACGGCCGCGGTGAGCCGGCGCTCGCGCCACCGGCGTTCCCCGTTCGCGGCCGGCGCGCCGGGTGGCGTCGAGGGCGGCCGCACGCCGCGTAGCGCCCGGCGCCGCTCGAGGAGTCGCTGATCGGCGGCATCGAGGAGGGTCATCGCGTCGGCCCCCGCCTCCGCCGACGTGGCCGCGCCCCAGCTGAACGCTGGAGGTCCGGCAGCGAGGATGCGCTCCACGACGGCGTCGACGTCGGCTTCGGGGGTCTCGGGGAGCAGGGCCAGGAACTCGTCGCCGCCCACCCGGTAGGCCGAGTCCTCGGCCCGCAGGCCCGCCTGAAGCGCGTCGGCAAGCGCACGCAGGGCCTGGTCACCGGCGGTGTGGCCCTCACGGTCGTTGACCTCCTTCAGCCCGTCGAGGTCGATCATGACCACACTGAGGCGCAGCCCATGGCGCTCGGCTCTGGCCACCTCCCGCGAGAGGTCTCGCTCCATCGCCCGCCGGTTGAGCAAGCCCGTGAGCGGGTCGAGAAAGGCGGCCTTCTCCAGGCGTTCCTCGACCAGCGAGGCGCAGGTCTGCACGAGGGAGTCGAGCACGGAATTGGTCTGGTTCTGGGCCCGCAGCACGGCCTCCGGCGGCAGCCCCTGGGCCATGTGCCTGTGCAGAACCTCTCGCAGGCAGGCGAGCTGCCGCAGGGCCCCGTCCAGGTTGGCGCCCGGCTCCACGAGAGTCCGTGCCGCCCACACGAGGCTCCTTGCCGGGCTCGACGGCGCAACGACAGCGCTGGCGAGCGCCGAGCTGATCGCGAACACGACTTTCTGGGCACCGACGGCGTCGGGCGGCGACATCGCCGGCGCGGCGGCGTCGCAGGCCGCCAGCCACTCGGTGACGAGCACATGGCGCTCGGCCCTCACCAGTTCGGCGGCATTGCCGGGGGCGGTGGCGGTCATCCCGTCCGAGTCGTCACAGCCGTCCCCGTCGCTTCGCATCTCGCCACCCAATGTTACGGCGCTCCGGACGGAAAGTGTTACCAAGACCTTTCTTTGCCGGTTTCGACCGCGGAGCGTCGACGGGCTCGGTGCCGTTTTCGTTGGAAGCCGCGACAGCCAGGCTGGACCGGACCTGCGGCTTGTGTGGTCAGACGTGCACGCCCAGAGCCGCCGGCAGCTCGTCGAAATGGGAGATCACGTGCTCGGCCTCGGGCTCGGGCTGGCTGTCGTCGTCCCTGATGCCGATGTAGCGCACCGCCACCATCCCCATGGACCGAGCGCCGGCCACGTCGGTTCGGCGGATGTCGCCCACGTGGGCCACCCGCTCGGGGGCCGGGTCTCCCAGGCCGGCCAGAGCGTGCTCGAAGATCGCCGAGGAGGGCTTGTAGGCGCCGACCTCGTCCGAGAACGACCAGTGGTCGAACAGGGGCAGGACGCCGTGGCGGATGAGGTGCTCGCGCAGGGTCGACGAGGGCGTGAAGCCGACATCACAGATGATGCCGAGCTTGATGCCCGCCGCCTTCAAGGCCCGCAGGCAGGGCTCGATCCCTTCGGACAGGTGCAACTCCGCCTCCTGACCGGCCCGGCCGAAGGCGTCGAGCAGGGACTGGCGGACCTCGGCCGGTACCTCGATGCCGAGGTTCTCGATGATGTGCTCGGCGGCCTCGGCCGCCTGGAACTGTTCGTTGGCCCGCCAGGCGGCGATGTAGGCATCCCAGGCGGCGTCGTACACCGTCTCGAGCTGCAGCCGCTCCAAGGCGTACCCCGCCTCCTCGAGCAGCCCCGACCAGGCTTCCATGCGCCGGCTGCGCAGCTGGCCCCGCAGCTCGTAGGCGAGGGTGTTCCAGTAGTCGAACGTGACCGCCTCGATGGCCCCCATGATGGAGGGGGACCCTACCGGCCGGCTCCGCGCCCGCCGGCGCCGGCCTCTCAGGCGCCCTGCTGCTCCATCTCGGCCAGCGAGCGGCGGATCTCGGACTCGCGGAAGCGGCGATGGCCGCCGAGCGTGCGCACCGCGGAGATCTTGCCGGCTCGGGCCCAACGGGTCACCGTTTTGGGATTGACCCGGAAGAGGGCAGCGACCTCGGCGGGGGTCAGGAGTGCGTCGGACTGGGTGATGTCGGCCACTGGTGTGAATCCCTTCAGGAAGCGATGCTTTCGAGATGTACGAACGGCGGGTGGCGCCATGACGCCAATGGCCCGAACGCGCCAATTTCGCCGTCATCGCCGTGACTAGTGCCTGTTCCACAGAGCGAGGGCGCACGGTACGCTCCCCCTGATCCGCATGCTCGACGCCTTCTGCGCACGCCGCGTGCTCCGAACCGGCACGTGAGCCCGCTTTCCCGCACCATCGAGGCGGACGCCGGCCCCGACCAGCTCGCGCCCCAGCTGCTGTACCGCGGTGTCCTCCACGGCGAGCTCCTCGCCGACCTGCGCCTGGCCTGTCTCTCCCGCGCCCTCGACGAGCGCGAGATCAGCCTGCAGAAGCAGAGCCGGGCCTTCTTCCACATCGCCGGCGCCGGCCACGAGGCGCTTCTCCTCGGCCTGGCCCACCACCTGCGCGCGGGCTACGACTGGTTCTTCCCGTACTACCGAGACCTCGCCCTCATGCTCGCCTTCGGCGTGACGCCCAAGGAGATCCTGCTCCAGGCGGTGGGGTCGGGCGAGGACCCCGCGTCGGGCGGCCGGCAGATGCCCTCCCACTGGGGCTTTGCCGACAAGCACGTCTTCACCCAGTCGAGCCCGACCGGTAGCCAGTGCCTCCCGGCCGTCGGCTGCGCCGAGGCGGGTCGCTACATCGGCCGCCGGAGCCCGCTTCGGGGCTGCACCGCCCAAGACGACGAGCTCACCTATGTCTCCCTCGGCGAGGGCAGCGCCTCCGAGGGCGAGTTCTGGGAGAGCCTCAGCACCGCCTGCACGCTGCGCCTGCCCGTCCTCTACGTCGTGGAGGACAACGGCTATGCCATCTCCGTCCCCGTCGCCGAGCAGTCCCCGGCGCCCATCTCGGAGCTGGTCGGGAGCTTTCCGGGGCTGGCCATCCACCGCGTCGACGGCTGCGACTACTTCGCCTCCAGGGCGGTCGCCGGCCGGGCCGTGGACGACGTGCGTGCAGGGTTGGGCCCTGCCCTCATCCACGCCACCGTCACCCGGCCCTTCTCCCACTCGGCGGCCGACACCCAGAGCCGCTACCGCTCCGCCGCCGAACTGGCGGAGGAGGCGGAGCGAGACCCCGTCGCACGCCTCGAACGGGAGCTGATCGAGGGCGGGGTGCTCAGCCCCGACGAAGCTGCCGCCATCCGCGCTGAGGCCCACCGCCAGGCCTCGGACGCGGCCAAGGAGGCGCTCGTCGCCGCCCGCCCCGACCCGCTCCGCGTCACCGACCACGTGTACGCCCTCCCCGACCTGGTCCTGCCCGAAGAGCCCGGGCCGGACGCCGCCGGCGAGGTCGTTTCCTTCGGCGAGGCCATACGACGGACGCTGCACGAGCTGATGGCCACCGACGAGCGCATCCGGGTGTTCGGCGAGGACGTGGCCGACGCTCCCGCGGCGCTGCTCGAAGCGGTGGATGGCAAGGGCGGCGTCTTCGGCACCACCCGCGACCTCCAGCGGTCCTTCGGCGGCGACCGCTGCTACAACACTCCCCTTGCCGAGGCCAGCATCGTGGGGCGGGGAGTGGGGCAGGCCCTGCGCAACCTCCGGCCGGCACCGGAGATCCAGTTCGTCGACTACATCTGGCCGGCCATGCAGCAGATCAAATGCGAAGCGGCCACCATCCGCTGGCGGTCCAACGGCGCCTTCACCTGCCCCGTGGTGGTCCGGGCGCCCGTAGGCGGCTACCTCAACGGTGGCGCCATCTGGCATTCCCAGTGCGGGGAGTCCATCTTCGCCCACATCCCGGGGCTCCTCATCGCCTTTCCCTCGCGGGCCCGCGACGCCGCCGGCCTGCTCCGAGCCGCCTTTCTCGCTGACGACCCGGTGCTGTTCCTCGAGCACAAGCACCTGCTCCGCCAGGCGTACGCCCGCGACGTCTTTCCCCCGCCCGACTGGGTCCTGCCCTTCGGGCGGGCGGCGTGCGTGCGGCCCGGCTCCGACCTCACCATCGTCACCTACGGGGCGACGGTGGAGAAGTCGTGCCGCGCCGCGGGGCTCCTCGAAGAGCAACGCCGCGGCTCGGTGGAGGTCATCGACCTTCGCACCATCGTCCCCTGGGACCAGGAGACGGTGGCCGAGTCGGTGCGGCGGACGGGCAGGGTCCTCGTCGTCCACGAGGACGTGGTCACCTGCGGCTTCGGCGCCGAGGTGGCGGCGTGGGTGGCTGACCAGCTGTTCGCCGACCTCGACGCCCCCGTGCGGCGCGTCGCGGCCAAGGACACCCACGTGGCCTACGAACCCACCCTGGAGGCGGCCACCCTGCCCCAGGTCGACGACATCTTCATCGCGGCGCGGGACCTCCTCGCCTACTGATCCTCCGCTCAGCCGAGGTGCACGCGGCCGCTCCCGGCCGTCACCTCGCCGATTCGAACCGCCCTGTGGCCCCGCTCCCGCAGCACGTCCAGGGCACGGAAGGCCTCGGCGGCGGGAACGGCGACGACCATGCCGATGCCGAGGTTGAACACCCTGGCCATCTCGGCCGGGTCCACCTCGCCCAGACGCTGGATCTCGGCGAAGATGCGGGGCTGCTCCCACGCGCCGGGGTCGACGACGGCGTCACGGTTGGCGGGCAGCACGCGTGCCAGGTTGGCGGCGATCCCGCCGCCGGTGACGTGGGCCACGGCCCGCACGTCGACCACCCGGAGCAAGGCCGCGACCGCCGGCGCGTAGATCACCGAGGGTGTGAGCAGCTCGTCGGCCAGGCTGTGGGCGGCGCCGCCGTACGCCGGCTCTTCCAGGCCGCGCCTGGCGATGTCGAACAGCACTCGGCGGGCCAGCGAGAAGCCGTTTGACCTCAGGCCCGGCGAGGGCAGGCCCAGCAGGGCGTCGCCCTCCTCCAGGCGGTCGCCGGTGATGATGCGGTCGCGCTCGACCACCCCGAGGGCAAAGCCGACCAGATCGAACTCGCCCGCCTCCATGGCGCCGGGATGCTCGGCCATCTCCCCGCCGATCAGCGCGCAACCGGCCTGGCGGCAGCCGTTGACGACCCCCTCCACGAGCTGGTCGATGTGGTCCGGGTCGAGACGGCCCACGGCGACGTAGTCGAGGAAGAAGAGCGGTTCGGCGCCCTGGCAGACGAGATCGTCCACGCACATGGCCACCAGGTCGACGCCGATGGTCGTGAAGCGCCCGGCCGCCTGGGCCACCAGCGCCTTGGTGCCGACCCCATCGGTGGAACCCACGAGCACCGGGTCGCGGTAACGGTCCTGGGGAAAGGCGAACAGACCGCCGAAGCCGCCGATGTCGCCGAGGACCTCCGGACGGAAGGTGGAGCGCACCTTGTCCTTGATGCGCTCCACGGCTCGCTCGCCGGCGGCGATGTCGACGCCCGCGCCGGCGTAGGTCACTCCCGGCGGGGAGCCCTCCGACTCCTCATGCACGCTGAGGCTTCAGCTCCTCGAGCACGCCCTTGGTGAAGTTCACGGGTGCGGCGGTCGGGTACTCGCCGGTGAGGCAGGCGGAGCAGAAGCCGGCGCCGGGGGCCTCGATGGCCCGCTCGAGGTTCTCGAGGCTCAGGTAGGCGAGCGAGTCGACGCCGAGGTAGTCCTGGATCTCGCCCACCGACATGTTGGCCGCCAGCAACTCGGCGCGCGTTCCGGTGTCGACACCGTAGAAGCACGGCCATTTGTACGGCGGGCTGGTGATGCGCACGTGGACCTCGCTGGCGCCGACCTCGCGCAGCATCCGCACGATGGCTCGCTGGGTCGTGCCGCGCACGATGGAGTCGTCCACCACCACCACGCGCTTGCCCCGGATGTTCTCCCGCAACGGGTTGAGCTTGCGGTTGACGGCGCGGCTGCGCATCTCCTGGGTGGGAGCGATGAAGGTGCGCCCGATGTAGCGGTTCTTCACCAGGCCCTGCCCGTAGGGGATGCCGCTGCGCTTGGCGTAGCCCTCGGCCGCGGGCACGCCCGACTCGGGGACACCCATCACCATGTCGGCCTCCACCGGGGCCTGCTCGGCCAGCAGCTCGCCCATCCGCCGGCGAGCGCCGTGGACCTCCTTGCCGTAGAGGTGGCTGTCCGGGCGGGCGATGTAGACGAGCTCGAAGATGCACAGCTTGGGGTTGACGCGGTTCTGCGGGAAGGGGTGCTCCGAGCGCCACCCGGTGGCATCGATGACGATCATCTCGCCCGGGTCGATCTCCCGCACGAAGTGGGCGCCGATGACGTCGAGCGCCGGCGTCTCCGATGCCAGCACCCACCCGCTGTCGAGCTTTCCCAGGCACAGGGGGCGGAACCCGTTGGGATCGCGCACGCCGATGAGGTGGCCGGCGTCCATGAGCACGAAGGAGAAGGCGCCCTCCAGGCGGGGCAGCACCTGCACCAGGGCCCGCTCGAGGTCGCGGCCGTCACTGCGCCCGTCGCCGTCGGGTGGAAAGCAGGCGGCGATGAGCTCGGCCACCAGGTCGCTGTCGCTGGCCACGGTGCCGGGCAGCATCCCGGCTTCGGCGGCCAGTGCCGCCGTGTTGGTGAGGTTGCCGTTGTGACCCAGGGCGAAGCCGGACTCGCCCGGCTCCCGGTACACCGGCTGAGCGTTGCGCCAGGTGCTCGAGCCCGTGGTGGAGTAACGGGTGTGGCCGATGGCCAGATGGCCCTTCAGCGGCGCCAGCGTGCGGTCGTCGAACACGTTGGTGACCAGGCCCATGTCCTTGACGATGGTGATGGTGTCGCCGTCGCTCACGGCCATGCCCGCCGATTCCTGGCCCCGGTGCTGCAGGGCGTAGAGGCCGTCGAAGGTCAGGTGGGCGACGGGCATCCCAGGGCCGTAGACCCCGAACACCCCGCACGCCTCTTTGGGGTGGTCGTCGTCGATCTCCCCCGTCACCAACCCATGTTCGCACACCGGCGCCGGCTTGTGCCGCAATGCTGCGAGGCTCAGACAGGGGCGAGAGCCCGGGGGATGGCGCCACGCCAGGCCTCGGCGGCCCCGGCCACGCCGAGGTCCACCAGGCCCTCCACGACGAGACGGTCGCCGCCGGCCTCTCCGAGCACGCGCGCGGCCACGCCGGCAGAGGTGGCCCGGCCGAGAACGTCGTCCAGGCACTCGGGAGCCACACAGGCCACGACGCGGGACGGCGCCTCGCCGAACAACTCGACATGCCCGCCCACGCCACCCACGGTGAAGCCCGTGCCGGAGCGCAGCGCCATCTCGGCCAGCGCCACCCCGAGCCCGCCGTCGGAGACGTCGTGGACGCCGGCGAGCGCGCCATCGGAAACCAGCGACCGCACCAGGTCCACCAGGCGGCCATGGGTAGCCAGATCGAGCGCCGGCAACCGGCCCCCGCGGTGGTCGTGGGCCCGCAGCGCCCAGAGGGACCCGCCGAGGGACGGCTCCGTGCCATCGAGCCCGGCGTCGCCGAGCAGCACCAGGCGACCACCGGGCACGAGCCGCACACCCGGAGGCCGGCGGTCCAGATGGTCGATGAGCCCGACCACGCCGATCACGGGCGTTGGATCGATGTCCCGCCCCCGGCTCTCGTTGTAGAGGCTCACGTTGCCGCCGATCACGGGGAGCCCGAGCGCCGTGCAGGCCTCGGACATGCCGTCGATCACCTCGGAGAGCTGCCACATGACCTCGGGGTGCTCGGGGTTGCCGAGGTTGAGGCAGTTGACGACCGCCGCCGGGCGGGCGCCGGCGCAGGCCACGTTGAGGGTGGCCTCGGCCACCACCATGGCCGTTCCCTGACGGGGATCGAGGGCGCACCAGCGGCCGTTGCCGTCGGTGGAGATGGCCAGCGCCCTTCCTCCGGCACCGGGAAGGCCCGGCGCCTTGAGGCGCACCACGGCGGCGTCGCCTCCCGGGGGCTCCACCGTGTTGAGGAACAGCTGGTGGTCGTACTGGCGGTACACCCACGCCGGGTCGACGAGGAGGTCGAGCAGGTCCTCGCCACAGTCCTTCGGAGCCGGAAGCCGGGCCGGGTCGGCGGCGACCAGGGCGTCGAGGCCGGCGGGCCGGGCCATCGGGCGGTCGTAGAGGGGGGCGTCCTCGTGCAGCGAGGCCGCCGGCACGTCGGCCAGCACCTCGCCCCCCGGACGGTCGAGGATGCGCAGGCGGGCGCCCGGCGTCACCGTGCCCACGACCGAAGCTCGCACCTCCCAGCGTGCGCACACCTCCCGCACCTGGTCCAGCGACCCGGGCGCCACGATGGCCAGCATGCGCTCCTGGCTCTCACTGGTCATCACCTCGAACGGCGCCATGCCGGGCTCCCGCTGGGGGACCTCGGAGACGTACACGTCCATGCCCACACCGCCCCGTGACGCCGTCTCACTGGTGGCGCAGGTGAGGCCGGCGCCACCAAGGTCTTGGATGCCGACGACGATGCCGGCGTCGAGCAGCTCCAGGCAGGCCTCGATGAGGCGCTTCTCCTCGAACGGATCGCCCACCTGGACGCTGGGCCGTTTGCCGGCGTCGGCGTCGGCGTCGCCGAAGCCGGCGGATGCGAGCACGCTCACGCCCCCGATGCCGTCCCGGCCGGTGCTGGAGCCGAGGAGCACGGCCAGGTTCCCCACGCCCTCGGCCCGGCCGAGGACGAGACGTTCGGCCGGCATCACGCCGAGGCAGAGCACGTTGACCAGAGGGTTCTCCGCGTAGCAGTCGTCGAAGGCGACCTCGCCCCCGAGGTTGGGGACGCCCACGGAGTTCCCGTAGCCGGAGATGCCGCTCACCACCCCCTCGAAGATCCAGCGGCTGCGGGGGTCGTCGAGAGGCCCGAAGCGGATGGCGTCCAGGAGGGCGATGGGCCTCGCCCCCATGGTGAAGATGTCCCGGAGGATGCCGCCCACACCGGTCGCCGCTCCCTGGTAGGGCTCGACGGCAGAGGGGTGGTTGTGGCTCTCGATGCGCACGGCTACGGCGACGCCGTCGCCGGCGTCGATGACGCCGGCGTTCTCGCCCGGCCCCACCAGGACATGCGGGGCCTCGGTGGGGAGGCGGCGGAGATGGCGTCGGGAGGACTTGTAGGAGCAGTGCTCGCTCCACATCACTGCGTACATGGCCAGCTCGAGGTGGTTGGGCTCGCGGCCGAGGATGCGGCAGACGGCGCCAGCCTCGTCGTCGGTCAGCCCCAATGCGCGCGCCAACTCTGCGTCCATCGCCGACACGTTATTCGCGCCCAGGGGCACCAAAATGAACCAACAGCAAGCCGCCGTCGAGTACGGCTATGATCCGTCCGAGAGGAGCAGTCCCAGGAGTGCTCCATCACCGAGAATTGGCGTCCTACCGGAGGCAAGGATCGAGACATGCCCACCAAAACGCAACGGGCAAAGTCTGCTATGTCAGATGAGCACAAGCAGGCGCTGGCCGTCGGCAGGGAGCAGGGTAGAGCAGTGCGGCGGTACCTCGAAGCCCTCGAGGCCCACCGGCCGAAGCGGGGTCGCAAGCGCACGCCGGAGTCCATCGAGCGCCGGCTGAGCGCCATCGAGGAGCGCCTGGCCGGCGCCGATCCGCTGACCCGCCTGCAGCTGGTACAGGAGCGCATGGACCTCCAGGAAGAGCTGGCCACCAAGTCCGAGGCGGTGGACATCGCCAGTCTGGAAGCGGAGTTCGTGGCCGCCGCCGGCGAGTACGGCGAGCGCAAGGGGATCAGCTACGGCGCATGGCGGGAGCTGGGCGTGGATGCTGCCGTGCTCAAGCGAGCCGGCATCCGCCGAGGGGGCGGCGAGGGCTAGGCCGCGCGGACGCCGCTGGCTGCGGCCAGTAGGCACCGGAGAAGGGCGGCCCCGTCGTTCGAACCGGCAAGAGGATCGCAGGCTCGCTCCGGATGGGGCATGAGGCCGACCACGTTGCCCTGCTCGTTGCGGATGCCGGCGATGGCGTCCATCGAGCCGTTGGGGTTGTCGACATACCGCAGGACGACCCGGTCCTCGTCCCGCAACCGGGCGAGAGTCTCGGCCGAGCAGGTGTAATTACCTTCGAAGTGGTTGATGGGGATCGACAGGATTCCTCCCGGTGTCATCCCCGACGTCAGCACCGAATTCGTGCTCTCCACCCTCAGCTCCACGGTTGTGCAGATGAACTTCAATCCGGCGTTCTTTTGGAGAGCTCCGGGCAACAACCCCGCCTCGGTGAGCACCTGGAAACCGTTGCAGATCCCCACCACGGCGCCACCACCGGCGGCCATGGCCCGCACCGCCTCCATCACCGGCGAGAAGCGGGCGATGGCACCGGGCCGGAGGTAGTCGCCGTGGGCGAAGCCTCCCGGCAGCACGACGGCGTCGACGGCGGGCAGCGACGCCGCGCCGTGCCAGACGATCTCGGCCTGCCCACCAAGAGCATGGATGGCCTCCACCACGTCGTGTTCGCAGTTCGAGCCGGGGAACAGCACGACCCCCACCCGCGCGCTCATGAGGGCCACGAGCCCGGAGACATGTCTGTACCTGTACCGGAACGCGGCGCCCCCGCGCCGCTTTCCTCACCAAGTTCGATGCGGACGTCCTCGATGACGGGATTGGACAGGAAGCTCTCGGACAGCCGGCGAGCGCGGTCCATGGCGGCGTCGGCGTCGGGCGCGTCGAGGTTGAAGCGCACGGCCTTGCCCACGCGCACGTCGCTCACGCCGTCGAAGCCGAGAGCGGGAAGCGACCGCTCCACCGTCGCCCCTTGTGGGTCGGCCACGCCGTCCCGCAGGCTCACCTCGACGAGGACCTCGAACCGGCCCATCAACTAGCTCCTTCCGTGCCAGTCGGCGAACCGGCGATCGGTGACGCGCTCGTACGCCGTGACGTAGCGCTGCCTGCAGGCGTCGACCACCTCGTCGGGAAGGCTCGGTGGCGGCGGCTGCTTGTCCCATCCCGACGCCTCCAGCCAGTCCCGCACCGGCTGCTTGTCGAACGAGGGCGGGGTCGACCCGGGGCGCCACTCGGCCGCGGGCCAGAACCTTGAGGAATCCGGGGTCAGCACCTCGTCGCACAGGACCAGCTCACCGTCGACCAGCCCGAGCTCGAACTTGGTGTCGGCCACGATGATCCCCCGCTCGGCGGCCCACGCCGAGCCCCGCCGGTAGGACTCCAGGCTCATCTCCCGGGCGCGCTCGGCCAGCTCCCGGCCCACGAGGTCGACGGCGTCGCCGAAGGAGATGTTCTCGTCATGGCCGGCCTGGGCCTTGGTGGACGGGGTGAACACCGGCTCGGGGAGCTGCGCCGACTCCTCGAGCCCCGCGGCGAGCGGTGTGCCGTGCATCGTCGCGGACCGGCGGTACTCCTTCCACGCCGAGCCTGAGAGGTAGCCGCGCACGATGCATTCGATCGGGAGCATCTCGGCCCGGCGCACGAGCATGGCCCGGCCGGCGACGTCGCCGGCGTCCTCGGGCATGTCGGGGAAGTCGGCGGGGTCGACCGACACCAGGGCGCTGGGCGCCACGTCGGCCAGGTGCTCGAGCCAGAAGGCGGTCATGGCCGTGAGGACTCGGCCCTTGTCGGGCACGGGCTCGGGCATGACCACGTCGAAGGCGGAGATGCGGTCGGAGGCGACGAGGAGCAGGAGGCCGTCGCCGGCGTCGTAGACGTCACGCACCTTGCCGGCGTAGAGGTGGCTGACGGCCATCAGTCGATGCCCTCGGCCTCGACGCCTTCGAGGTGCTCGAACACCCGCCCGGCGTGGCGCAGGGCCCGGCTGAGATCGAAGGCCTCGTCGAGCACCTGTGCCGGGGTCGTGAGGTCGGGGTCGCATTCGAGCAATGTCCGGAAGTCCTTTCCCTGTTCCCAGGCGGCCATGGCGTTGCGCTGCACCACCCGATACGCAGTGTCGCGCGGCATCCCTGCGGCCACGAGGGCGAGCAGGACCGGTTGGCTGAAGACCAGGCCGTGGGACAGCTCGAGGTTCTCGGCCATACGCCGGGCATCCACCTGCAGGCCGTCCACCACGGCGGTCATGCGCCGGAGCAGGTAGTAGGCCAGCAGGCTGGCGTCGGGCAGCACGACACGCTCCACCGAGGAGTGGGAGATGTCTCGCTCGTGCCAGAGGGCCACGTCCTCCAGGCCGGCGCCGAGGTACCCGCGCAGCACCCGGGCCAGCCCGCTCAGGCGCTCGCAGGTGATGGGGTTGCGCTTGTGGGGCATGGCCGAGGAGCCCTTCTGGCCGGCACGGAACGGTTCGGCCACCTCCCGCACCTCGGTGCGCTGGAGGTGACGCACCTCGGTGGCGAACTGCTCGATGCCCGCCCCCACCGCGGCACACGCCCACAGGTACTCGGCGTGGCGGTCCCGGGCCACCACCTGGGTGGCGGGCACGGCCCGCAGGCCGAGGCGCGCGCACACGTGAGCCTCGACGCGGGGGTCGATGTTCGAGTAGGTCCCGACCGCGCCGGACAGCTTGCCCACCCGCACCGCCTCCCGCGCCGCCACGAGCCGCCGGCGGTCACGGTCGGCGTGCAGGCACCACAGGGCCAGCTTGGCCCCGAAGGTCGTGGGCTCGGCGTGCACGCCGTGGGTGCGCCCGACCATCGCCGTGCCCCGGAACTCCAGGGCCCGGCGCTTGAGGGCGGCGACCAGAGCGGTGGCGGCATCGACGAGGAGGTCGGCGGCGGCGACCAGGGTGGTGCACAGGGCCGTGTCGACCACGTCGGAGGAGGTGAGGCCGTAGTGGACCCAGTTGCCCTCGGGTGGCCGGATTGCCTCCTGCACCACGTCGACGAAGGCGGCCACGTCGTGGTCGGTGACCGCCTCCCGCTCGGCCACCGCCGTGACGGTCTGGGCGGTGATCACGGGCGCCCGCTCCCGCACGGCCCGGGCGTCGGCCTCCGGCACCACGCCGACGATGGCCCAGCCCTCGACGGCCAGGACCTCCACCTCCAGCCACCGGGCCAGGCGGGCCTCGTCGGTCCACAGCGCCGCCATCTCCGGCATCGAGTACCGCTGGATCACGCCGCCCCTCTCTCAGCTTCACCTGCCCGTTTCGAGTACATCACGGGCCGAATCCGCCCGCTATGTACTCGCAACGGGGTGGAAGGCGTCATCGGGCGCCTCCGGCCCGGAACTCGGCCAGACGCTTGGCCATGTCGGCGTCGGTCACCGACAGCATCTCGGCCACCAGGATGCCGGCATTGGCGGCGCCGTCGATGGCGACAGTCGCCACGGGAATGCCCTTCGGCATCTGCACGGTGGCGTACAGCGCGTCCACGCCGTTCAGGGCGCCTCCCGAGAGGGGCACGCCGACGACCGGGAGCGTGGTGTGGGCGGCCACCACGCCGGCCAGGTGGGCGGCCATGCCGGCGCCGCAGATGACCGCGGCGTAGCCGTCCTCGCGAGCCCGGCCGGCGAAGTCGGCGACCTCGGCCGGCGTGCGATGGGCCGAGAGCACCCGCTCGTCGACCTCGATGCCGAAGCGCTCGAGCATCTCGCCCGCGCCCTTCATCTTGTCCCTGTCGTTGGGGGAGCCCATGAGCACGGCGACCTTCATGCCGCGATGTCCGTGCGGTACTGCATCCCGGCGAAGGAGATCCGGCTCACCGCTTCATAGGCCCGGCGCCGAGCCTCGTCCACCCCTGGCCCGACGGCGCACACGTCGAGCACCCGCCCGCCGGCGGTGACGAGCGGGCCCTCGCCGTGCCGGGCCACGCCGGCCTCGAACACCAGCGCCCCCTCCACCTGGCGCGCGTCTTCCACCCCGGCGATGACGTCGCCCGTCCGCGGCGACACCGGGTAGCCCTGCGCCGCCAGCACCACGCAGACACAGGCGTCGTCCACGCACTTCGGCTGCGACCGCAGCTCGCCGGCCGCGGCCTCGGCCAGCAGGGCCGCCAGATCGCCGGCGTAGCGAGGGAGCACGACCTGGGCCTCGGGGTCGCCGAAGCGCACGTTGTACTCGAGGACCTTCACGCCCTCAGGGGTCAACATGAGCCCGGCGTAGAGCACGCCGCGATACTCGATGCCGCGCCGGCGCAATTCGCCCAGCGTGCGGTCGATCACGTCGTCGAAGGCCAGCCCGGCGGCATCGGGGACGGGCGAGTAGGCGCCCATGCCGCCGGTGTTCGGACCGGTGTCGCCGTCGGCGGCCCGCTTGAAGTCACGGGCCGTCGGCAACACCGCAGCCCTGGAGCCGTCACACACGGCCAGCACGGAGAGCTCCCCGCCGCTGAGGCCCTCTTCGATCACCACCGTGCGCCCGGCTGGACCGAAAGCGGACCCCGAGAGCTTGGCCCGCACGTCCTCGGCCGCATCGGCCAGCGACTCGGTGACCAGCACGCCCTTGCCCGCGGCGAGCCCGTCGGTCTTCACCACGTACAACCCGGGGAGGGACTTGAGGAACTCCACCGCCGGCTCGACCTCGCGGAACACGCCGTGGCGGGCTGTCGGCACGCCGGCGGCGGCCAGCACCTCCTTCATCCACGCCTTCGAACCCTCGAGACGGGCCCCGTCGGCGCCCGGCCCGAACACGAGCTTGCCCTCGGCCCGCAACCGGTCGGCGAGGCCCTCCACCAGCGGCGCTTCGGGGCCGATGACGTAGAGGTCGGCGTCCTCCTCGACCACCTCGGAAGTACGGGCGAGGACATGGCGCAGGGCGTGCTCCCGGCCGCCCGTGCCGACCACGCAGACCTTCATCGGCGGACCTCGCCGGCGAGCGACGGCTGCGCCCCGCCCGGACCGGTGAAGGGCACGAACTGCTCACGGCCGGGGCCCACGCTGACCAGCCGGATGGGCACGCCGGCCTGGTCGGCCAGGAAGCTGACGAAGTCGCGCGCGGCTGGCGGCAGCTCCTCCACTGACGTGGCGCCGGTGAGGTCCTCCTGCCATCCGGGCAGCTCGGCGTAGACCGGCTTGGCCTTGTGCAGCACCGACTGGTGGTAGGGCAGCTGCTCGACCCGCCGCCCCTCGGTTTCGTAGGCGACGCAGACCTTGACGGTGCCGAATGCGTCGAGCACGTCGAGCTTGGTCAGGGCGATCTCCGACAGTGAGTTGAGCCGCACGGCGTGGCGCATCATGACGGCGTCGAACCAGCCGGGGCGGCGGCGGCGGCCGGTGTTGGTGCCGTACTCGTGGCCCCGCTCCACCATGGCGTGGCCCACCTCACCGTCGACCTCTGTAGGGAAGGGACCGGAACCGACCCGGGTCACGTAGGCCTTGGCCACGCCCATCACCCGCTCGATGTGGCGAGGGCCGACGCCGGCACCGGTGCAGGCGCCACCGGCCACCGGGTTGGACGACGTGACGAAGGGATAGGTGCCGTGGTCGAGGTCGAGGAACGTGGCCTGCGCGCCCTCCAGCATGACCTGGCGCCCGTGCTCCAGAGCCTCGTGCACGAGCCCGACGGTATCGGCGATCATCGGCGCGATCCGCCCGGCGTAGGTGTCGAGGTAGGTCGTGGCCACCTCGTCGGCCGACACCGGGAGCCGGTTGAACACCTTGGCCAGGATGGCGTTCTTCTCCTTCAGCACGACCTCGAGCTTCTGGCGGAAGATCTTGGGGTCGAGCAGGTCCTGCACCCGCAGGCCCACCCGCGAGGCCTTGTCGGCGTAGGCCGGCCCGATCCCCCGCCTCGTCGTGCCCAGCTTGTTGTTGCCCAGCCTCCGCTCGGTGACGCGGTCGAGCTCCTGGTGGTAGGGCATGATCAAGTGGGCGTTGCCGCTCACCCGCAAGCGGCCGCAGTCCACCCCCCGCGCCTCCAGCGCGTCCACCTCGGCCAGGAGCACGGCGGGGTCCACCACCACGCCGTTGCCGACGACGGGCGTGACGTGGTCGTACAGCACCCCGCTGGGGATGAGCTGCAAGGCGAAGGTGTCACCGCCGACCACGAGGGTGTGCCCGGCGTTGTGGCCGCCCTGGTAGCGCACCACGAGGTGCATGTCACGGGCCAACAGGTCGCAGAACCTGCCCTTGCCCTCGTCGCCCCATTGGGTGCCGACCACAACGGTCGCGGGCACGCGCTCTCCCTCAGATGAACCTCGGTGTTCCGAGGATCATAGCGACTACTTGAGGGCGAGCTCGTCTCCCAGGACGTCCACGTGGACGGTCGCGCCCTCGGTGTAGCGGCCCTCGAACAGCGCCAGGGCGAGCGCGTCGCCGATCTCGCGCTGGATCAGGCGCTTGAGCGGCCGGGCCCCGTAGACGGCGTCGTAGCCCTTGGCCGCCAGCCAGTCCCGAGCCTCGTCGCTCACCTCCAGGACGAGCCGTCGCGCCGCCAGCCGCTTCTGGAGGTGGCGCAGCTGGATGTCCACGATGGCGCCCATGTCTCCCTCGCCGAGCGGGCGGAAGCGGATGATCTCGTCGATGCGGTTGATGAACTCGGGCTTGAAGGTGTCGCGGGGGTCGCCGGGCAGGTTGGACGTCATGATCAACACCGTGTTGGTGAAGTCGACGGTGCGGCCCTGCCCGTCGGTGAGGCGGCCGTCGTCGAGCACCTGGAGGAGCACGTTGAAGACGTCCGTGTGCGCCTTCTCGATCTCGTCGAGCAGGACCACGGCGTAGGGCCGGCGCCGGATCGCCTCCGTGAGCTGACCGCCCTCCTCGTAGCCGACGTACCCCGGCGGCGCGCCGACCAGCCGGGCGACCGTGTGCTTCTCCATGTACTCGCTCATGTCGAGCCGAACCATGGCCCGCTCGTCGTCGAAGAGGAACTCGGCCAGGGCCCGGGCCAGCTCGGTCTTGCCCACCCCGGTGGGCCCGAGGAACAGGAAGGAGCCGATGGGCCGGTTGGGGTCCGACAGCCCGGCCCGGGACCTGCGGATGGCGTTGGCCACCGCCCCCACGGCGTCGTCCTGTCCGACGACCCGCTCATGGAGAACGTCCTCCATGCGCACGAGCTTGGCCATCTCGCCTTCGAGCAGGCGGCTGACGGGTACGCCCGTCCACTTGGCGACCACCTCGGCCACGTCCTCGGCGTCGACCTCCTCCTTCAGCATCTTCTGGCCTGACTGGAGCTGGGCCAGGCGGGCGGTCGCCTCCTCGACCTTGCGCTCGAGCTCGGGGATCTGGCCGTAGCGGATCTCCGCGGCCCGCTCCAGGTCACGCTCGCGGTCCACTGCGTTGTTCTTGGCCTCCAGCTCCTCCTTCAGGGACCGGATGGCGCCGATGGCCTCCTTCTCGGCCTGCCAGTGGCCCCGCATGGCGTCGGCCTGCTCCCGCAGGTTGGCCAGCTCCTCCTCCAGCTTGCCCAACCGCTCCACCGAGGCCGGGTCGGTCTCCTTGGCCAGGGCCAGGCGCTCGATCTCGAGCTGGCGCATGCGCCGCTCCACCACGTCGATCTCCGTCGGCACCGAGTCGATCTCGATGCGCAGGCGGCTTCCGGCCTCGTCCACCAGGTCGATGGCCTTGTCGGGGAGGAACCGGCCGGTGACGTAGCGGTCGGAGAGCACAGCCGCGGCCACGAGGGCGGCGTCCTGGATGCGCACGCCGTGGTGCACCTCGTAGCGCTCCTTCAGGCCGCGGAGGATGGCGATGGTGTCCTCCACCGTGGGCTGGCCGACGAGCACGGGCTGGAAGCGGCGCTCGAGAGCCGGGTCCTTCTCGACGTGCTTGCGGTACTCGTCGAGCGTGGTGGCGCCCACGAGGCGCAGCTCGCCCCGCGCCAGCATCGGCTTGATCATGTTGCCCGCGTCCATGGAGCCCTCGGCCTTGCCGGCACCCACGATGGTGTGCAGCTCGTCGACGAAGGTGACGACCTCGCCCTCGGCGTCGGCAATCTCCTTGAGCACGGCCTTCAGCCGGTCCTCGAACTCGCCGCGGTACTTGGAGCCCGCCACCATGGCCCCCAGGTCGAGGGAGACCAGTCGCTTGTTCTTGAGACCCTCGGGAACGTCGCCCTCCACGATGCGACCGGCCAGGCCCTCGACGATGGCCGTCTTGCCCACGCCCGGCTCCCCGATGAGGACAGGGTTGTTCTTGGTGCGCCGGGACAGGACCTGGATGACGCGGCGGATCTCCTCGTCGCGGCCGATGACCGGGTCGAGCTTGCCCTTTCGGGCCTCCTCGGTGAGGTCCCTGCCGTACTTCTCCAGCGCCCGGTACTGCTCCTCGGGCGACTGGCTGGTGACACGGTGGCTGCCCCGCACCTCGCGCAGGCCCATGAGCAGGTCTTCGCGGTCCACGCCGATGCGGTCGGCCAGAGCCAGGAGCACGTGCTCGATGGACAGGTACTCGTCGCCGAGATCGGTCCTCTCCGTACCCGCCCGCTCGAGGACGTCGCGCAGCTCGCGACCGAGCTGCGGCTCCGAGCCGTAGGCACGAGGCAGCCGGCCCAGCGCCTCGGTGACGCGATTGCGAACGGTGGCGGGGGCGAGGCCCACCTTCTGGAGCACGGGCAGGACGACCGTGTCCTCCTGACCGAGGAGGGCCAGGAGGAGGTGGTCGGGCGTGACCTCCGGATGACTGGCGCCCCGGGCCGCGTCGGACGCGGCGTTGAACGCTTCCTGGGTCTTGAGCGTCCAGCGGTTTGGATCAAGTGCCATGCGAACCTCTATCGTCGAGCTTCAAAAACCTGCGTACGGCATTGTCAACATTCGAAGGCCGGAAACCCTTTCCCATCTCCGCCGAATGTTGCGGAGCCGTTCACGCCCTGCGCCGGTAGAGCACCGCCGCCTGGCTGACGGGCACGAGATCGCGCCGATGCTGGCGGTGGGCGTCCTCCACCGCTTCGCGTGCCTCCAGCCGGGTCTGGACCAGTTGCTGGCGGAGCCGTTCGTTCTCGTCCTCCAGCGCCATGACGCGCCGGACGCCCTCGAGGTTGAGGCCGACCGCGGTCAGCTCCTGGATCCGGCGCAGCCGCTCGATGTCCCGCTCGCTGTAACGGCGGCTGCCGCCGCCGGTGCGGGCCGGGTCCACGAGGCCCTTGCGCTCGTAGATGCGCAGGGTCTGGGGGTGCACGCCGGCCAGCTCGGCGGCAACGGAGATCACGTAGACCGCCCGCCTCCTGGCGTCGGTCCGCTCGGCCGCCGTCATTCGACCCCCAGGTGACGACGGGGCGACACGTCGGAGGGAATGGCGGCGGCGAGCGCTTCCACCGCGTGGCGCTGCTCGTCCGAAAGGTGGGTGGGGACCACGACCTCCACCGTCACCAACAGGTCGCCGGCTCCGTTCCTGGCGGGGACGCCCCGGCCCCGGACCCGCAGGGTCTTGCCCGCCGGGGTGCCGGGAGGGATGCGCAGGCTGACCGGCTCCTCCAGGGTGGGCACCTTCACCGTGGCGCCGAGCACGGCTTCTGGGTACGTGACGGGGAGCCGGAGCGTGAGGTTCTTGCCCCGGCGGCCGAACAGCTCGTGGGGTTCGACCTGCACCACCACGAAGAGGTCGCCGGCCGGCCCGCCGTTGTGCCCGGCGCCCCCGCGGCCCTTCACCCGGATGCGCTGGCCGTCCTCGACCCCCGCCGGGATGCGCACCTTGACCTGGCGGGGCCGGCGTTCGATGCCCGATCCCCGGCAGGTGCGACAGGGGGTCTCCACCCGCATGCCCGTGCCTCCGCACTCCCGGCACGGCGAGCTGAAGGAGAACAGGCCCTGGTCCTCGGCCAGCACGCCCCGGCCGCCACAGCGTGAGCAGATCACCGGGGAGGTCCCCGGTGCCGACCCCGTACCCCCGCAGGTGGAGCAACTGGCGTCGCTGGTCACGTTGACCGTGGTGGTCACGCCCTCGATGGCATCGCGGAACGACAGGTGCAGGGTCGCCTCGAGGTCCTCACCTCGACGCGCACCTGCTCGCGCTTGCTGGCCGCCCCCTCGGGCCCCGGTGCCGAACAAGCCGCCGAGGAGGTCGCCCAGGTCGTCGAAGCTCACCCGGGCGCCGCCGTTGAACCCTCCCCCACCGCGGGCGGCACCGGGGAACCCGCCGCCGACCGGGCCATAGCGGCGGACCTCGTCGTACTCCTTGCGCTTGGCGGCGTCGCCGAGCACGTCGTAGGCGGTCGACACCTCCTTGAAGCGGTCCTCGGAGCCCGGGTTGGCGTCCGGGTGGTACTGCTTGGCCAGCTTCCTGTAGGCGCGGGTGATCTCCTTGTCGGTGGCCTTCTCGGAGACCCCGAGCACCTTGTAGAAGTCCTTCTCGAGCCACTCGCGCTGCGCCGGCACGCCGTTCGCCCTGCCTTACCCCTTGACCTTCACCATGGCCGGGCGCAGCACGCGGCCCTTCCAGCGGTACCCGGCCCGATGCACCTCGATCACCTCGGGCTCCCCGTCGCCCGGCTCGTGCTGGACGGCGTCGTGCTCGTTGGGGTCGAAGGGCTGGCCGGCCGGGTCGATGCGCTCCAGGCCGGCGGCCTCGAGCACGTCGAGCAGCGAGCGATGCACCGGTGCCACGTCCTCGGCGCCGTGGCCGAGGGCGAGGTCGAAGTTGTCGAGGACGGGCAGGAGCTTGACCACGAGCCCCTCCGTCGCCCGCTCCTCGTGCTCGGCCTGCTGCTTCAGCATGCGCTTTCGGTAGTTCTCGAAGTCGGCCTGGAGGCGCCTGAGCCGGTCGAGGTAGTCGTCGCGCTCGGCGGCCACAGCGTCGAGTGCGCCGAGATCCTCGAGATCGCCCTCCAGTGCATCCTCGGCCTCTTCGACCAGCGCGTCGACCTCCTCCGTGGAGGCCGGCGGAGGGGTCGAGCCCGCGGGATGGCCGGTGGGGGAAGACCAGCGATCAGCCACTAGCGGCCCTCGTCCACGATCTCGGCGTCGACGACCTCCTCGTCGCCTGCACCGCCGCCGAAGCCGTCGCCGAAGCGGCCGCCTTCGCCATCGCTGTTGCCCTCGTTGTCACTGGCCTGCTGGTAGAGCCGCATGGCGAAGGCCTGGCTGGCCATCGACAGCTCCTCGGTGGTGCGACGGACGGCATCGATGTCGCTGCCGCCCAGCGCCGCCTTCAGCTCCTTGAGGGCCGCCTCCATCTTGTCCTTCTCCTCGCCCACCATCCGACTGCCCTGGTCCTTGATGAGCTTCTCCGTCTGGTACACGAGGGTGTCGGCGCTGTTGCGGATGTCGACCTCCTCCTTGCGGCGGCGGTCCTCGTCGGCGTGAGCCTCGGCGTCACGGACCATGCGCTCGATGTCCTCACGGTTGAGTGACGACTGGCCGGTGATGGTCATCGACTGCTCCTTCATGGTGGCCCGGTCCTTGGCCGAGACGTGGACGATGCCGTTGGCGTCGATGTCGAAGGTGACCTCGATCTGGGGCACGCCCCGGGGGGCGGGGGGCAGGTCGACGAGCTGGAACTTGCCCAGCGTCTTGTTGTAGGTGGCCATCTCCCGCTCACCCTGGAGCACGTGGATCTCCACCGACGGCTGCATGTCGTCGGCGGTGGTGAAGACCTCGGAGCGCCGGGTGGGGATCGTGGTGTTGCGCTCGATGAGCTTGGTCATGATGCCGCCCTTGGTCTCGATGCCGAGCGACAGGGGCGTGACGTCGAGGAGCAGGACGTCCTTGACCTCACCCTTGAGCACCCCGGCCTGCACGGCGGCGCCCACGGCGACGACCTCGTCGGGGTTGACGCCCTTGTGGGCGTCCTTGCCGGTCATGGAGTGGACGAGGTCCTGGATGGCCGGCATGCGGGTGGACCCACCGACGAGGATGACGTGCTCGATGTCGCCCTTGGTGAACCCGGCGTCCTTGATGGCCATCTCGAAGGGGCCCTTGCACCGCTGCACCAGATCTGCGGTGAGCTTCTGGAACTGGGCCCTGGTGAGCTTGAGGTCGAGGTGCTTGGGGCCCTCGCTGGTGGCGGTGATGAAGGGCAGGTTGATCTGCGTCTCGGCCACCTGCGACAGCTCGATCTTGGCCTTCTCGGCCGCCTCCTTGAGCCGCTGGAGGGCCATGTTGTCCTTGCCGAGGTCGACGCCCTCGGTGTTCTTGAACTCCTTGACCAGCCACTCGATGATGCGCTGGTCCCAGTCGTCGCCGCCCAGGTTGGTGTCGCCGTGGGTGGCCTTGACCTCGAACACGCCCTCGCCGATCTCCAGGATGGACACGTCGAACGTGCCGCCGCCCAGGTCGAAGACCAGGATCGTCTGCTCCTCGCCCTCCTTGTCGAGCCCGTAGGCCAGCGCCGCGGCGGTGGGCTCGTTGATGATGCGCAGGACCTCGAGGCCGGCGATCTGGCCCGCCTCCTTGGTGGCCGTGCGCTGGGCGTCGTCGAAGTACGCGGGGACGGTGATGACGGCCTGGGTGACGGTGTCGCCGAGATAGGCCTCGGCGTCGCGCTTGAGCTTCTGCAGGATGCGGGCGGAGATCTCCTGGGGGGTGTAGCGCTTGCCGTCGATGTCGACGTTCCAGTTGGTGCCCATGTGGCGCTTGACCGACCGGATGGTGCGGTCCGGGTTGGTGATGGCCTGGCGCTTGGCCACCTCCCCCACGAGCACCTCGCCGCTCTTCGAGAAGCCGACCACCGACGGGGTGGTGCGGGCGCCCTCGGCGTTGGGGATGACGACGGGTTCGCCCGCCTCCAGCACGCTGACGACAGAGTTGGTGGTGCCGAGGTCGATGCCGACGGCCTTGGACATGCGGTTGCCTCCAGATGGGGTTGGCGATCTAGCTGACGATGCGATTATAGCAAAATTGAGCGCGCTTCTGTCATGATTCTGTGATCGCGTCGAGCTCCACGTCCACCCGGACGACCCCGCCCCGTTGGTGGCGGACCTCGACGGCGACCACGGCCCCCGCCGGGCCTCGTACCACCCACTCCGCTTTGGTCCTGTCGTCGGTCGGGTCGCTGGCCAGCAGGGCCGATCGCTTGAGGGCCCGCCCGCCCAACTGGCCGAGCTCCAGCCGGGGGGTGCCGGCGGCCAGGTGGCACCCGTCCGGCAGGGTGATCTCTGCCTCCACCGGCCGCACCGCCTTGCGCTCGAGCGCCCGCTCGGTGACGTTGGTGGCCATCCAGCCGGTGTTGTCGACCACTACCCGGACCCGCCACGTGGCGAGCCCGCTGTCGCCGAGGGCCCCGACGAGCTCCGCACAGGCGTTGTGCAGCTCGAGGCGAGGGGACAGGAGCAGGTGGCGGACGGCGAAGTCGGCGTGGGGCGCGATCTCGGCCTCCATGAGCGCCGGTGGCGGGTTCGACCAGACGCGGAAGAAGTGCCAGCCCCCCAGCTCCACCGGGCCCAGCTGCGGGTGCTCGAAGGGGTACCAGTCGACGTAGCCGACGTTGCGACCGACCGTCTCGTCGCTCCAGCGCAGCAGCGCCAGGTCGTCCGCCACGGGATGGTCGTCGAACCACTCGATGAACTTGTGCTCGGCGATGCCCGCCTTCGGTATCGGGCTCCAGAACTCCGTTGTCCAGGCGTACACACCGAGGTGGTCGTAGGCCCAGTCATCCGATGCTCCGGTGATGATCTCCTTTGGCTCGTAGCGGAAGTCGTGGTACACCGACACCGCCCGGTAGCCGGTGATCGCCGTGGCCAGCTTGGCGATCTCCAAGAACGTCCGCAGGTCACTCGTGGGCAGGTGGTCGTCGTCGTGGTCCGAGTAGGGCCGCAGGTGGACGCCCCCGAAGGTGTGGTAGGCGATGTAGGCACACAGGTTGGGGCGGGCGGCCACGGCTTGGAGCAGGGCGCGGATCTCCGGCTCCGAGCCGGGGTAGGGACCGGCGCCCGCCTGGTCGCCCTCGGTCCGCCAGCCGGCAGGGAACTGGCGGTTGAGGTCCAGGCCCTCGAGCCTGGGGGCGAGGGGGACGAGGACGCCGTCGTAGTTGCGGATCCTGCCTTCGGGCAGGAGGCGCCAGTACGGCCCCGGCCCCACCTCGTCCGGGTCCCGCGCCACCAGGAGGCGCGGGTCCTCGGGGCACGCCTTCCACGGGCCGTTGGCATCGGGGACCCGCATGGTGAGGATCCGCCCGTCGCCGTCCACGTCCTCCTCGACGAGGCCGTCCTGGGGTTCGGCGCGGGGCCAGGGGCGGGCGCTGGAGCGCAGGTACCGAGGGCGATCGGCCAGGGCCAGCTCAACGCCGTCGGGGTTCAACCGGGGGACTACGTAGAAGCAGCGGGTGTCGAGGACGCGGCTCACGTTCTCGTCCTCACCGTGGCCGGTGACGAGGTGGTGCAGCAGGTGGAGAGCGGCGGTCGAACCGGTCACCTCGGTGGCATGGATGTTGGCCTCCACGAACAGCGCCGGCTTCTCGTGGTGCGACCCGGTTGCCGCGTTCGTCATCGTCGCCAGCCAGATGTCGCGGCCCTCGTAGCTCGTCCCGATGCTCTCCAGCGTCATCAGGTGCGGATACTCGGCGGCCAGTCCGTTCAGCGCCTCGGTGAGCTCCTCGTGGCGGTAGAGGTGGTCGAAGCGGAGATCGGGCACGGGCGCACACTACGGTTCCGCGCATGGCGACCCTCGTGCTGCTCAGGCACGGCCAGAGCAGCTGGAACGAGCTCAACCTCTTCACCGGCTGGTACGAGTGCGACATGACCGAGCGCGGCGAGGCCGAGTCCCGCGACGCCGGCAAGCTGCTCGTCGCCGCCGGCGTCGCGGTCGACGTCGTCCACACGTCGATGCAGAAGCGGGCCATCCGCACGGCCAACCTGGCCCTGGAGGTCATGGACCTCGTTTGGGTCCCGGTGCGGCGGCACTGGCGCCTCAACGAGCGCCACTACGGGGCGCTCCAGGGCCTCGACAAGAAGGAGACAGCGGACAAGTTCGGCGTCGATGCCGTGCACGCATGGCGGCGCAGCTACGACGTCCCGCCCCCGCCACTGGGCGACGACGACCCGCGCCACCCTCGCCACGACCCGATGTACCGGGACCTGGCGCCCGAGGTGCTGCCCGCCACGGAGTGCCTGAAGGACGTCGTCGCGCGCATGGTCCCCTACTGGCAGGACGCCATCGTTCCTGACCTGCGACTGGGCAAGGTGGTGCTCATCTCCGCCCATGGCAACAGCCTGCGTGCGTTGGTCAAGCACCTGAAGGACATTCCCGACGAAAAGATCACGGAACTCGAGATCCCGACGGGTGTGCCCTGGCTGTTCGAGCTCGACGAGGACCTGCGCCCGAGGGCGGATCGCCTGCTGGGCGACGCCGAGGAGATCCGGCGACGGGCCGAGGAGACCGCCCGCCAGGCGAGCTGAACGAGGCGGTCCCGAACGCGGAAGGGGCCGGGATCTGCAAGGATGGGCCCACCACTTCGGTGGGGTGCGCCGGGAAGCCTGGTCGGCAAGATGGCCTTCCGCGACCGAGGAGCCGAAGCCGTGGCCACCACGAAGATCGACGATGGCAGCGCCGCACCACACCCGACGGGAGCTGCCGACGCCGTGCCGGGGCGGCGTGTCCCGAGAGTGCTGCGGCAGTTCCTGGAGACCGAGGCGGCCGGCGGGCTCGTGGTGCTGGCGGCTGCGGCGGGCGCCCTGGTGTGGGCCAACTCGCCGTGGGCTGCCTCGTATCGCGCGTTGTGGCACACCGAGCTGTCGATCGGGCTCGGCCGGTTCGTGTTGTCGGAGGATCTCCGGCACTGGGTCAACGACGGGCTCATGGCCATCTTCTTCTTCGTGGTCGGGCTGGAGATCAAGCGCGAGCTCGTCCACGGCCAGCTCCGTGACCCGCGAGCGGTCGCCATGCCTGCCATCGCCGCCGCCGGCGGTATGGCAGTGCCGGCCCTGTTCTTCCTCCTGGTGGCGCACGGCAGCGGGGGATCGAAGGGGTGGGGCATCCCGATGGCCACCGACATCGCCTTCGCCATCGGTGTCGTCGCCGTGCTCGGCTCGAGGGTCCCCGCGTCGCTGAAACTGTTCCTCCTGACGCTGGCCATCGTGGATGACATCGGCGCCATCATGGTCATCGCCATCTTCTATGCCACCGATGTCCAGCCCGCCTTCCTCATGACCGCGCTGGTGCTGCTCGCCGTCATGGTCGGCCTCCACCGGGCGGGAATCGTGTGGATGCCGCCGTACGTCGTCCTGGGCATCGGTGTGTGGTTGGCCACACAGGCGTCCGGCGTTCACGCGACCATCGCCGGCGTCGGGCTCGGCCTGCTCGCGCCAGCCAGGCCACTCACGCCGGCGGCGGTGGCCCGTCACTGGGCGGGCGACCTCACAGACGACCCGAGTCCCGCCGAGCTCTCGGCCATGACACGGTTGGCCAAGACCTCGGTCTCACCCGCCGAGCGCCTGGAGCACCTGCTCCATCCGTGGACGAGCTTTGTGGTCGTGCCTCTCTTCGCCCTCGCCAACGCCGGCGTGGCCATCACGACAGACTCCTTCGACGCTCCCGGCTCCTTGCGGGTGGCGGTGGGTGTCGTCGTCGGCCTCGTCCTGGGCAAGCTCGTCGGCATCACGGCAGCGTCCTGGCTGGCTGTTCGTTTCGGTGCCGGCCGACTTCCCGAAGGCGCCACCTGGCCCATGGTCGCCGGCATCGCCGCCATCGGGGGCATCGGCTTCACGGTGTCGCTGTTCATCACGGAGTTGGCGTACGGGTCGGGACCGCTCCAGGAAGCGGCCAAGATCGGCGTGCTGGTCGCGTCCACGGTTGCCGCCCTCGTCGGTGCGCTCTGGCTGATGAGAGTGACCAGAAAGGCCGCGACCGGCTGAGCGCTGTCCCGAGTCGTTCCACCGGGTTCACGAGCCCCGCTCGGAGCTGGGGGGGATGTCTTCTTCGTTGTGGAGGAGATCACGCCTCGCGCGCGCTGAGCGGTCGCGCTTCTGAGACTGCCTTCTCCAACAGGTACCCACGGGAGCGGATGGTGCGGATGGCCAGTGCCACCGGAAGGAGCCGGCGGCGCAGTCGCAGGACGTGTACGTCGAGGGCGTTCCGCCCCGGGGCCCCGTCGGGCCACGCGGCGCGAGCGAGCGTCTCTCGATGGACAACGGCGCCAAACCGTTCCAGAAGGGCGTCCATCAGTCGGCACTCCACCGGCGGCAACGGCACCCAGGCCGATCCGAAGCGCAGCACCCCATCCTTGTCGAGCAGGGGGACCGTCGGGAGGTGGGCGCGAGCTCGCAGTGCCAGCGCCTCGGCCCGAGCGCGCAGGTCGTCCTCGGACGCGGGCACCCGAAGCCAGTCCTCCAGGCAATCCTCGGTCTGCGGTGCCGGGGACCCGCCTTCGACGAGCAGGAGCCGAGGCGCCTGGGCCGCGGCCAACGCCGCGCGTCGCTCGGTTTCGAGCGGCCACCTGAGCGTCACGACGTCCATCGCCGTAGAAACATAGGAGCCGAAGTTTGCCAGTGTGTTTCCCGCAGGTGAACTCCCGGGCGAACCCCGCGGACGCACCCAGGCCCGGTCCCGGCCTGAGCAGCGCCGCTACAGTGACACCGCTGCGGGCGTAGTTCAGCGGCAGAACATCAGCTTCCAAAGCTGGACGGGGGGTCTCGTGACCAGGCCGGATTCGGGAAAGTGCTGCTCAGAGCGTGTGGACCGTGCTGGACCGTGCTACCGAATGCCGTTGGATACTGACTCATTAGGTCACGGTTAGGTCACGCCAGGGCCTCCCGCCTACCGCTTGGGGACGGTGCTGCCTGCGGCGCATTCTGTGGAACTGGATCGACCGACGGGCAGCGCCATGTCCGTCATCCATCGCGGGCGCCCGTGTCGACCGCCGCGGCGCGGGCGCCGGCCATGGTCTGTCGACGCCCTCGCCGGCAGCGGCTGGCCGCGCCGGGATCGTTCGAGGGCGAACACGCGTGTCGTCGCCGCGCCGGCGGGATGCTTGTCGCGGAGATAGGTCCCCAGGGCTACGAAGAACGGGCTCGCAACCGACGACCCGCTGCTGGCCCCTTGCCTTCGGGGATGAGCACGCTCCGATCCGCGACCCGGATGCGCGCGAGGCGCAGGCCCACGACCTCCCGTCGGCGCGGCACAGCCAATAGCGTCGCCAGCACCATCGATCGGTCCCGTCGGCCCGCAACGCGTCCGGCAGGCGCCCGCGCCCCGCTACTGTTGCCGCGCGTTCGTCCTCGGGGTATCGGTGCGTGGTAGGTAGAAGCCGCAGGCGCAGTCGAGAGCGCTTCGGCGGTGCCGATCATCGTGCCGGTGGGAAGGTAGGAGTCCCTCGTACATGTCGCCCGTGACCCTGTTGATCATCGCCCTGGGCGTGAGCGCCGACGCGTTCGCCGTCGCCGTCGGTAAGGGCTTGGGCATGCCGCGGCTGCACCTTCGCACCGCGGCGTCGATCGCCATCGCGTTCGGGCTCGCGCAGGCGCTCATGCCGCTGCTCGGGTGGCTTCTGGGCACTCAGCTCGAGCAGTTCATCACCGAGGTCGACCACTGGGTCGCGTTTGGCCTGCTCGCGCTCGTGGGCGGCAGGATGCTGCGCGAGGCACTGCGCTCCGAAGACCTGCCTGGGGAGGGCACCGGCGCCACCAAGGTGGCCATGCTCGTCACTCCGCGCGAACTGCTCGTGCTTTCCCTCGCCACCAGCATCGACGCGCTCGCCGTCGGGGTCAGTCTGGCGTTCCTTGACGTGAACATCCTCGCGGCGGTGATCGTCATCGGCGCGGTGACGTGCGTCCTGTCGTTCGCCGGCGTCGCGCTCGGTCAGCGTGCCGGTGCCCGCGTCCGCGGCCCGGCGGAGATCGCCGCCGGTCTGGTCCTCATCGGCGTCGGCGTCAAGATCCTGCTCGAGGGCCTCGGGATGCTCTGACGCCGCGTCAGTCGGACGCCGCCCACGACCAGCGATAACGCCGGACAGCGAGTGATAACAACGGTCGTACGAGTGATCTCCCTGATGGAGGAGGAGGCCCGATCGTCGTGCCATTCGCGTGCCACAGCGGCACCGAACTCAGCCGCACACAACACAGCACGCAACTCGACCACCCCTCCTGACCTGCGTAAACAGTTCTCAGCAGCTCTGAACAGCCTGAGACATCGACCGGGGCGGGATCTTGACGAAGATAGAAGCGTCACGCGGTACCGTCTCAGTTGACGAAGCCACGCGGAGCGCCGGCGTCGCGGCACCCTCCCCAGCCTCAGCGTGTCAGTGCGTGTTACCTACTGCTACGCAGCTCTGATCCTAATCGCCCGGCTTATCTGGGTATGGTGCGCTCCGGGCACGGCCCGCGCGAACAGCGCATGATGGCACCGAGCGAAAGGCTACCAATGACGACCGCCACCGAGTCGCCAGGTCCGGACCACGGGCAGGCGGGGAGCCGCACCAGCAGGCGAGGCGGGTTCACCCGCACAGCCGCGGGGGTGCTGGGGGTCATCACCGTGGCCGACGGCATCGCCCTCATGGTGCTCGCGTTCGCGGGCGATCCGGGTACCGCCATCCGGTTGGCGGAAGTGGCGATCGGCGCCGCGGTCCTCGTGCCCGGCCTGTTGTTGGTGAGGCTGGGGTTGTCCCGGGGAGCGGTCCGCCTCGGCGTGTTGCTGCCCGAAGTCGTGTTGGCGGGTGCTCTGCTGACCCTGGGCGTCGCGATGCCCGCCTTTCACCGGGGCGCTGTTGGTTATCAGACAGCTCGGGATCAGTTCCTGTTGGTCGTGCTTGCGCTCGCGCTGGGTTCGGCCGGACTAGTGCTGTCCGGAGTCAGCACGCCGACCGCGGAGCGAGGTGGGAAACTGTCCTTCGCCGGCGCGTTGCGTGACGGGGTCCTGCTCATCGTCGGCACGATCCTGCTGGCCATTGGCATCGGACAACTTGCCGGCCCGAAGCTGATGCCGCCCATGTGGAACTGGATCAGTTTCTTGGGGATCACGATCCCGGGCATGTTGGTCCTGATCGCCCGCGAGTTCGTCAAGCAGGCAGACCGTCGCCGCGGCCACCGCGGGCCTGGCGCGCTAGGCCGAAGCCTGCTCATCGAATTGATGCTCGTCGGCGGGTTGTTCGTCATGGTCTATGGCAGTGCCGCGAACCTGACGCTGGGCAAGAACGGGTTTACGACCGGCTTCAAGAACGACACCGCCGGGCTGACCCTGCTGCTCGCGGCGGTCGTCGTCCTTGCCATCGTGCGTGGAGCGGCGAAGCGAGCAGTGCCGCAACGCAGCACCGCCCTCGTCGTCATGCTTGGCAATCTCTTGTACGCCGCCGCGGTGATCGCCTTCATCTACGGCGAGCGTTCGGTCATCATGGGCAAGCCTCCGATGATCCAGATTGGGGCCGCAGCCGGGGCCGCGTCGGCGATCCTCGTGACCGGCGTGCTCGTCCTGGTGATCGGACGAACCCTTGCGAGCCCTCGCGTGAGCAACCTCGGGATCGCCGCGCCCACCGAAGCCGCTGCCCGCTGAACGGGCGCTCCAGTGACCGACTACGAGCTGACTGTGATCGGCGCAGGCGCAGGCGGTCCCCCGCGCCCGAGCGACCCGTCGGGTGTCGTCGATGGCGGCGGGACGCCGCGGACTGCAGCCTTGGGACCTCACTGGCGGGTGGCTGACTGCGCAAGGCCAGGCTCGCGGTCACCGGGCGCCGACCAGGCGCAGGGCCGTCTGTAGCGAGCCACCCGCTCGTCGGCGGCCCATGTGCAGCGTGGCGTCGGTGTCGGCCTGGGACGGCGAGCGGCTCTCCGCGCGCTGGGCGAGCGCGAGGACGAAGACGGATCCGAAGCGACGGGCCAGGAAAGCGAGCACGAGACTGCGCGCGGTCGCCCGGCGCCGGGTGCGGGCGTGGTCGGCCCAGCAGCACCTCCCAGTGGGCGGAGTGCCGCGCCTCCGCGTCAGCCAGGGCCAGCAGATCTCCCGCTCTTCGCCCGAGCGCCGTGCCGCGAGGTCCTGGTACACCCTCGCCTCGAGATCCTCGGTCGACACCCGCCCGCCGAGGCCGAGCCCGGCGGCTTGGCGCCCGAGCCACCGGCCCTCGCCCTCGGGGCCCTCATCGGCGAGGTAGCGGGTGTAGTAGCGGGCCGAGGGGCCGGCGGTGTTGGCGTGGATGGTGGTCACGCGCAGCACGACGCGCTCCCGTTACCGCCCGCGGGCACTTGTCTGTCGTGGTGATGGATTCGGGTCGGGGGCAGGAGGTGGATGCGCATGGTCAGGCGCTCGGGAGGAGGGTGAGCTGCTCGAAAGCGGCGGGTGTCGTGGCTCGCTGCCGAGCGGATGTCGTGGCTCGCTGCCGAGGGGACGGTGTCGGAGGCGTCGGCGCGGTGGTGAGGAGGTCGCCGAGGTCGAGCAGGTAGCTGCCGGGCTGGAAGCGGCCGTCGAGCTTGCGGGCCTGGAGTGGCTTGACGAGCCCAGCGCGGGCGAGGGACGTGATGGCGCGGTGGGCCGTGTTCTTGGCGACACCGAGCTCGGCGGCGACAGCCCGCACCGACGCCACCGCCGTGCGCCCGTCGCCAGACCGCTCGACCAAGCACTCGAGCGCGCACCACGCCACCGGGCCCGCTCCCGTCGCAGCGCGGCAGCGCCAGGCCCGGGCGATCGTCTGGGTCACGCCGCCGGCGGGGCGAGCTGGGCGTCGACCCAGCGCATGAGCGCGTCGTACGGGATCCGCTTCTGGTTGCCGAACCACACGAACGGGATGCCGCACTGGCCGCGCGTGCGCTCCCACTCCACCGTCAGTTCGTAGGTCTTCGACCGGCCCAGCTGGAGGAGCTTGGCGCCTGCTCGACGGTCAGGAAGCGAGGGAACTCGCCCACGGACACACTCCTCCATGCTGTGGGACACTGCAGCCTGTACTTATCGCGTGAAGTGGTAGCGTTGTCAAGCACAACAGTAAGGATTGAGGAGTCGATGGTCCGCCCCCGGAAGCGCCCTGCCGAGCCCGCGCCGCCAGGAGCCGGCGGGCCTCGACGTCAACGCCGTCGTCTCCTACAACGTCCGAGCCATCCGCGAGCGCCGCGCGATGACCCAACAGGCCGTCGCCGACCGGCTCGCCCAGCTCACCGGCCACCAACTCCCCCAAGCCTCCATCTCGGGCATGGAACGCGGCTTCGACGGCGAGCGCCGGCGCCGCTTCGACGCTCATGAGCTGTACCTGCTCTCCGTCGTGTTCGACGTGCCCATCGCCTACTTCTTCATCCCCCCGCCGGGCACCGGCGTGGCCGAACTCGCCGACACGCGACGGCCGGTCGCCGAACTCTGGCGCAGCCTGCTCGGCACCGACAGCCAGCTCGACGCTGTCGACGCCCGCCTGGCCGAGATCAAGATCAGCGACCCCGACGCGTCCGACCGCGTGCTCGCCGCCATCTTCGGGCCCGGAGACGCGGCCGGCAACTGGCACCAGCACTTCCGCACGTGGCGCAAGCAGCGCCTGCGCGAGATCGAGGTCGAGTACGGCGACCGCCTCGACGAGGTCGCCGAGTTCCTGGCCGACTTCGCCAACAAGATCAAGACGCTCGGCCCCGCCGGCTACCTGCGCTCGACCTCCCATCGCGCCGGCGAACCACTCAACGACGACCAGGAGGACTGACATGGCCAGAGGCCGGCGGCGGCAGCTCGGCGATATCGACCACCTGCCCAGCGGACGGTGGCGCGTCCGCATCATCGATCCAGGGACAGGGCGCCGCGTCAGCATCGGCACCTTCACGACCAAGGCCGCGGCGGAGCGCACGTTCGCCTCCGCTCTCACCGACCAGTAGAAGGGCGCGTGGGTCGCGCCGGCCGAGGGACGCCTCACCCTCGGGACGTACGCATCGCGCTGGTTGACGTCGCGGTTGACGACGCGAGGCGAGCCGCTGCGGCCCCGCGTGCGCGAGCTCTACCAGGGCTACCTCGACAACCACATCCTGCCCACCCTCGGTGCTGCGACCCTCGGCGAGCTCAGCCCGGCGATGGTGCGCCACTGGCACAGCAACCTTCTGGCGCGTGGTGTCGGCCGGTCGACGGTCGCCAAGTGCTACCGGCTGCTGCGAGCGGTCCTCAACACCGCGGTGGAGGACCGGCACATCGTGGTCAACCCGTGCGCGATCAAGGGCGCGGGCGTCGAACCGGCGGAGGAGCGGGCTATCCCGACGATCAGCCAGGTGTTCGCGCTCGCCGGCGCGGTCGACTCTCGTTACCGGGCGATGGTGCTGCTCGCGGCGTTCTGCGGCCTCCGAAAGGGGGAGCTGCTCGGCTTGCGCCGGATGGACATCGACCTCCTTCACCGCACCATCGAGGTGCGCGTCCAACGCCAGGAGTCGAAGACCGGCGAGCAGCTGATCGGACCCCCGAAGACGGCCGCCGGTCGGCGCACGCTGGCCCTGCCCGAGGAGGTACTGCCGGCGCTGGACGAGCACCTCGCGACGTGGTCCGGCTCCGGTCGCGAGGGTTTGGTGTTCGTCGGCGAGCACGGGCGAGGTGTGCGCTCCGGGGTGTGGCAGCGCGAGTGGGAGCGGGCCCGGCGATCGGTGGGCGTGCCCGAGCTCCACTTCCACGACCTGCGCCACGTGGCGGGCACGCTTGCGGCGACGACCGGTGCGGGCACGAAGGAGATCATGCGCCGGCTCGGACACGCGACCCAGGACGCGGCGTTGCGCTACCAGCACGCCACCGACGAGCGCGACCGCGAGCTGGCGACCGGAATCGACCGGCTGATCCGCGCCGCCCGCGCCGAGCCAACGGCCGAGGTCGTTGCGCTCGATGCGCACAGCGAGCGCCAGCCACGAGAGGCTTGAGCCGCCGTGTCGGCGTACCCTGAGCGGTAGCGACCGAGGAGAGACGCTGCGGTTCGAGCGGATCACCATCAACCCGAAGCAGATGGGCGGGCTGCCCTGCATTCGCGGGCTGCGGATCCCGGTGACCACGATCGTCAGCCTGCTGGCTGCGGGTGAGACCCACCAGCAGATCCTCGCCGACTACCCCGATCTCGAGGAGCAGGACATCCTCGCCGCCCTCGCCTTCGCCGCCGAGGCGGTGCAGGAGCGGGAGCTTCCACTCATCGCCGGGTGAAGCTGCTGGTCGACCAGAACCTGGCGCCTCGCGTCGCCGCTCTCCTCCGCGACGCCGGCCACGACGTCGTGCACGTGAGCGAGCGGGGCATGTCCTCACCGAAGACGACCAGGTCCTCCAGCTCGCCATCGCCGAGATGCGTGTGCTGCTGTCCGAGGACACCGACTTCGGCGCGCTCCTCGCTCGATCCGGCTCGCCGTTGCCGTCGCTGGTGCTGATCCGATCGGCGGGCCGGCTCACATCGGAGGCACGGGCGACGCTCCTGATCGCCACCCTCCCCCGAGTGGCGAGCGAGCTCGAGGCCGGTGCGATCGTCGTCGTCGGCCGCTCTCGCGTGCGCGTCCGTTCCCTCCCACTGACGCCGAACGACTGAGCGCGCTCGGGGCTCTTGGTAGCGTGTGGTGCTGTTCGGTGCGGTCACGTCTCGCCCCGTTAGGTCACGCGAAGGTCACGCCAGGGTCACGGCGCCGGGAGGCGGCAACACCCGAAGGGGCCAGCAGCCCGCTGACCTGGGGTTTTGCAGTGAGCAAGCCGGTCACGCGGGCGTAGTTCAGCGGCAGAACATCAGCTTCCCAAGCTGAGAACGCGGGTTCGATTCCCGTCGCCCGCTCTCCACCAAAGCCCTGGTCAGGACGGCAAAGGCGCCTCCCGGGCCGGGGCTTCGGTCATCGCCAAGGCCGGTCGTGACCTTTATCGTGACCACGGGTGCGCCCCCGACACGTCAGTCACGGCCTGTCCAAGTGCCCGCCGGACAGGCGGGTGGCCAGTGCCGCCGCCCGCCGCCCCGGCTCCGGCGAGGATGGCGCCGAAGCCGACCAGCAACGGGAACCCACAGGATGCACAGCCCGTCGTTGTCGCCTCGCGGTGCCGTCCAGCCGGTAAGGAGCAGCGCCCGCAGGGTGACGGGCGCGCCGACGAGGGCCGAGTCGTCCGATCGTGTGGCGGCGCCGAGGCCGACGGCCGTACCGATGGCCCGCCACCAGTACGCAGGGCTCCGCGCATCGGCGCTCTGTCCGTCGTGCGGCACGAGGGCCAGCCACAGGGCGCCAACGACGACCACGGCCACCAGCAGCAGCACTCGCCTCGATCGCACCGGGCCGAAGGATGCCAGCGTGTGCCCTTACGGACCCGGGTGTGTGGTGCCCCGCCAGGATCACCTGGGCGATGCGATAGCTCACCCCCGGGATCCCGACCAGGAGCGTCACCGCCGCCTCGTGAGGGTCCAAAAGCGTCTCGATTCGCGCGGTCAGCTCGGCGATGGTGGCGTCGGCCTGGTCGATGCGGGCCAGCATGGCGCGGCACAACAAGGCGTGGTGGGCGTTGAACCGGCCGGCCAGGGCGTCTTTGAGCTCGGGAATCTTGGCGCACACCCGCCCCTTGGCCAGCTCGGCCAGCACGGCAGGATCGGGCTGGGCGGCGATGAGGGCGTCGATCATCTCCCGGCCCGACTTGGTCAGCACCGACGACGCCACGGACGACAGCTTCACCCCGGCGTCTTCGAGGACCTTGTGCAGGCGCTGGGTCTCCCGGCCCCGCTCCTCGATCACAGACTTGCGGTACCGGGTCAGGTCCCGCTGCTCGCGGGCGGGGCGGGGCGGGATGAACGAGGGGCGGACCAGGCCGTGCTCGAGCAGCTGCGCGCCCCAGCAGGCATCAGCCACGTCGGTCTTGCGGCCGGGGACCTTGCAGATGTGGCGGGCGTTGATGACCCACACCGCCTCGATGACGTCCTCCAGCACCCAGTGGACCGGCTTCGAGTAGACGCCGGTGGCCTCCATGCCCACCAGGGTGACGCCACGCTCGACCAGCCAGTCCGACAACAAGAGCTGAGAGGTCGTGGTGCGGAACTCGCTCACCTCCTCCCGGCGCCCACCAGCGCCATCGGGTGCGCGGGCACATGCCATCACGGTGTCGCGGTGTACATCCAAGAACGCGCACCGCTCCACGACAACTTGCATCTCCGTCAACTCCCTCGTCTCGGTCACTTGTGGTGTCCCGGCCCGGATGGGGGCCTCGTCAATGAAGAAACTGAGGTGCGTGCTCGGAGCAACAGGACGGAGCGCCCGAGACCCCCGCGTCAAGCTAAGAACGGGCTCCGAGCGCCATAGTGACACGACGTCTGCCCGGCCCGACACCGCACGATTCTCATCCGCCGAGGGCGGCACCGCCAGGGGCCATGGGAGCTAAGGAGCCACAGACGCAATCGCGGATTGCCGAAGCCGAGAGCGGGCGTGGCCGAGGTGAGTTCGAGGATCCGCAGCGGCGGCGTCAGCCGCCGAGCTCCATGCGGGGACGCAGGTCGATGCCCGCGGCCGTGACGCCCTCCTCGAGGAGCTTGCGCTCCAACTCGGTGAGGCGACGGTACCCGATGAAGAACTCCGGATCAGGGGCATCGGGGATGTTGAGCATGTGCCCGACCACGACCAGCGCCTCGTCGTAGGCGTACATGGCCTGGTTCCATCCGCCCGGCGTTGGTGGAGAGAGCCCCTCCTGGCCATGGAGCGGCAGAGCGGCCCGCAGGGCCCGAAGCTCGGCGCCCAGGTGCTCGCGTGCCACAGAGCTCGGTACGCCTAGCTGGGCGGCCAGGCCCTCGATGGTCTTGCCTCTGTCGTTCATCGGCTCACCTGAGGATCAACGAGGCGAGCGCCCACAGTGCGGCCAGGAGGCCGACGCCGATCATGACGACACTGCGACCGGCCGGCGCCCGCTCCAACTCGCCCTCACGAGGCCGGTCAGGGGGCCGGACGAGGGCCAGCCCGTTTCCCATCGCCATCGCGGCACCGAGGGCCAGCACCAACAACGGCAGCAGGTCCTCACCAAGGAACACGGGCCATCACCACCGGCCGCCAGGGCGGGCAGGCAAGAGCGACATCGGCGCTGAGCCTACTCCGCGTGTTCCGGCCATGCATCGCGGGGAACACCGACTTTTCGCCACGCCGTGTGAGATTTTGCTCAAGAGTCCTCCTCCTCCCGACGATGAAAGATGCAGCGTGGCGCCGCCAGCAGGCGCAGCGTAGAGGTAGCGGTGGGGGCCGGGACCCCTCCAACTCGCGGGCCGGCCTCACGCCAGGCCTGCACCCCGGCTCCCGCCCTGCCTCCTTGGCACGGGTCGAGCAGATTGGCACCCGATGACCGGCAGGCGGTTCACAACCTGCCGTAGCCGACCCGCTCCGGGTTGACGATGCGCGCACCGGGCATCTCCCGAGCCAGCGCGTGCACGACGACCGTCTTGCCCACGCCGAAGGGACCGTCGAGCCAGACGACCACCCGACGACGAACCGAGGTGAGGAGCCGCCGGTGATCATCTTCGTGCGCTCGACTGATCACCTGCTGATCATGTTGGGCTCGCCGCTGATCACCTTCACCGCGTCCCTACAGGCGCCGGCTAGACCCGGGCCATGTTGGCGAAGCGGGTGTAGTGCTCGAGGAAGGCCAGCTGCGTCACCCCGGTCGGGCCGTTGCGGTGCTTCGAGAGGATCACCTCGGCCGTGCCCCGGTCAGGCGAGTCCGCGTTGTACAGCTCGTCGCGGTACAAGAACATCACGACGTCTGCATCCTGTTCGAGCGATCCGCTTTCACGGAGGTCGGCCAGCACCGGTCGCTTGTCGGCCCGCATCTCGAGGTTGCGGGACAGCTGCGAGAGGGCGACCACCGGCACGTTGAGCTCTCGAGCGAGGATCTTGAGGCTGCGGCTGATCTCCGAGACCTCGACCTGACGGTTCTCGGCGCGGGCCCGCCCCGACATCAGCTGGAGGTAGTCGATCACCACCAGGTCGAGGCCCTCTCGGCTCTTGAGGCGCCGGGCCTTGGCCCGGATGTCCATGACCGTGATGTTGGGGTTGTCGTCGACGTAGATGGGCGCATCGCCCAGCCGGCCCACGGCGTGTTGGATCTTCGGCCAGTCAGACTCGTGGAGCTTGCCGTTGCGCATGCGGGTGGCATCCACCCGAGCCTCCGAGCACAACAGGCGCTGGGTGATCTCGTGATGGCTCATCTCGAGGGAGAACATGAGGACGGGGTGACGAGCGGTGATGGCGGCATGGGCGACCATGCCGAGGGCGAAGGCCGTCTTGCCCGTGCTGGGCCGGGCACCGACGATGATGAGGTTGGACGGCTGCAGCCCAGCCAGCCGCTCATCGAGCTCGGTGAACCCGGTCGGGATACCGGTGATCGCCTCGTCCCGGTCGTAGAGCGCCTCGAGGTGGTCCAGGCTCTTCTCGAGCAGCTCCCGCAAGGAAACGAGCGAATCGGTGATGCGGCGCTGGGCGACCTGGAACACCATGGTCTCGGCCCGATCGACGACCTCACCCACGTCGTCGGGCACGGCGTAGCCGAGCTCGGCGATCTCGCCCGCCACACGAATGAGACGCCGGAGCAGGGCGTGCTCCTCCACGATGCGGGCGTACCGGGGGGCGCTGGTGATGGCCGGGGTGTTGGCCTGGAGGGACACGAGGGCGGCGGGGCCACCCATGGCGTCGAGGAGGCCGGCTCGGCGCAGCTCGTCGGCCACCGTGACGGGGTCGGCCGGCTCTCCCTGGCCGTAGAGCGAGGTGATGGCCTCGAACACGTGGGCGTGTCCCGGCTTGTAGAAATCCTCGGCCGCGCAGATCTGTACGGCATCGACGATGGCGTCGCGGGACAGGAGCATGGCCCCCAGCAGCGACTCCTCGGCCTGCAGGTCGTGCGGTGGGACCCTGGTCCTGGAAGCAGGAGCGGTGGAGGGGCGAGGGCGCGGCTCGTCGAGAGAGTGGATCATGGGGATTGGCAGATCCTGACCACCGCCCGCTGGGGACGGCTAGAGGGTCTTGCTGGGGAATATCCCGTGGACGAAGCCCGTCGCTCTCCACACCCGAACATCAGTTCGAGACTCTACCAAGCCGGTGTGACCGAACGGCCGAGGCAATGGCCGTCCGGGAGCGCGGTCAGCTACCGCTGACGACCTCGACGTTGAGCCGGAACTCCACCTCGGCATGGAGGCGCACCGGCACCTCGTGGGCGCCGAGGGTACGGATGGGGGATTCGATGTGCAGACGGCGACGGTCGAGGTCGACGCCGGCCTGGGCGGCCACGGCGGCCACGACATCGGCGGCGGTCACCGAGCCGAACAACTTGCCCTCGTTGCCGGAGCGGGCCGGGATGCGGATCACGAGCGGCACGAGGGTGCGGGCGACCGCCTCCGCCCCCTCCCGGTCCCGCGCGTCCTTGACGTCTCGGGAGCGACGCATGGCACCGGCCTGCGCCTCGACCCCCGCCGTGGCCTTCATGGCCCGGCCCTTCGGGATCAAGTAGTTCCGGGCATAGCCGTCGGCCACGCTCAGGATGTCGCCCTTCTTGCCCACCCCGTCCACGTCGGCCCGCAGCACGACCTTCATCCTGCTTCCCCGCCCTCGCTTGCAGGTTCCCCCGGACCGGCACCCTGCTCGAAGGCGACGTCGTTCTCGATGCCGTCATCGGCACCGGACGCCCTACCGGGCGCCATGGCGTCGCGCCGGGGACCGCCGCGACCGGGACCGCGGCCGCCCGCCCGCTCCATCACCGTGCGTTGCGTGTAGGGCAACAAGGCCAGCTCGCGGGCTGTCTTGATGGCGACGGCGACCTCGCGCTGATGCTCCGTGCAGTTGCCCGAGACCCGGCGGGCCCGGATCTTCCCGCGGTCGGAGATGTAGCGGCGAAGCAGGTTCACCTCCTTGTAATCCACCCAGGCAAGGTGCTCGGTGCAGAACAGGCACACCTTCTTCTTTCCCGGACGACGACGGTCGTCCTTGGGAACCCGCTTGGTGCCGCGATCACGGTCGTTGCTGCGCCCCATCAGAAGGGCTCCTCGTCCATGGCGTAGGCCGGGGGCGCGGGCGACGAGGCAGGGCGACCGTAGCCACCCCCGTCGGGGCGCGGCGCCGGGCCGCCACCGTAGCCACCCCCGTCGGGGCGCGGCGCCGGGCCGCCACCGAAGCCCCCGTCCGAGGGAGAGCGGCGCTCGTTCTTGGTCACCACGGCGGAGGCCCACCGCAGGCTCGGGCCGAGCTCGTCGGCAACGATCTCGACCTTGGAGCGCTTCTCGCCGTTGCTCTCCCACGATCGCTGCTCGAGACGGCCGGTGACGAGCACCCGGGCCCCCTTCGAGAGCGACTCACTGGCGTTCTCGGCCATCTCCCGCCAGCACACCACGTCGAAGAACGACGTGGCCTCCTGCCACTCGCCCGACTGGCGGTCCTGCCAGCGGCGGTTGACGGCCAGCCCGAAGCTGGCGGTGGCCTGCCCGCTGGGGGTGAACCGCAACTCGGGGTCGCGGGTGACGTTGCCGACCAGGGTGACGCTGTTTCCGTTGCTCATCTCGAGCTCTCCTTCACTTCTTGACCTACCTCGTCGGTCCGCTCTCCCGCAGCCACCGCGACCGGCGCCCGGCGGGCCCGGCTGGCGACGACGGCATCGGGGATGCGGACGATCTTGTGGCGGATCACTTCATCCGCGAGTGAGAGCAGGCGGTGCACCTCGGCCATCGCAGCGGGCTCGGCCTCCGCCGACACCAGAACGTAGTAACCCTCCCAGCGGTGGCGCAGCTCGTAGGCAAAGCGGCGCCTGCCCCAATGCTCGACGGGCCCCGGCTTTCCGCCTCCTGCCAGGATCAACTCCGTGACCCGATCAAGGGTGGCCCGGATGGCGTCTTCCTCCAGGCCGGAATCGAATATGACCATGACTTCGTAGGGCCGCAAGGGCCGACCACCTCCCTGTGGACCCGTCGCCCGGGGCGCCGGGGCCCCGGACGGCCCGGGGCAGGTTCTGGGGAACGGCTCATGGTAGTCGACAGCGGCGATCGGTCCACCTCGACCACCAGTGTGACCTGCCGGTGTGACACGCAACCGCGGGCCGGCGGCTCCTTCAGCGGGGGGAGCAGTCGCCACCCACGCTGAGGACCGAGTCGTCATCGATCCCTAGGCGGCCCAGGCCCCCTCTCTCCACCTCCAGCGCGAAGCGGTACGGGCCGGCCGGGGCGTACTGCGGGCAGCCCTCCTGGTCGGGGCACGGCTCCATCTCGGCGGTCGAGACGAGCCGGCCTCGGGCGTCGAACCAGGCGATGCTCAACGGAATGGGCACGTTCCGCATGAAGAACGACCCCGACTGGTCGGCGGCGAAGCGGAAGACCATGGCGTCGTAACCGCCAAGGTCGCGCCGGCCCATGAGACCCTTCTGGTGCTGCCGCTCGGTCTCGGCCAGCAGGGCGCAACCTTCGCTCGTGGCCGACAGTCCGCTGCCGGGGCGCGGCGTGACCCGAAAAGCGATCTCGCCGAACTCGACGGGGGCTCCCACCGGCGCCGACGCTTCGGCGGGAGCCAGCCGGGGGTCGGGCGGCCCGTTGGCGCCGACGGCCAGCAGCGCGCCGAGGCCGGACAGGAGGGCCAGCACCACCAGCCACCCGAGGAGGGCAGCCACAGCGCGCCGCCCGGCGTTGTCGGTGTACCGGCTCACGCCGTCTTGCTACCACCTCGTCGGCTGCCGCTCAGGCCGGCGCCGGTGTGGCCCCCGCCGTAGCTCTCGGCCTCGGTGGGAAAGCGCCGGGCCCGTACGTCACGCGCGAACTCGGCCACCGCAGCCACGGCGTCGGCCTTGATGGAGGCGTAGCGACGCACGAAGGTGGCCGTGATGCGGTCCTCCAAGCCGAGCAGATCGTGGAACACCAGGACCTGGCCGTCGCACCAGGGCCCGGCGCCGATACCGATGGTGGGCACGGCGACCGCTTCGGTGATCTCGCGGGCCAGCGTCGAGGGGATGGCTTCCAGCACGATGCAGAAGCAACCCGCGTCGGCCAGGGCCACGGCGTCGTCGACGAGCGCGGCGGCGGCCGCCCGCTCCCGCCCCTGGACCTTGTAGCCGCCCATGGCATGGAGCGACTGCGGCGTGAGTCCGAGGTGGCCCATGACGGGGATCTCGGCGTCGAGGACGGCCGACACCATCGGGAGGCGCTTGCGACCGCCTTCCAGCTTGACGGCCCGGGCGCCGGCCCGCACCAGGGCGGCGGCGTTCCTCACCGTCTCCGGCGGGCTCAGGTGGTAGCTGAGCCAGGGAAGGTCGGCCACCAGCATGGCTCGGGGCCGGGCTCGGGCGGCTGCCGCGGTGTGGTGCGCCATCTCCTCCACCGTCACCTGCAGGGTGTCCTCGTGGCCGAGCACCACCATGGCGACAGAGTCGCCAACCAGGATGAGGTCCACGCCGGCCTCATCGGCGATGCGCGCGCTGGGCGCGTCGTACGCGGTCACCATGACCAGCGGCTCGCCGTTCCCTTTGCGGGCCTGCACGGCGGGTGCGGTGATCGTCCCTGTCCTGCTGGCAGGCATGCGCCGGCTCCTTCCTCGTCCGGCGCCCCGGGGCTGCCGGCGGTGTGTGCGCCAGTGTACGGGCGGACGCCTTCCGCCGAGCCCGCGCTTCGCCGCCGTCCGGCGGGTCAGCCCCCCTGGGGCGGGGACTGGGCATCGCCGGGCGTGGCGACGGCTGCCGGCGCCGGGGACGGCGGAACGCCCGTTGTCGGAGTGGTCGTGCTCACCGCCGTGGTCATGGTGGTGCTCCTTTCCGCCCTCGACGGGGGCGCAGACCTCGACGTGGGCGAGGCGGCCGATGGCGAGGTGGTGGTGGTGGTGGAGAGGATCACGCGGTCCGGCACCCGGAGAACCGTGCCGGGAAACGAGGTCACGGTCGGGAAGGATCCGGAGTCGGGGGAGGTCTTGGCCACGGCCTGCATGAACCGCTTGAAGATGGCCGCGGGAAACGAGCCCCCTCTCACCTCCTGGCCCCGCACGTTGTCCATCTTCTTCTCGATGCCCTCGGGGAAGCCCATCCAGACCGCCGTCGTGAGCTTCGGGGTGTACCCGACGAACCAGGCGTCGCCGAAATCCTGGGTGGTGCCCGTCTTGCCCGCCACCGGGCGGCCGAATGCCGCCCGCGTCCCGCTGCCGCCCCGGACGACCTGCTGCAGGCAGAAGTTGACCACGTCGGCCTGGGCCGGCTCCAGCACCTTGGTACGCGCTGGGGGGCGGGCCGGCTCCAGCACCCGCCCGTCCGCCGTGGTCACCTCGAGGATGACGTTGGGCTCGAGGTGCACGCCACGGTTGGCAAAGGTGCTGTACGCGCTCGCCATCTCCAGCACGGACACCTCAGAGGTGCCGAGGGCGAGGGAGATGTTCTGGACCAGCGGCGAGGAGATCCCCGACGCACGGGCCAGCCTGATGACGCTGTCGGGGCCGACGGACTTGATGAGCTGCGCGTACACCGTGTTCACCGAGTTGCGGGTGGCTTCGATCAGATCGACGCTCGAACCGAAGTCCGCGTCCTCGAAGTTCTTGACCGGGTAGTCCTTGCCCTCGTCCGCCCGGGGGAAGATCGCCTCCGCCGGACCCGGGAACGAGGACTTGACCGTGTAGCCGTCCCGGACGGCCGCGGCCAGCACGAAGGGCTTGAATGTCGAGCCGGGCTGGCGGCCCGTGCCTCCGCCCTCCCTGCCAACGGCCAGGTTGACCTTCGCATAGGGAACCTGCGCATCCCAGTCCCGGCCGCCCACCATGGCCTTCACGTGACCGCGGTCGTCGATGGCGACGAGGGCGCCGGCGGGGTCGTCGGGGCGGTCGAGAAAGCCGTACACGGCGTCGTAGGCCTGGGCCTGGGTCCTCAGGTCCAAGGTGGTCTTGACCCGCAGCCCCCCGCGGTACAACGCGGTCTCGTCGTACCTGGTCAGCAGCTGGCGCCGGATGTACTCCACGAAGTATTGCGTCCCCTTGTCAGGCATGGCGAAGGTCGACTCCGAGTTCGCCTTCGACACGACATAGGAGCTGACCGGCTGGGCCGCTGCCGCCGCCCGCTGCGCGGCGGTGATGGAGCCGGCGCGTTGCATGGCCACCAGCGTCCGGTCCCGGCGCGCCGTCGCGACCTTGGCGCTCCGGGTGGCGTCGGCTGCCTCCGGGGAGCGGATCAACCCGGCGAGGTACGCAGCCTCGCGCAGCCCGAGCTCGCTCACGTCCTTGCCGAAGTAGGCCCGCGCCGCCGCCTGCACGCCATAGGCGCCCCGCCCGAGGTAGATCGTGTTGAGGTAGCGCTCCAGGATCTCGTACTTGCCGAGCTTGCGCTCGATCTTCATGGCCAGGATCGCCTCTTTGAACTTGCGCCACACCGTTCGCTCCCGACCGAGGTAGACGTTCTTCACGTACTGCTGGGTGATGGTCGAACCTCCCTGCAGGGACCGCCCCCGCACGTCGGCCCAGGTGGCGCGGGCGATGCCGAAGGGATCGAGGCCGCCGTGGTCGAAGAAAGCCTTGTCCTCCGCGGCCAGCACCGCGTCGACGACCACCTTGGGGACCTCGGAGAGGTCCACCAGCACCCGGTTCTCCCCGCTGTCGAGCGACGCCAGCCGTACGCCGTTGGCGTCGGTGATGAGCGTGGTCTGGGCCTGGGGGGCCTCGGGAGGCAGCGGCACCCGCACCAGGACGAACGCCGTGCCCGACAGGGCGGTGAAGGTGAGCAGCGTGGTGAGGAACAGAAGCCGGCGGTAGCGCCAGGCCCAGCGCTGGGGCTTGCGTGGGGACAGGGGAGGCGACGGCATCTCGAAGAGGACGGTCGCGGCGACACGGCCGGGCCGAAGCCTACCGCGGCGCCCCGCTCACCACCCTTGGCGTCACCGGGCATCGGCGCCGGTTGCGGGCTCTGGCGGGGAGCCGGCGGTCGGCCGCACCGCCATCGCCCTCCGGCCCACCAGGGCGAGCCCCGCGGCGGCCGTCGCCACCAGTGCGCCGCGGTCGTAGTCGCCCAGCCCCTCGGCGCCGGTCCACCCCCAGCTCCCGGGGCTCACCACGAGCCACAGCGCCAAGGCGCCAGCCGGGACGAGCCCGAAGATCGCTTCAGTCCCGGCACTCCCTTCACCCCATCGACCTCTGGGCTCTCTCGCCCCCCGGGCGCCCAGCACCAGCGCAGCCGCCGCCGTGCCGACGACGAGGACGACCAGTGGCGGCTCCGGTTCGGTGCTCACGAGAGAGGCGGCAAGACCGGCACCCCCGGGAAGCCCCAGGAGCGCAGTCGCCGGATTCCTGACGACCAGGGCCAGCGCGGCGGCAGCCGCGAGCAGCGCCGACGGCTGGCGCCCCACCGGCAAGGCGGCGGCAGCCACGGCGAGGGCGGCGAGGGTGAGGGTGGGCTGTTGTGGCCGGCGGAACGCCCACGCCGAGGCGACGACCGCGCCCACGGCGGAGGCTCCCAGCGGAGACAGCCCGGTGACGGCGACGAGCCCGACGAGAAGGCCCGGCACCGCAAGAGGCCGGGCTCGAAGCGGGCCGAGGGTCGCCACCACGACGAGCAGGGTGGCGGTCAGCAGGCCAAGGCCGGCGGCGGTGACGTTGTCTGCGGGCAACGACCACGAACCGCCCTCGCCGCGCTCCACGAGCAAGGCCGCGGCGAGAGAGGCGGCCGCGGCAGCCACCCCCAGGGCATACGTCGGCCTGTGCCTGCCGCTGGTGGGGCCGGTCCCCTGGGTGATGACGGTCTCGGCCCCAGCCGTCGCCGTCAACAGGGCTGCGAGCAGCACGGCCGAGCCGCCGGCGGCGGCGGCCACGGCGAGCGGGAGAAGGATCAGGCCGGCGCCGGCCGCAAGAGCTGACGCGCGCGTCCGAGGCCGCCATCCGACGCCCGCCAGTGCGGCCGCAGCCGCCCCCGCGGCGGTGCCTCTCGGGTTGGTGGCGAGCAGCGGCAGCTCGCCACCCGCGAGGGTCGCCGCCACCCAGGTCGCGGTGACGACGGCCACCGCGGCCACCCACGCCGACTCGAGGTGGCCGTCGGCCTCAGCGATCGAAGGGTCGGCCGGCGCCGGCACGGGTGCCGACGCCGGTTCGGGCCGGCGCCCGGAAAAAGCCTTCACGCCAGCACGGCCAAGACGACGGCGCCGGCGGAGAGGACGAGGGCCATCGGACGGGCGGCGGGCGGCGCCCGGCGCTGGACGCAGACGGCCAACGCCACGCCGAGAAGCGCCACCGCTCCTCGCATGGCGACCAGATCGAGGGCGGCCGCCTGTGGCCCGGCCACAACCAGACCGGCGGTGAGGCCGAACAGCGCAGCGCCCCACCCTCGCGCCTTGGCCAGGACGAGCGCTCCGGCCGCGCACCAGATGGAGCCGGCAGCGGCGAGGGGGCCGACTGCGCCTCCGGGCCCGAGGACGCTCTGAGCCCCGGCTATGGCCTCCAGCGACGTGGTGCCCCACCGCAGGGCCACAGCCCCGGTCGACAGCATGGCCACGGCTCCGGCCAGGACGTCCCCGGTGGCGGCACCCAACAGCACCGCCAGTAGCACGACCTCGCCCGAGGAGGACACGGCGAGCGCGGCCGCCCCCACGCCGGCGCCGGCGCTCAGCTCGTCCGGGTTCAGTGCCGCCCTCGGGGGCACCCGGGCGGCTCGGCCTTCGGCCCGGTCGCCGCCCGTCGTCAGCTCGACGTCGCCCGGCGTCGCCCGGCGACGTAGGTCCGGGCCAAGTGGTTCCACGCGCAGTTGGGGCAGACCTCCACCACGTAGCAGGTCACGTCGCCGGCCCGGCGGGTGAGCCTGGCCAGCTCCGCCGCCGTGGTGAAGCAATGGCCGCCGGCCGCCAGACGGGGGCCGAAGGCGTAGGACACGTGGACCAGGGACGGGCCCTCGCAGATGGGACAAGCCTGCTCGGCGGGCATGCCGATGCTGCGGGCAGCCCGCAGGAGCTCCGGATGGGCGTCGCACACGTCGAGGCGCGACAGCCGGCCCCGTCGGAACTCCTTCAGCACCGAGTTGCGAGCAAGGCGATAGTCCACCTGCCCCGGTCCCGCCGTCGCCGCGCCACCGCGGAGGGACTCGGGCCCGAAGCTCACCCGAAGAAGGCTAGCGCCGACCAAGAGCTGCTCGAGCCGCTGTTCGTCGGTGACTTGACCCGCCACCGGTCAGCAGCCATGATAAGGACAGCCGTTATATCGGATCGATACGTCGGGAGAGGCGAAGGGTGCTGGAGCTGGCGATTCTCGGGATCCTGAAGGACCAGGAGCTGCACGGCTACGAGCTCAAGAAGCGCCTCACCGAGACCATCGGCCCGCTGACCAGCGTCTCGTTCGGCTCGCTGTACCCGGCCCTAGCCCGCTTGGAGGCGGCCGGCGCGGTGAAGGCGGTCGAGGCCCACACCGGAACGAAGCCGATCCCCATGACGGGGTCGCTGGGAGCCGAGGTGGCGGCGTTCCGGGCCCGCCGAGGGGCGGTGCGGGGCAGCCGCGGCAAGAAGGTCTACGGCATCACCGGGCGGGGCCACGAGCTGTTCGCCGAGCTGCTCACGGCCAGCAGCCACTCACCGGAGGACGACCGGGGCTTCAACCTCAGGCTCGCCTTTGCCCGCTACCTGCCACCTGACGCCCGCCTCGGTCTGCTGGAGCGCCGCCGGGCCCAGCTCGTGGAACGCCTGGCCAAGGGCCGCAGCTCCATCCGGTCCAGCCGGGACCGCCTCGACAACTACGCCCGTTGCCTCCTCGAACACCGCAGCGAGGCCACCGAGCGCGACATCTCCTGGCTCGACCAGCTCATCGCCGCTGAATTCGCAGCATCCAACTCCCAAAAGCAGAAGGAGACAACGTGACATCGAAGATCCGCGTGGCCATCGCCGGTGTGGGCAACTGCGCCAGCTCGCTCGTGCAGGGCGTCGAGTACTACCGGGACGCCGAGCCTTCCGAGACCGTGCCCGGGCTCATGCACGTGCGCCTCGGCGCCTACCACGTGGGCGACGTGGAGTTCGTTGCCGCCTTCGACGTGGACGCGGCCAAGGTCGGCCTGGATCTGGGCAAGGCGATCTTCGCCGGCCAGAACAACACCATCCGGTTCGCCCCCGTCGGCGAGATCGGCGTCACCGTCCAGCGGGGCCCGACCTTCGACGGCCTCGGGAAGTACTACCGCCAGACCGTCGAGGAGTCGCCGGTGGCGGCGGTCGACGTGGCCGAGGCCCTGCGGGCGGCCCGGGCCGACGTCCTCGTCGCCTACCTCCCGGTCGGTTCGGAGGTGGCCCAGAAGCACTACGCCCAGGCGTGCCTCGACGCCGGGGTCGCCTTCGTCAACGCCATTCCCGTGTTCATCGCCAGCGACCCTGAATGGGCCGCGCGCTTTCAGCAGGCCGGCGTCCCCATCGTGGGCGACGACATCAAGAGCCAGGTGGGCGCCACCATCGTGCACCGCATGCTGGCCCGGTTGTTCGAGGACCGGGGGATGGTCCTCGACCGCACGTACCAGCTCAACGTGGGCGGCAACATGGACTTCAAGAACATGCTGGAGCGCGAGCGGCTGGAGTCCAAGAAGGTCTCCAAGACCCAGGCGGTCACCTCCCAGCTCGACAACGGCATCGCCGCCGACGACGTCCACATCGGCCCTTCCGACCACGTGGCCTGGCTCGAGGACCGCAAGTGGGCCTACATCCGCCTCGAGGGCCGCAACTTCGGCGACGTCCCCCTCAATGTGGAGCTCAAGCTCGAGGTCTGGGACTCGCCCAACTCCGCCGGGGTCATCATCGACGCCGTCCGCTGCGCCAAGATCGCCCTCGACCGCGGCATCGGCGGCCCCCTCGAAGGCCCCTCCGCCTACTTCATGAAGTCGCCGCCGGTGCAGCACCACGACCAGGAGGCCCACCGCATGGTGGAGGAGTTCGCCGCCGGCTAGTGCTACCCGAGCTCGACCACCAGGGGACGGTGGTCGCTCACCGGCGCCGGCCCCGGCACCTCCACCGTGAGCACCTCCACGCCGGCAACGGCGATGTGGTCGATGCGGGCCCGGGGGGCGGCGGCGGGAAAGGTGGGAGCCGTTGGGTCGGCCAGCGACATACCGGCGGCGGCGATGGGCTCGGCAATGTGCTCGACGGCGAGGTTGAGATCGCCCAGCAGCACGCGGGGCAGGGGCCGCCGGCACAGCGTGCGCAGGACAGCGTCGAGCTGGGGCCTGCTCTCCACCGGATGCACCGAAAGGTGGGTGACGGCGACGGACGCCTCGCCTCCCGTCAGCTCGGCCCGAGCGACTATCGCGGAGCGGGGCTCGTTGCCCGCAACCCTTGGAAGGCGGATCTCCTCCACGTCGGCGACGGCGCCCCTGACGAGGAGGGCGTTGCCGTAGGCGCCTCGCACGCCGACCCGGCACGCCCGTCCGAAGACCCGCGTCATCGCCGCCGCCTCGGCGACCACCACAGCCTGATCGACGCGGCCCGAGCGGCGGGCGCCGACGTCCACCTCCTGGAGCCCGAGCACGTCCGCGTGCAGACCGGCGCAGTACCGGGCCAGGGCGGCGGTGTCGACGCCGCCGCCCGCACCACGGCCGTGCTGGATGTTGAACGTGACGATCCTCATCACCAGGTGCCCCGGTGTAGCAACATTCCCCGGTGGCCGATGAAGACCCGCCCGGGCGGGACCCCTGCTCCACCTGGTTCCAGACCAAAGGCGGGCTGCCGCTCGACGTGGTCCACTACGGCCCCGACATCGGCGACGAGTCGGACCTGCGCCTGCTCGGGGACGTTCGGGGCAAGCGCGTGCTCGAGCTGGGGTGCGGGGCGGCGCCGGCCTCGGTCGCCTTCGCCAAGCAGGGCGCCATCGCCATCGCCGTGGAATCCTCCGTCGACCTCATCGCTGCGGCCAAGCGTCGATGCGAACAAGAGGAGGTCCGCGTCGAGCTGCGCCAGGGCGACCTGGCCGACCTCGCCTTCGTGCGGGCCGACTCCGTCGACCTCGTCTTCAGCGCCTACGCCCTGGCTTTCGTGGAGGATCTCAGCCGCGTCTTCCGCCAGGTGCACCGGGTCCTGAAGGTAGGCGCGCCCTTCGTGTTCAGCCTGCCCCACCCCGTCTACGACCTCATCGACGAGGACGGGCACCAACCGCTGCTCGTGCGCCGCTCCTACTTCGACCGCACCTCCCTCGGCGCTGACGACGAGGACATCGCCGAGCACCGCCGGCATCACACCATCGCCGACCTGTATACCGTGTTGTTTCGATCCAGCTACCGCGTAGACGCCATGCTCGAGCCGCAGCCTTCTTCCAGCGGCCCACGGAGCGAGCTGTGGCGCGAGCCGTTCCGCTACATCCCCCGCACGCTCGTCATCCGGGCGAGGAAGGAAGGGAACTGAGCGCGGCGGGACGAGTGGTGCTGTGGGACGTCGACGGGACGCAGCTCCGCTCCACGGCATCGCCCACAGGCCTTCGAGATCGCTGACCTCGCCGGGCCCGGAGACGAGCACGTGCGAAGCCAGCGCTACGACCGGCGCTTCGACCACCACTCGTCGAGGCGGTGCCGGGCCTCCTCCTCGCCGAGGGGACCTTCCTCCAGGCGGAGCTCGAGCAGCAAGCCCAGCGCCTCGCCCACGACCGGTCCGGGAGGAACACCGAGGTGGTCCATCACCTGGCGGCCGTCGAGGTCGGGGCGCATGGCGGCCAGCTCCTCCTGCTCCTGGAGCACGGCCAGGCGCGCCTCGAACTCGTCGATGCGCCGGCGCAGCGCCTCGGCCTTCCTGGGGTTGCGGGTGGTGCAGTCGCACCGGGTGAGCTCGTTGAGTTGGGTCAGCAGCGGCCCCGCGTCCCGCACGTAGCGGCGCACGGCCGAGTCGGTCCAGCCCATCTTGTAGGTGTGGAAGCGCAGGTGCAGCTCCACGAGGCGCGACACCGCATCGACCATCGCCGAGGGGTAGCGCAGCGCCCGCATGCGCTCGCGAGTCATGCGCGCTCCCACCACCTCGTGATGGTGGAACGTCACCCCGCCCGGCCCGAACGACCTGGTCCGCGGTTTTCCCACATCGTGGAACAGAGCGGCGAGGCGCAGCACGAGGTTGGGCGTGGTCTTCTCGACCACGGCGATCGTGTGGGCCAGCACGTCCTTGTGGCGGTGGATGGGATCCTGCTCGAGGGCCAGTGCGGGCAGCTCGGGGAGGAACTCCGCGGCCAGGCCGGTGTCGACGATGAACCACAGGCCCCTCCCGATCCGGTCCCCCTCGACCACCATGAGCTTGTCGAGCTCGTCGCGGATGCGCTCGGCCGACACGATGGAGAGCCGGTCGTGCATGGACTCCACCGCCTTCACCAGCTCGGCGTCGGGCTGGAGCTCGAGGCCGGCGAGGAAGCGCGCGGCCCGCAGCATGCGCAGCGGGTCGTCGCCGAAGGACTCGGCCGCAGCCAGCGGCGTCCGCAGGCGCCGGGCGGCGATGTCGCCGAGGCCGTCGAAGGGGTCGACGAGCTCGAGGTCGGGTAGGCGCAGGGCCATGGCGTTGACCGTGAAGTCGCGTCGGGACAGGTCCGCCTCCACGGCGTCGGCGAACGCCACGTCAGGCTTGCGGGAGTCGGGCGAGTAGGCCTCGGCCCGGTGCGTCGTGATCTCGTAGTCACGGCCGCGGCGCCGGCAGCCGATGGTGCCGAAGCGCTCACCCTGGTCCCACACCGCCTCGGCCTCCGAGCGGATCAGGCGCTTGATGTCGTCGGGCCGGGCGTCGGTGGTGAGGTCGAGATCGGTGGCGTCCCCCAGGCGGTCGAGGACGGCGTCGCGCACCACCCCGCCCACCAGGTACAGCTGGTGGCCGGCGGGCCGGAACCGCTCAACCAACCATGCCGTCTCGTCGACCAGAGGCTTGACGCGCTCGGGGACCACCACGGCCGACGAGGGTAGCGGCGCCCCTCCGGCCCTCCGTGTCTCCTAGTGGGCGAGCTGTTCGAGTGCAGAAGTCCGCGGTATATGCGGTCTTTTGCACTCGAATCGCGTCTAGGTGGCTCGGCATAAAGTCGGTCGCGGTACTCGCGATTTGGT
>PJQG01000033.1 GCA_002861595.1 Actinomycetota bacterium
ACCCCGCACCAAATCGCGAGTACCGCGACCGACTTTATGCCGAGCCACCTAGGTGCGCAGGCGCCAGTACGGACGTCGCCCGGGAGGGAGCGCGCTTCGGGCCGGGTTCGACTGGTCCCTCTTGGAGAGGACGGGATCGGTCACCCCCCAGTCGGCGCCGACCGCGGGGTCGTCCCAGGCCACGCCCAGCTCGTCGTCCGGGTTGTAGTACGCGTCGACCAGATAGGTGATGGTGAGGTCGGTGAGGGCGGCGAAGCCGTGGGCCACACCGGGGGGGATGTACACGCCCTTGTCGTCGCCGTCGCCGATCTCCAGCACCAGGGTGGCGGCGTCGGTGGGCGAGCCTTCGCGCAGGTCGTGCAGCACCACGCGGGCCCGGCCTCGCGGCACGTACCAGTAGTCGGCCTGGTGCAGGTGGTAGTGGAGGCCGATGACGCTGCCGGCCCGCCGGTCGGAGCGGTTGGCCTGCACCATCTCGCGCCCCTCCGGGAACCAGGACCGGCGGTAGGTCTCGGAGAAGCGGCCTCGTTCGTCGCCGTGGCCCTCGGGCTCGACGATCACGACCCCCGCGATGGTCTCGGATTCGACGACCCCCGCCACGGTGGCGAGCCTATCCCTCAGCGTCTGGCGCCGCTGCGGGCGCGGGACTCGGCCACGAAGGCCAGGCCGCCCGCCACGCCGAGGAGGACGGAGCCGAACCCGTCGTGCTGGCCGCCGTCGGCCGCGGCCTGGAGGGCCAGCATCACCAGCAGCACGTTGCGCAGCACGGTGTCCCGGCCCACCGGCTGAGGAGAGGTCTCCCCGAAGCACCCGCACGGGACGGCGTCGCCCCGCCGCAGGCGCACGCCGACGGCGAGGGCGAAGGCAGAGAGGAGGCCGGCCGCGACCAGCGCCGTCCATGGGAGCCCGACACCCGAGACGAGCAGCGCCCCGAGCACGACCTCGCCCCAGGGCAGGGCGGGCACGAGCCAGGAAGGGGCGCCGAAGGCGGCGGCGGTGGCCGGCCACGCCGGCTGGCACAGCTTGGCCACGCCGGCGACGAGCAGCACCACACCGACGGCTATGCGCGCGCCCACGCCGGACGCTCAGGGCGCGAAGCGGCCGTAGCCGCCCCGGTAGAAGAGCAGCGGTGTGCGTCCCGCCTCGTCGTGGCCGAGCCCGACGACCCTCCCCACCACGATCAGGTGGTCGCCTGCCTCGTGGACGGCGTGGACCAGGCAGTCGACCCAGGCCAAGGCACCGGCCAGCACGGGCGAGGCGGTGGCCGCCGACGGGGCCCAGCTCACGCCGGCGAAGCGATTGGCGGAGCGGGCGGCAAAGACGCGGGCCAGCGCCTCCTGGTCACTCGCCAGCACGTTGGCGCAGAAGGCGCCGCCGGCCTCCATCTTGGGCCAGGTGAGGGACAGCCGCGATGGGCACACGCCCACCAGCGGCGGGTGCAGCGACACCGAGGTGAACGACTGGGCGGTGAACCCGAGAGGAACGTCCTCGTGGACAGCAGTGATCACGGCCACGCCGGTGCCGAAGTGGCCGAGCACCTGGCGGAAGCGGGCGTCGTCGAACGGCGAGTCGGGCGGAGCACCGGCCAGCTCGATGTCCTCGGGCAAGGGGCCATGATGCCCCTGCGCCGTGGCTCAGGCGTACCCGGCTCACCGATCCGGTACGCCGAGTACTCCGGACGCGGTGGGCGTCAGCGGGGGGTGCCGGTGCCGACCAGGCCCCGCTGCTGCAGCATGACCTTGAGGTCGTGGGGATTGGTCGCCGCCATCATGGCGCCCCGCAGGTCGATCGAGCCCCGCTGGTACAGCTGCACCAGGCCCTGGTCGAACGTCTGCATCCCGTAGTACTCGCCGTCGGCCACGATCTCGTGGATGTCGCTGGTCCGCTGCGGGTCGAGGATGCACTGCTGGATCCGGCCGTTGACGACCATGACCTCGAGGGCCGGCACCCGCCCGTCCCCGTTGGCGGTCGGCACCAGGCGCTGGCAGATCGTGCCTCGCAGGGAGCCGGCCAGCGCCACCCGAACCTGGTTCTGCTGATGGGGCGGGAAGAAGTCGACGATACGGCTCACCGTCTCGGGGGCGTCGATGGTGTGCAGCGTCGAGAAGACGAGGTGACCGGTCTCGGCGGCGCTGAGGGCGGCGGCGACGGTTTCCTGGTCGCGCATCTCGCCCACGAGGATGACGTCGGGGTCCTGGCGCATCACGGCACGCATGGCCGCTGCGAAGTCGTTGGTGTCAAAGCCGATCTCCCGCTGGTTGATCTCGGCCATCTGATCCCGGTGGAGGACCTCGATCGGGTCCTCGATGGTGACGATGTGCACCTCGCGGGTGCGGTTGATGTGGTCGATCATGGCCGCCAGCGTGGTCGTCTTGCCCGAACCGGTGGGGCCGGTGACGAGCACGAGACCCCGGTTCTCGTTGGCCAGGCGGGCCACCACCTCGGGGAGGCCGAGCTCGTCGAAGCTGGCCGCCGACGTCCGCACCCGGCGGAAGATCATGGCGACCGACCCGCGCTGGCGGAACACGTTGACCCGGAACCGACCGCACCCGGCGACGGCGTAGGCGAAGTCGGCCTCGTTGCGGGCCTTGAACTGCTGGGCTACCTCGTCCTTCATGATGGCCTCGGCCATCTCGTCGGTGTCCTCGTGGGTGAGGACCTCCTCCTCGTCGAGCTGTCGGAGGGCGCCATGGACGCGGACGCGCGGTCGTGACCCCACCTTGATGTGCAGGTCCGACGCCTCTGTCCGCTCCATGGCACGCAGAAGCCGGTCGAGCCATTCGTGAGCCATGACGCAGGTATCGGCGGACCACCGAGCGACCCTGAGCAATAGGGCCCTGGCCCGTCAGGGAAGCCGGACGACGCCGGCGTCGAGGGTGGCCAACCCCTCGGCCACCAGCGCCCCCACCACCCGAGCTGCCCGGTCCTCATCGTCCGGCCACCCGCACGCTGCACCAACCGCGCCCACGGGAACCGGGCCCTGGCACAGGGCCCGGACGAGGCGGCCGCGACCCTCCCGATCGGATCCGGCGAAGATCGGCTGGGCGCCGGTGGTGCCCGCGGAACCGACGGCCGGGTCCGGCTCCGGCCGGCCGGCCGCCCGCCATGCGCACCACCGGGAGACCGGGCAGCGGTAGCAGCGGGGGGCACGCTTGGTGCAGACTCCGGCCCCGAGGTCGAGGACGGCCTGGTTCCAGGACCAGCCCTGCCCGGCGGGCACGAGGGAGTCGGCCCGGCGCTGGGCCTCCCGCCCGGCCAGCCGACGTCCGATCGTCCGGGCCACCACGCGGGCGGCGTTGGTGTCGAGCACCCCGACGTCGGCCTCGTGGGCGAAGGCCATCACGGCCCGCGCCGTGTAGGGACCGATGCCGGGCAGCTCCAGGAGCCCTCCGAGATCAGCAGGCAGGCGACCGCCGTGACGCTCGACCACGGCGGTGGCCGCGCGATGGAGGTTGACGGCGCGGCGGTTGTAGCCGAGACCGGTCCACTCCCGCACCACCTCGCCGACAGGCGCGGCGGCGCAGGCTGCCGGCGTCGGGAAGCGCCGGAGGAAGAGCTCGTAGCGGGGCACGACGCGAGCGACCTGGGTCTGGTGGAGCATGAGCTCGCTGACCACCACCGCCCACGGGTCCCGCGTCCTCCGCCAGGGCAGGTCGCGATGGGCCGTCGCCGCCCAGTCGAGCAGGGCGTCCTGCATCGCCGCCATGCTTGGTGTCAGCGCAGCTCCTCGAGGACCGCCTCGGCCCAGAGCCGGTAGCCCTCGGCGCTCGGGTGGTAGCGGTCGTCGGCGAAATACCGCTCCGGGTCACGCCGGAACGCCGGCCCCGTCGCGCCGGCGATGTCGACGTAGGTGGCCGGTGCGTCCCTGCTCACCCGCCGAGCCCCGGCGCGGTCGAGGCGGCGGCCCCGCCAACCGGCCAGGGCCCGCAGCGGCTGCGCCAGCCGCGGCGGCGAGCCCATGTCCGGGATGCCGAGGGCGACGAGGCGTGCGGGGGCCGGCACCCGCAACCGGTCCCAGCTTCGGGCGTAGGAGGCAACGCTGGTGAGGTGGGTGACGTCGTTGGCCCCCACGCTCACGAGCACGACGTCGGGGTTCAGGGCGGCGGCGGCGGGAAGTTGATCCTGCACGACGTCGGCAACGCGGGCGCCGGAGCGGGCCAGGACGTCGAGCTGGACGGGGCGGCCGAGGCCCGTCGCCACCTGGCGGGCAAGCGTCTGGCCGGCCTCGGCCGCGCCCACGCCTGCGGCGGTGGAGTCGCCGAGCCACACCATCCGCAGCCGCGGCTCGTCGCCCTGACCGGCGGTGCAGCCCAGGCAGCCGCTGACGTCCGCGGGGGGACCGGGCACATCAGGGCCGCGGCGGGCCAGCAGGATCTCGACACCGATCACCGCGGCGGCGGCCAGCGGCAGCGCCACCGTGACCGCGAGGACCCTCCGGAGAGGCGTAGCGGCCATCCCGACGAAGGTAGGCGATCATGGGGGGTGATCGAGCTCGGGCTGCGCAACGACGTGTACCGCCGGCCCCTGGTCACCGCGCTGGACCGCCTGGGACTGCGCGAGGGCTGGCGGTGTGTCGACGTCGGCGCCGGCGGGGGCGACGTCACGGTGGCCCTGGCCGAGATCGTCGGCCGCGACGGGCGGGTCTACGCCGTGGACAGCGACCCCGCCGCCCGCGACGCCGCCGCGGAGGCCGCCGCCGCCCATGCCCAGGTGATCGCCATCACCCAGGCCGGCGAGGACCTCCTCCTCCCCGAGGCCGTCGACCTCGCCTTCTGCCGCTTCCTGCTCATGCACGTGGTCGACCCCGTTCGGGTGCTGCGGCGGATGGCCGGCGCCGTGCGCTCCGGTGGGTGGGTGGTAGCCCAGGAACCGATCACGTCGGCCGGACGCGTGGGCGGCACGCCGCTCTCCATGCCCGGCGCCAGGGACGCCGACGTCGGGGCCCTGCTCCCCGCTCTGGCCCGTGACGCCGGCCTGGAGATCGTCGACGCCTGGGCCGAAGCCCCCGCCGGCGTGGGCCCCGGGCCGGTCGGCGACTACCTGTGCGACCTCACCGGCGTCGACCCCGGGACCGAGGCCGTCGTCCTGCCCCCCCTGGTGACGGTGGTCGCCCGCCGCCCGTCGTAGCCCCGGAACCCTCGTTCGGCTTCGAGTGCAGAAGACCGCATATACCGCGGTCTTCTGCACACGACCTCGCCCGACCGACGCTCGTTACCGCTCGATGGTGAGGTCGCGCAGGTAGAACCAGTAGGTGCGCTTTCGGCACACGCCCCACAAGGACCACAGGTCCCGGAACATGCGCCAGGTACGGCGGTAGCCCTCGCGCCGGCCGAACTTGTCCCGCTTGGTGCGGTGGCTGACGCCCGCCATCACCCGGCTGCTGATGGGCAACCGGGCCTCCGTGACGACCTCGTTGAGCATGATCTCGATGAGATAGCCCTCGCGCTTGGCTGGCGGCACGGCGTCGAACACCCAGCGGGGCACGATGCGCTCGCCGGTGGTGGGCGGGAAGCGCAGGACGAGAGGGCTCCAGAACCCGTAGTCGAAGATGCCCAGCGACATGGTGGCCCGGCCGTCCAGGTAGGGGCGGCAGATGGCGTCGAGATGGCCGCTGGTGAGACCGAGCAGGTCGGCGTCGACGAACAGGATGGCCTCGGCGTCGCTCACCTCCACCCCCGCCTCCATGGCCAGGGCCTTGGACCCACCGGCGTCCCACTCCCGGCGCACCACCTTGGCGCCGGCCGCCGCCGCCAGCTCCGCGGTCCCGTCCGTGGAGCCGTCGTCCACCACGATCACCTCCCGCACGTGGACGCAGCCAAGGCAGGCGGCCACGACCGAGGCCACAGTGGCCGCCTCGTCGCGGGCCGGGATGACGGCGTCGACCGTCGCCTGGCGCAGGCTCACAGGTGGAGCGTACGGACCGTTCGGCCCCGCCGGCCCTGCAACGAGCGAGGATCAGGCGGAGACGAGATCCCGTGCCGCAGCAGTCGATACGTCGCGCAGGCGGTTGATGGCCTTGGACTCGATGTAGCGAACCCGCTCCCGGCTGACCCCGAAGTGGTCGGCCACCTCGCCCAGGGTACGGGGCTCGCCGCGGTCGAGCCCGTAGCGCAGGCAGAGCACCTCCTGCTCGTTCGGCTCCAGGCGAGCCAGCAGCTTGGCCACGTGAGCCGGGAGCATCGCTTCGAACACGACCTGCTCAGGCGGCATCGCCACCGGGTCCTCGCAGACGTCGCCCAGCTCGCCGTCGCCCTCCTCGCCCCGGGGCTCGGAGAGCGACACGGGGTCCGAGAGGTGCGGCAGCAGCTCCTCGACCTTGGCCGCGGGCAGGGAGACGGCCTCGGCCAGCTCGGCCACCGTCGGTGAACGGCCGTTGCCCACCTCGAAGCTGATCGTGGCCATGCGCATGGCGAGGACCTGCTCCACGGTGTGCACGGGCAGGCGGATGGTGCGAGCGGTGTTGGCCACGCCGCGGCTGATGGCCTGGCGGATCCACCAGGTGGCGTAGGTGGAGAACTTGAAGCCCTTCCTGTGGTCGAACTTCTCCACGGCGTGGATGAGCCCCAGGTTGCCCTCCTGGATCAGGTCGAGGAGGGGCAGCCCCGACGCCTGGTAGCGCTTTGCCACCGAGACGACGAGACGCAGGTTGGCGGTGACGAACCGGGCTGCCGCCTGCTCACCGGCCCGGACGTCGGCCTCGAGGCGCCGGCGCTCCTCGGCATCCAGCTCACCCCCGCTGGCCAGCCTGGCGGCCGCCTGCTTGCCCAGCTCCACGGCCTCGCCGAGGCGCACCTCGTCGGCGGCGGTGAGCAGCGAGTGGCGACCGATGTCGTGCAGGTAGAGGTGGACGCCGTCATCGTCTCTGGCCCCCTCGCCTCGATGCCTGACCCCTCGATGCCTGACCACTGCCAACGATCCTCCCCGACCGACCAGCGGGCAAAACCCGCTAAGTGTTGTATGACTCTAGCTCCCCCCGCCTCTCCGTACCAGTACGGAACAAGGCCCCCACCTCGATCATTCCGGCCGGCTTTCCTTGGCCTGCCGAGCTCACTCCAGGGGCTTGAGCAGCTCGGGGACCGATGGGCAGTCGGCCCGCGCCGCCGTCTCCAGTGGTGCCTGGAGGCCCCGGGGCCCGACGATCTCGTCGCACAGCGCCAGGGCGACGATCTCCTGCGGGCGCTCCCACGGGTCGTCACCGGCCCGTTCGAGGCGGACGGCGAGCGCCTCCCAGAGCGGCGCGGGCAGGACGCGGCCCTCCCCGGCCACCACCCACACGGGAACCTCGCCCGAGCGGGCGAGCGCGGCGGCGGCGCGTGAACCGGACGCGGCCACGAAGCGGTCAGGGCCGACGGCGGAAGCCTCCAGGAGAACCACGTCGGCTTCGGCGACGGCGGCGCCGAGGCCGGCATCGGGGACGTCCACGCACTCCACGCCGGCGGCCAGGAGTCGCTGGGAAAGGCCCCGGGCCTCGCCGGCGCAGTCCACCAGGAGCACGTCGAGATCCCCCCGCCGGCGCAGGGCCTCCGCCACCTGTTCCGGCCAGCCCAGCACCACGGCCGTCGCCTCTTCCGGGAGGACGGCGGCGAGGGAGGCCGGCGTGGGATCCCCCTCGACCTCGTCGGCCACCCTCCACGCCTCGGCCACCGGCTCAGCAGCGGAGAGGACCCGGGCAGCGAGAGCCCACATCGGCCCCACGGTGGGATGGCGATCGACGAGCCGCCGGCAGGCGGTGACCAGCCCCGCCGGTTCCGGGCCGAAGCCGGCCAGCGCGCTCGCGGCCTCCCGCACCAGCAACGACGGCCCCGCTCCCTGGGCCCGAGCCACAGAACGCAACCGCTCGATGGGGTGCATCGCCGCGACGCTACTGCCAGGTGTTCCCCACGACCGTGGCGGGCACGCCCGAGTACGTTCTGCGACCTGTGGCCGCCGACCCATCGCCCGACCTGCTCCTGACTCCCCTCAGCGGTCCGGCCCGCAGCGTGCGCCAGTGGCTCACGACCTTCCACCTGGTGTTCGTGGCCGTCGATCCCTTCGCCCGCCAGAGCCGGTGGATCATTCCCACCGCGGCACGCATCCTGTCGGTCTTCGACCAGGCCGACTGCCGGGTCGCGTGGCTGGTGACAGGCAGGCCCGAGGACTGCCGCGCCTTCCTCGGAGAGTGGTCGACCAGGATCCTCACCTTCGCCGACCCCGACGCCACCGCGGTCAAGGGGTTCGGGCTCGAACGGCTTCCGGCCCTGGTGCACCTCGGCATCGACGGGTCGGTGGTGGGCGCGTCGGAGGGCTGGGACCCTCCTGCCTGGAAGGAGATCATGGCCCGTCTGGCCAAGACCTTGGCGTGGCTGCCCCCCACCATCCCCGGGCCCGGCGACCCCGGCCCGTTTGCCGGCGCCCCGGTCTGAGGACGGGCCAGAGCCGGCCCAGGCTGTACCGGAAAGCGGCGCCATGGCGCCGCTTTCCTCACCAAGTTCGTCGGCGTCCTCCGGCTACGGCTGGCCGGGCTTGGGCGGGAGCCCGCCGCGGGTCATCGACAGCACGTCGAGGGCGTCGTCGAGCTGGTCCGACGTCATCCAGCCCCGCTCGAGCACCAGGTCCCGGATGGGACGGCCGGTGCGGGTCGACTCCTTGATGACCTCGGCGGCCTTCTCGTAGCCGATGTAGGGGTTGAGCGAGGCCCCGACCGACGGCGACGACTCGGCGTAGGCCCGGCACCGGTCGACGTCGGCCACCACGCCGACGACGCACCGGTCGGCCAGGGCCCGGGTCGAGGTGGCCAGCAGGCGGACCGACTCCAGCATGTTGCGGGCCATCACCGGGAGCATGACGTTGAGCTCGAGGTTGCCCGCCGCCCCGCCGAAGGCCACCGCGGCGTCGTTGCCGATGACCTGGGCCACCACCTGGCACACGGCCTCGGGGATGACGGGGTTGACCTTGCCCGGCATGATCGAGGAGCCGGGCTGGAGGTCGGGAAGGCGGATCTCGGCCAGGCCGGTACGGGGCCCACTGGCCAGCAGGCGCAGGTCGTTGGCCAGCTTGTAGACGGACACGGCCACGGTGCGCAGGGCTCCGCTGGTCTCCACCACGGCGTCGCGGCCGCCCTGGGCCTCGAAGTGGTCGCGCGCCTCGGTCAGGGGAAGGTCGAGATCGCCGGCCAGGCGCTCGATGACGGCGGCGGCGAAACCGGCGGGGGCGTTGATCCCGGTGCCCACCGCCGTCCCCCCCAGAGGCAGCTCGCCCAGGCGGGGCAGCGCCGACTCCAGGCGTTCGACGCCGATCTCCACGGCCTGGGCCCATCCGCCGAACTCCTGGCCCAGGGTCACTGGCGTGGCGTCCATCAGGTGGGTGCGCCCCGCCTTCACGACGGTGGCGAGCTCGTCCTGCTTGACTCGGAGCGCCCCTGCCAGGTGGCGAAGAGCCGGGATGAGCGCAGTGCGGATGCTGTGTGCGGCGGCCACCTGGATGGCGGAGGGGAACACGTCGTTGGAGGACTGCGAGGCGTTGACGTGGTCGTTGGGGTGGACCGCCCGGCCGAGGCGCTCCGCCGCAAGGCCGGCGATGACCTCGTTGGCATTCATGTTGGAGGACGTGCCCGAACCGGTCTGGTACACGTCGACGGGGAACTGGTCGTCCCAGCGACCGGCGGCGACCTCGGCCGCCGCCTCGGCGATGGCGCCGGCCATCTCGGTGTCGAGCACGCCGAGGCGGCCGTTCGCCAGGGCAGCGGCGCCCTTGATCCAGCCGAGGGCGGCGATGAGCGCAGGGTCGATGCGCAGCCCGGAGATGGCGAAGTTCTGCACCGCCCGCTGGGTCTGGGCCCCCCACCGGGCCTCGGCGGGCACGCTCACGTCGCCGAGCGAATCGTGCTCGATCCGGGAGCCGGCCACGCGGGCACGGTAGCGTGCGGTCCCGTTGTGCTCCGGACCGTGACGGCCCCGCGTCGCCGCCGACCAGCAGGTTTGCTGCCAGTCGCGCTCGCCGCGCTGCTCGGGGCCTCCCTGGTGCCCGCTCCCGTGGCGCGCGCCGCGGCGCCGGCCGAAGAGGCGCCCGGCGCTCAGATCGCCGACAAGAAGGCCGAAGCCGCGCGCATCGAGCGCGAGCTGGCGGCTCAGGGCCGGCAGGTCAGCATCCTGGCCGAGGAGCTGAACGAGTCGCGGCTAGAAGCCGAACGGCTGGCCGTCGAGGTGTCCTCCGTCGAGGCCCAGGTTCGCGAGACGGTGCACCAGATGGAGGTGGCCCGCGCCCGGCTCAGGCTGCGGGCGGTGACGGCCTACATGCGCGGCGGGCACGTGCGCGCCGTGGGCATGGTCGCCGAGGGGCCGGCGGGCGAGATGGGCCTGCGCCAGGCGTACGTGGGCGCCCTGGTGGGCCAGGACCGTGGCGCGGTGGACGACCTCGAGGCGGCGCGGGAGGAGCGCCAGACCCGCCAGGGCCAGCTCGAGTCGGCGCAAGCTGCGGCACGAGAGGCGCTGACCGACGTGGAGGACCGGCGCAACGCGGCAGCGCAGGCGGCGGCGGCGCGGCGGGCCACCCTTGAGCAGGTGCAGGGAGAGCTGAGCGAGCTGGTCGGGGCCGAGGCGCGCCGCCGGGCCGAGGAGGAAG
>PJQG01000074.1 GCA_002861595.1 Actinomycetota bacterium
ATGGGCACCTTGATGGCGAAGCCCATGAACAGCCCGCCGAAGATCCACAGCTGGACGTTGTGGGGGATGGCGTCGCCGGCGTTGGCGATGAGGGTGGGGATGTCGAAGGTGTTGCCGGCCCGGAAGAACAGGGCCAGGAACGACAGGATCATCAGAGCCGAGCCGAACAGGGTGTAGAGGAAGAACTTGATGGAGGCGTACTGGCGGTTGGCGCCGCCCCACACGCCGATCATGAAGTACATGGGGAGCAGGACCAGCTCGAAGAACACGAAGAACAGGATCAGGTCCTGGGCGATGAAGGTGCCGTTCATGCCCACCTCGAGCACCAGCATCAGCATGAGGAAGGCCTTGGGGTTGTGCGGTTCCGGGAAGTGGTCCCAGGAGTAGACGACGCACAGGACGGTGATGAGCATGGACAGCACCAGCAGCGGGAGCGAGATGCCGTCGATGCCGACGTGGTACCGGCTGTTGATCACGTCGATCCACGAGTGGTCCACCTCGAACTGCAGCGACTTGCCCGCCCCGTAGTCGAACCGGGCGAGGATCCCGAGACCCACGGCGGCGGTGACCAGCGTGGTGGCCAGGGCCACCGTCTTCTGCGCCTTCTCCTGCGCCTTGGGCACGGCGGCGAGCACGACCATGCCGATCGTCGGCACGAGCACCGCCAGGCTCAGGGCCCAGGAGTCGAACAGGTTCACAGGTGCTTCCCTTCTTTGCGGTCGGTATCAGGTGAAGAGGACAAGGGCTCCGCCGAGGAGGACGACGCCGCCGAAGAGGAAGGCGGCGTACTGCTGGACCCGACCGGTCTGGAGGACCCGGAGGACCGAGCCGCCCTCCTCGGCGGTGAGGCCGACACCGTTCACGATGCCGTCCACCCCCTTCTGGTCGAGCACGTCGTAGGTGAACCGGCCCGCCCTGCGGGTGCCGATCCCGACGGCGTTGACCACGGCGTCGATGACTCGCTGGTTCACGATGTAGGCGGCGCGGGCGATGGGGCCCTTTATGGACGCAACTATGCCGTCGGTGTAGAGACGGTCGAGGTAGTACTTGTTCTCGAGCAGGCGGTACCCGGCCATGGCCGCGCCGCTGCGCTCGGTGAGGCGGTGCGGGCCGAGGTTGCGCCAGTAGTAGAGGTAGCTGGCGGCGATGCCGCCCCCGGCGAAGAGCCCTCCGATGAGCGCGGTCATGAGGGAGAACTCGTGGTGGGCCACGCCGGCCAGCAGCACCGCCTCGTTCTCGGTCCACTTCGTGAACAGCTCGATGCCCGGCGCGTTGAGGAGGCCGGCGCCGGCCGAGAGCACGGCCAGCACGATCAGGGGGATGGTGATGGCCGGCGGCGACTCGTGGGGATGGCCGTGGCCCCGGTACTCGCCGAAGAAGGTGAGGTACACGCAGCGGGTCATGTAGGCCGCGGTCATGAAGGCGCCCACCAGCCCCACCACCAGGAACAGCTCGTAGCCGTTCTCGCCGGCGCCCAGCAGGATCTCGTCCTTGGACCAGAACCCGGCCAGCGGGAAGACGCCGGCAAGGGCCAGCGTGCCGACCATGAACGTCTTGTAGGTGGTGGGCATGAACGTGCGCATGCCGCCCATGTCCTTCTTCATGTCGAAGCTGTGCACGGCGTGGCTCACCGAGCCGGCACCCAGGAACAGCAGGCCCTTGAAGAAGGCATGAGTGAAGAGGTGGAAGATGCCCGCCGTCCACGCCCCCACGCCGAGCGCCATCACCATGTACCCGAGCTGGCTCACGGTGGAGTAGGCGAGCACCTTCTTGATGTCGCTCTGCACGAAGGCCAGGAGAGCGGCGATGATCACCGTGATGCCGCCGACGAGGGCGATCGGGTTGATGCCGCCGCCGCCGATGTCGAAGGCCGACCAGAACACGCCGTAGAGCCGGGCCACCAGGTAGACGCCGGCCACCACCATGGTGGCGGCGTGGATGAGGGCCGAGACCGGCGTGGGCCCGGCCATGGCGTCGGGCAGCCAGGTGTGGAGCGGGAACTGCGCGCTCTTGCCGATGACGGCGCAGAGCAGGGCGGCGGCCCCGGCCAGCAGGACGGTGTCGCTGATCTGCCCGGCGAGGGCGGCTCGGTTGGTCTCGGCGATGTCGAAGGTGTTCCCGGCGGCGAAGAACAGGATGGAGATGCCGACCAGCAGGCCGATGTCGCCGGTGCGGGTGGTGAAGAACGCCTTGAGGGCAGCGTCGGAGTTGTTCTTCTCCTCCCACCAGTGCCCGATGAGCATGAACGAGCAGAGGCCCATCATCTCCCAGCCGAACAGCAGCTGGAGGGTGTTGCTGGCCGTCACCATGATGAGCATGCCGGCGGTGAAGAGGCTGAGGGCGGCGAAGAAGTGGGTGTAGCGGCGGTCGTCGTGCATGTAGCTCGTGGAGAAGACGTGCACGGCCAGCGAGATCAGGGTGACCACGAAGAGCATGACCACGGCCAGTCCGTCCATGTGGATGCCGGCGTTGATCTTCACCGGGCCGTTCTCGTACCAGGTGCCCTCGCTCACCACCGGCTCCCGGATGGGCTCGGCCTCGTGCTCGCCCTCTCCACCGTGCTCGCCCCCTTCCTCCGCAGCGGGGGCGGCCGCGCCGTGGCCGGCCTCCTCCGCGCCGTGGCCGGCCTCCTCCGCGCCGTGCCCGGCCTCCTCCGCGCCGTGGCCGGCCTCCTCCGCGCCGTGGCCGGCCTCCTCCTCGCCGTGCCCGCCGCTCTCGGACGCTGTGGCCTCACCGTGGGGCTCGGCCGCGACCGGCTCGACGGTGTGGTTGGCGGGGCGGCCCACCCACTCGACAGCGCACACGGTGGAGAGGGCGAAGGCGATGGCGATGGCGGCCAGGCCGATCTCGTGGCCCTTGCGGGGGAGGCGCTTGCCGAAGAAGAGGATGAGGGCGAAGGAGACGACCATCACCGCAGGGATGACCCAGGCGTAGGCGAGCACGGTCAGCCCTTCATCAGATCGACCTCGGAGAGGTCGATCGAGTGGCGGTTGCGGTAGATGAGCAGCACGATGGCCAGCCCGACGCCCACCTCGGCGGCGGCCACGGCGATGACGAACAGGGCGAACACCTGCCCGGCGACGGTGTCGTGGAAGGCGCCGAAGGCGACGAGGTTGATGTTGACGGCATTGAGGATGAGCTCGATCGACATCAGCACCAGGACGCCGTTCTTGCGGGCCAGCACGCCGTAGACACCGACGCTGAACAAGAAAGCGGCCAGGAGCAGGAACTGGTTGAGGTACACCTCAGTCCCTCCTGGCGATCACGACGGCGCCCACCAGGGCGGCGAGAAGGAGCACCGAGATCACCTCGAAGGGGACCACGTAGACCTGGAAGATGGACGTGCCCACCTCCCCGCTGCGCTGCACGGCGGCGTCGGCCGGCAGCTTGGTGTCGTCAAAGGCATCGGCGAGCACGCCGGCGAGCACGCCGAGGAGCAACAACGAGACCGCCAGGGCCAACCAGCGCTGGTCGTTGTCGAGATCGGAGGTGCGCCCGATGGGTGCTCGGGTGAGCATGATGCCGAACAGGAACAACACGAGGATGGCCCCGACGTACACGAGGATCTGGACCACGGCGGTGAACTCGGCGGCCAGCAGGATGTAGACGGCGGCCACGCCGGCCAGCACGACCACCAGGTACAGGGCGGCGTGGACGATGTTCTGGGTGGTGACCACCCGGATGGCTGCGATGCCCATGGCGACGGCGATGACGCCGAAGATGAGGTTCTGGGCCACCATCGGCTACTTCTTGGCACCCTTCTTGGCCTCGGCGCCCCGCTCCAGGGCCGGCGGTTCCGGAACCGTCCCCATCCACTCACCCAGCTTGGTCTTGTCATGGAGCAGGTCGGCGATCTTGACCTCTGAGTACTCGAACTCGGGGCTCCAGTACAGCGCGTCGAAGGGGCACACCTCCACACAGATCCCGCAGTACATGCAGAGGGAGTAGTCGATGTCGAAGCGGTCGAGCTTCTGCACCGTGCGGGGCTTGCCGCCCTCCCTGCGGGGCGGCGCCTTGTCCTTGTAGCCCTCGATGTAGATGCACCAGTCCGGGCACTCGCGAGCGCAGAGCATGCAGACCGTGCAGTTCTCCTCCTTGAGGGCGATCACCCCCCGCGCCCGGGTGGGCGGCGCCTCCTTCACGTGGGGGTACTGGACCGTGACGGCCGGCTTCAGCATCGTCTTGAACGTGACGCCGAGACCCTTGAGGAGGCCGGGGACCTGGGGCATCTAGAACGCGACCTTGAGCACGCCGGTGACGGCGATGTTGACGAGGGCAAGGGGGATGAGCAGCTTCCAGGCGAACGCCTGCAGCTGGTCCTCGCGCAGGCGGGGATAGCTGAAGCGGAACCAGAAGATGAAGAAGGCCACGGCCATGATCTTGGCCCCGAGCACCAGGGGGCCGAGCACGTCGGCCAGCGTGCCCTCCACGCCGGGCACGTACCAGCCGCCGAGGAACAGCGTGGCGCCGATGGCGGAGAAGGCGAAGGCGGTGCCGAACTCGCCCATGAAGAAGAAGAGGAAGCGGAAACCCGTGTACTCGGTCATGAAGCCGGCCACCAGCTCGGACTCGGCCACGGGCATGTCGAACGGCGCCTGGGTGAGCTCGGCCTGGGCGGCGACGAGGAACAGCATGAACCCGATGAGCTGGGTGAAGATGAAGGGGTTGCCGATGATGCCCACGCCGAAGATCTCCCCTTCGGCCTGGGCCATCACGATGCCCTGCAGGCTCATGGTGCCGGCCTGGATCACCACGCCGACCACGGCCAGGATCAGGGGCAGCTCGTAGGCGATGAGCTGGCCCGCGGCCCGCAGGGCGCCGATGAGGGAGTACTTGTTGGCCGAGGCCCACCCGGCCATGAGGATGCCGAGCACGGAAAGCGACGACACGGCCAGGGCGAAGAAGATGCCGGTGTCGAGGTCCTCGACGATGAGCCGGGGCCCGGCGGGGATCACGATGTACAGCAGGAAGGTGGACAGCAGCACCACGATGGGGGCGGCGGCGAACACGAACCGGTCCGAGCGCTCGGGGAAGATGTCCTCCTTCTGGATGAACTTGAGCCCGTCGGCCACCAGCTGCAACGAGCCATGGGGCCCGGCCTCCATCGGACCGAGCCGGCTCTGCATGTGGCTCATCATCTTGAGCAGGAACACATAGCCGAGGATGATGGCGCCGGCCGGGATGAGGCCGAGCACGACCAGGACCTTGAGCAGCGTGGTGGCCCAGTAGGCGCTGAGGTCGACTCCGAGGATCAGGGGCATCAACGGTCGATGTCCCCCAGGATGAAGTAGAGCGACGCCAGGATGGTGATCACGTCGGGAACGTAGACACCGCGGAGCAGCCAGGGCACGATCGAGATGTTGTTGAACGAGGCGCTGCGGATCTTGACCCGGAACGGGCCCCGCCCACCCTTGCTCACCAGGTAGAAGCCCATCTCGCCCAGCGGGTTCTCGGTGTGGCACCACGCCTCGCCGGGCGGCACCTTGATGATGCGGGGGACCTTGGCCTGGATGGGGCCCGACGGGAGGCCGTCGAGCAGCTGCACGATGATCCTGGCCGCCTCCCTGGTCTCCTGGAGGCGGACCCAGTAGCGGGCGTAGGAGTCGCCGTCGGGATGGGTCCACACCTTCCAGTCGCAGTGCTTCCAGGCCAGCGGGGAGTCTTGGTCCCTGCGCAGGTCCCAGTCCACGCCGCTGGCCCGGATGTTGGCGCCCGAGAGGCCGTACTCGAGCCCGACGGCCGCAGGGATCACGCCGATCCCGCGGGTGCGGGTCTGGAAGATCTCGTTGCCCATGAGCAGGTCCTCCATCTCCTGGCAGAAGGAGATGACCCGGGTCATGACCCCGTGGCACTCGTCCACCCACCCTCGGGGCAGGTCCTCCTTGAGGCCCCCGATACGGTCGAAGTTGGGGTGGAACCGCCCGCCGGTGGCCGCCTCCATGAGGTTGAGGACGTACTCCCGGTCCCGGAAGGCGTAGAAGACGGGGGTGATGGCCCCGAGCTGGATCCCCATGTCGCCCAGGAACAGGCTGACGTTGGCGATGCGGGCCATCTCGAAGAAGATGGTGCGGATCCACTGGGCCCGGGGCGGCGCCTCGATCCCCATGAGCTGCTCGGCGGCGAGGATGAAGGGCACCTCGTTGGCGAAGTGGCCGAGCCAGTCGATGCGGTTGATGAGGGTGGTCACCTGGGGGTAGGTGCGGACCTCGCAGAGCTTCTCGTAGCCGCGGTGCATGTAGCCGCAGATGGGCTCGGCCCACACGACCTGCTCGCCGTCGAGCCGCACGACGATGCGCAGGGTGCCGTGGGTGGCCGGGTGCTGGGGCCCCAGGTTGAGGGTCATGCCCTCGGTCTCGAGCTCCACGTTGACGCGCGCGTCGGCCGCCTGGGCGGCGATGTAGGCCGACTTCTGCCAGTCGGTGGTGACCGCCATCAGCCGGCGGCTCCCGCGCCCGCGGTGGCGTCCTCGGCGCCGGCCTCCTCGCCGGGCATGGGCTCCACGTCCACCAGGCCGGGCCAGGGCTTGACCTCGCGCGACAGCAGGGGGAAGTCCTTGCGCAGGGGGTGGCCCTCGAACTCGCCGGGCAGGTAGATGTGGCGGAGCCGAGGGTGGCCCTCGAAGTCGAAGCCGTACATCTCCCAGGTCTCGCGTTCGTGCCAGTCGGCGCCGCGGTAGACGCTCACCCACGAATCCAACCGGGGGTCGCTCTCATCGACGTCGACCTTCAGGGTGAGGCCGATCTTGCCGGTGACCGAGTAGAGCCGGGCGAACACCTGGAAACGGCTGTCCCCGCCCCCTACCCCGGTCTGGATGCCGGTGGGAGCGGGCGCATCGCCCTCGTCGCCCTCCATGACGACGCCACCGCCCTCGGGCTCCCACACCTTCTCTCCCGACATCGCCGGGTTGACCATCCAGTCGATGCCGGACAGAAAGCAGAAGTAGTCCATGTGCAACTCGTCACGACAGACCTCGGCCAACCGCCGCCAGGCCCGGCGCTCGACCCGCACCCACATGTCGCCGCCCGCGATCTCCGAGCCGACCACGGCGTCGCCGAGGCGGCGCCGGAGGACGTCGAGCATCTGCTGGCGCAGCCGGTCGCGCTCCGGCTGGGCGCCGCCGGCGGGAGCAGCGACCTCGCCCGTCGGCCCGCCGACCGGCTCCTCAGGCGCCGACGACAATCGGGTCACCCTTCCATCGCTCCGCCATGTCCTCGTGCTGGATGCGCTCCTGGAGCAGGACGATGCCCTCGAGCAGCGCCTCGGGGCGGGGGGGGCAGCCCGGAACGTAGACGTCCACCGGGATGATCTGGTCGACGCCCTTGGTCACTGAGTAGCTGTCCCAGTACGGGCCCCCGCAGTTGGCGCACGACCCCATGGAGATGACGTACTTGGGGTCGGGCATCTGCTCCCACAGGCGCCGGATCGGGGGCGCCATCTTGTCGGTGACGGTTCCCGAGACCACGACCAGGTCGGCTTGGCGGGCGCTGGCGGGGAAGGGGATGACGCCGAGGCGCATGACGTCGTAGCGGGGCGAGCCGAATGCGGCGCCCATCTCGATGGCGCAACAGGCCAGGCCCCACTGGTACACCCACAGCGAGTACTTGCGGCTGAGGTTGAGCAGGTGACTGAGGGGCTTGGGGAGGAGACCCTTCTCCACTAGACCCACCGCAGCACCCCCTTGCGCCAGGCATAGACAAGTCCGAGAGCGAGAATCACGATGAAGATCAGCATCTCGACCAGACCGAAGATTCCGAGGGCCTCGAGTCGGATGGCCCAGGGAAAGATGAAGACGGCCTCGACGTCGAACATCACGAAGAGCAGGGCGAAGATGTAGTACCTCACCTGGCTCTGGGACCAGCCCGTGCCCACCGGGTCCACGCCGCTCTCGTAGGCGATGTACTTCTGCGGCTGCGGGCGGCTGGGGCGCAGGAGCCTGCCGGCCCCGAGCATGGCGCCCACCATGGCCACCGCCGCGAACCCGAAGACCAGAACGCTGAGGTAGCCCCGGAGGAACGCGGACATCGCGGGCCGAGCCTAACCGAGGGGTTTCGCGACCTGCCACACAGCGTCAGGACGCCGCTCCTCCAGGCAGTCGCCTGTGCCGCCGCCGTCCAGGAGGACAAAGTGTGAGCCCGGCACCATCGCTGCTGCGACGGCAACTCCCGATGCTCCAGCCCTAGGCTCACGGACGGTGAGGGGAGAGCGGCCAACGCGAGCGTGGTGGATCGTCGTCCTGGCCGGGGCGCTGCTGACGTCGTGCAGCAGCAGCGCCGAAGCCTTTCCTCCGGCGCCGACGGTGGTGAGCGTCTCCATGACCGAGTACCGCTACCGCTTCGTGCCGCCGAGCGAGGCCGGGCGCATCGTGTTCGACGTCCGCAACGACGGGCGCCTCGACCACGAGCTCGTGCTGATCGTGCTCCCGGAGGGCGTCGCTTCCATCGACGAGCAGCTGCGCTCGAAGAAACGCCGCGTGGTACCCACCGTGGCCGAGCTGGCCCCCCGGCGCCCGGGCCAGCGGGGAACCTTCGCCGTGGACCTCACCCCGGGGCGCTACGCCATGGTCTGCTTCGTCCAGGACCCCGACGGGAGCCAGCACGCGACCAAGGGCATGAACGCCGACTTCCGCATCGGCGGCTGAGGCCGGAGCGGTGGCGGGGCGCGCTCGTGGTCGAGTTCATCCTGACCGTCGCTCGAATTATAACATACGCTCGGTCATATTTACGAAATCTTGAGATTCCGGCGGTTACCGCGAGTCGGCGTGGGCCCGGGCACGGCGCCTGAACGCGAGGCCCGATCCAGCCGCCATGGTCAGGACTCCGAGGGCCAGCAGGGCCACACCGGCGCCCTGCAAGGAACCGTTGTGCGAACCGATGGGCTCGCCGGCCAGGCCGGGGCCGGCCGGCCCCGTCGTGCTGCCTGGAGCAAAGCCGCTCCACAGGTCACCGGCCACCGTCCGTGGGTCCGGGAGCGGGCCTGATTCCAGCTCGGGCGCCGCTTGTTCCTCCATGACCGGAGCGCTCTGCGGGTCCGCTGCCGGTGGAGCGGGCGAACCGGCCCGGGCGGCCGGGCGGCTGCGCACGGACTGCGCCGGGGCGGAGGTGGGCTTGGCGGACTTGGCCGGGCCGGCGGACTTTGCCGGAGCCTGGCCGGCCACCGGAGCGTTGTCGGCAGCCGCCGTCGCCTGTGCTGCTTCCGGGCTGACAACGGGCTCGGGATCATCCGACGCCTGGGCCCCCGGTGCGGCTCCACCCTGGCCCGGTGCGGCTCCACTCTCCCCTGGGGCGGCTCCGCGCGGCCCCGTGACGGTGAAGGTCGTGCTGCGCTGGAACTCGTTCTGCACCGCGTAGACGTAGTAGCTGCCAGGCTGCACCTGAGGGATGGTGACCCTGACCGAAGGATTCGGGCCCGGTGCCGTGGCCAGCAGCTGCCCGCTCGGGCTGCCCCAGCGGATGGCCACGGGACCATCGCCAAATTGGGTGCCGCTCACCGTGACCTGGGAGCCGGCGGCAGCGCTGCTCGGCCTGATGTCCCTCAGTGAGGACTGCTCGGTACAGGCCCACGCCACGCCGGCCACACCCAGAACCGCCGCGACGGCGGCACCGACCAAGCCCAGCTGCATCCTTCGGATCATCTGACCCCTCCCAGTCTGAAACCTGCACCTGCCCCCGCGGCAGACGCTTGCTTTCTGAGCCGAGTATGTCCTCGCGTAGTCCGGTCGTCAACCTAGTTCCGCTATTTGTTGGGCCTACTGCGGTTCTACCCACGGTGCGTGAGGATGCGGACGGTGTGAGTGGTTGAATCCGACCAATGGCACCGCCTCCCGACAACCGCTCGCCGTATCGAGGCAGGGTGTGCGCTCGGTCACATGAGCAGCGTCGCCTGGCGAGCGAAGCGGATCATGGGCGAGGGGAGCAGGCCGAAGGCGAGGGTGAAGGCCACGGCCACGGCCACGGCCACCCCTGTCGTGGCGGGCAGGCGGAGGCGGGGCTGGGCCGGGGGGGCCCCCTCGGTGACCTCTTCCGCCGACGCGGGGGTCATGTACATCAGCACCGTGACCCGCAGGTAGAAGAAGGCGGCCACCACGGCGGCCAGCATCCCGATGAGGGCCAGGGCGTAGGAGCCCTCCTCCACGGCGGCGGAGACGACGTAGAACTTGGCCAGGAACCCGGTGGTGAAGGGCACGCCGGCCTGGGCCAGCAGGAAGACGGTGAAGGCGAAGGCCAGGGTCGGCCGGCGGGCGGCCAGCCCGCGGTAGGTGTCCAGGGAGTGGTGGGCGTCGCCTCGGCGGCCCACGACGGTGATGACGGCGAAGCTGCCGAGGACCATGAAGGTGTAGGCCAGGAGGTAGAACAACGCGCCGGAGATGCCGTTGGCGGTACCGGCTTGGAGCCCGATGAGGACGTAGCCGGCGTGGTTGATGGAGGAGTAGGCCAGCATGCGCTTGATGTCGGTCTGCACCACGGCCAACACCGATCCAACCAGGAGGGTGACCACGGCCAGCCCCCACACCACCGGCTGCCAGTCGAGACGGAGCGTGGAGAAGGTGGAGAAGAAGACCCGCAGCAGCGCCGCGAACCCGGCGACCTTCGACGCCGAGGCCATGAAGCCCGTGACCGGAGACGGGGCGCCCTGGTAGACGTCGGGGGTCCAGGTGTGGAAGGGGACGACGGCGACCTTGAACCCGAGGCCCACCAGGAGCAGGGCCATCCCAGCCAGGAGCACGCCGTTCTCCAGGGCCACGTTGCCGGCGAGGTACTGCGCGATGCTCACCAGGTTGGTGGAGCCGGTGGCCCCGTAGACCAGGGCCACGCCGTAGAGGAACAGCGCTGAGGAGAACGCCCCCAGGACGAAGTACTTCATGGCCGCCTCGCGCGACTCGAGGCGCCGCCCGTGGAAGCCGGCGAGGACGTAGAGGGCGATGGAGAGGATCTCCAGGCCGAGGAACACCACGATCAGGTCGTTGGCGGCAGCCATGAACATCGCGCCTGAGGCGGACAGGAGCATCAGGACGTAGAACTCCGGCCCCCCGAAGCCCTCGCGGCGCAGGTACCCCTCGCCGAGGAGGGCGGCGAGGATCACCGTGGCGCTGACGAGCACGAAGAAGAACACCGAGAAGCCGTCGACGACCAGGGCGTCGGCGACGGCCCGGCGGGGACCGTCGTCGCGCACGTCGAACCAGAGCCACAGCGAGGCGCCCATGGCCGCGGCGCCGGTGACGAGGGAGAAGGCGGCCCACAGCCAGGGCGGACGTCGCCGGACCACCGACACCCACACCAGGAGGATCAACGCGCCCCCGATGAGGATGAGGGCGGGAGCCATGGCCGAGTACTCGACTTCGGGCAGCTGGAGCGGAGCGGCGCGGGTGCCGCCGACCTGAGCCAGCACGGCCGGGATCATTCGTCGACCCTCCCGTGCTCGCCTTCGCCGCCACCCTCGCCGGCGCCACCGTGGTCCTCGCCGGCATCCTGGTGTCCCTCCGCCTCGCGGGCTGCGCGCTGCGCGGCGATCCCCCGCTCGGCGGCGCGCACGTTCCTGCCAAGGTCGGCGGCAACGGGGGGCTGGCGGTAGTCGGTGCGGGACTCCACGTGGTCGATGAGCCGGTCGACGGATGGATCGATGCGGTCGAGCACGGGCTTGGGATAGACGCCCAGGAAGACGATGAGCACGACCAGCGGCGCCATGACCGTCTTCTCCCGCCGGGTCATGTCGGGCAGGCCGACGTTGTCGCCCGTAGGCGTGCCGTGGAACACCCGCTGGTAGGCCCACAACAGGTAGAGGGCAGCCAGGATGACGCCGACGGTGGCGACCACGGCCCACCAGCGGTGGGTCACGAAGGTGCCGATGAGGATGAGGAACTCGCCCACGAAGCCGTTGAGGCCGGGCAGGCCGATGGACGACAGCATCACCACCGTGAAGACGGCGGCGAGCAGCGGCATCGACTTCTGCAGCCCGTTCAGCTCGGCGATCTGGCGGGTGTGGCGCCGCTCGTAGATCATGCCCACGAGGAGGAACAGCGCCCCCGTCGACAGGCCGTGGTTGACCATCTGCAGCACGCTGCCGGACAGGCCCTGATTGGTGAAGGCGAACGTGCCGAGCACGATGAACCCGAGGTGGGCCACCGAGGAGTAGGCCACCAGCCGTTTCAGGTCCTTCTGCACCGTGGCGACCAGGGCGCCGTAGATGATCCCGATGACGGCAAGGGTGAGCAGCAGCGGCGCCAGGTCCACCGCCGCCTGGGGGAACAGCGTCAGCCCGAAGCGCACGATCCCGTAGGTGCCGAGCTTGAGCAGGACGCCGGCCAGGATCACCGACCCGGCGGTGGGCGCCTCGGTGTGGGCATCGGGCAGCCAGGTGTGGACGGGGAACAGCGGGACCTTGACGGCGAAGGCGGCGACGAAGGCCAGGAAGATCCAGCGGGCGGTGTTCCCCGCCACCGCGCCCCGGTCGGCCAGCTCACGGATGTCGAAGGTGACCGGCGCCCGCCCCTTGGCCGAGAGGTACACCAGGGCCAGCATCCCCACCAGCATGAAGGCAGATCCGAACAGCGTGTACAAGAAGAACTTCACCGACGCGTAGACGCGGTTCTCGTAGCCCCAGCCCCCGATGATGAAGTACATGGGGACGAGGGTGATCTCGAAGAACAGGAAGAACAGGAACAGGTCGAGGGACAGGAACGAGCCGATGCACCCGGCCTCGAGCACGAGCATCCAGGCCACGTAGGACTTGAGGTCCTTGTGGACCTTGGGCCCGTACAGGGCGATGGGGAACAGCACCCCGGAGAGCACCACGAGGAACAACGAGATCCCGTCCACGCCGAGGATCCACGAGATGCCGAAGTCCTCGATCCAGCGGTGCTCGCTCACGAACTGGTAGCCGGGCACACCGGCCTCGAAGTCGATGGCCAGGACCACGGTGAGCACGCCCACGGCCAAGCTCGCGGCCAACCCGACGTTGCGAATGAGATCGGGGCGGGAGCGTGGCAGCAGGGCCACCACCACGGCGGCCAGCACCGGCACCGCCACGATGGTGCTGAGGATGGGGAAGTCGGAGCCCACGCCCACGCTCAGGCCCCGGCCCGCATCACGACGAGCCCGAGCAGCACCGTGGCCCCGAACGCAACGCCCAGGGCGTAGTTGCGCACGTAGCCGGTCTGAACCTTGCGCAACTGCCCACCGCCCGCCCGGACCAGGGAGGCCACACCGTTGACGGCTCCGTCGATGACCCGGGCGTCGACGACCCGGGCGGCGAACGTCGACAGGGCGTGGCCCGGCTTCTCGATCAGCGCCGAGTAGAGGGCGTCGATGCCCCAGGCCCGTTGCAGGACGGGAGGCTCGAAGGCGGTGGTGCGGCGTCCCCGGATGAAGATGCCGTAGGCGATGGCGATGCCGACCAGTGCCGCGCCGCCGGCGGCGGCGGCCAGCGCCTGCTTGTGGGCCGAGGAGGCCTCCACGTGACGGAGCGCCTCGCCGAAGACCGGCTCCAGCCAGTGCTCGAGACGGGCCGACTCGCCGAAGGGCAGGTTGAGCAGCCCGCCGAGGGCGGCGAGGGAGGCCAGCACCACCAGGGGCAGGGTCATGACCCACGGGCCCTCGTGGGGGGCGTCGCCATGGGCGCCGTGGCCCCCGGTGCCGGCGTCGTCGGCGTGCTTGGCGTCATGGGCAGCACCGCCGCCGCCGGCGTGGGCCCCGGCCGTCGGCGCCTTCCTCCAACGCTCGCCGCCGTAGAACACGAGGAAGACCTGGCGGCTCATGTAGTAGGCGGTGAGCAGGGCGGTGACCACGCCCACGCCCCACAGCAGCGGGCTCTTGTCGTAGGCGGCCAGCAGGATGTCGTCCTTGGACCAGAAGCCGGCGAAGGGGGGCACGCCGGCGATGGCCAGCCAGCCGATGATGAAGGTGACGGCGGTGACGGGCATGAGGCGGCGCAGGGCGCCCATGTGCTTCATGTCCTGCTGGTCGTGCAGCCCGTGGATGACCGAGCCGGCGCCGAGGAAGAGCAGGGCCTTGAAGAAGGCGTGGGTGACCATGTGGAAGACGGCCGCCACGTAGGCCCCGGACCCGACGGCGAGGAACATGTACCCGAGCTGGGAGACGGTGGAGTAGGCCAGCACCCGCTTGATGTCGTTCTGGGCGCAGGCCACGGTGGCGGCGAAGAAGGCGGTGAGCGCGCCAACGACGGCGATGACGGTGAGCGCTTCCTCGGACAGGGCGAGGATGGGGCTCACCCGGGCCATGAGGTAGACCCCGGCCGTCACCATGGTCGCGGCGTGGATGAGGGCCGAGACCGGGGTGGGCCCCTCCATGGCGTCGGGGAGCCACACGAAGAGCGGTAGCTGGGCCGACTTGCCGCAGGCGCCCACGAACAGCAGCAGGGCGATCGCCGTGGCCGTGGTGGCCGTCAGCACGTCGACCCTGGAGAGGACGCCCTGGTAGTCGAGGGTGCCGAAGGTGGCGAACACGAGGAACATGGCCAGCATGAAGCCGAAGTCCCCCACCCGGTTCACCACGAACGCCTTCTTGCCGGCGCTGGCCGCCGAGTTGCGCTCGAACCAGAAGGAGACGAGCAGGTACGAGCAGGCGCCCACACCCTCCCACCCCAGGAAGGTGAGCAGGAAGCTGTCGCCCAGCACGAGCACGAGCATCGAGAAGGCGAAGAGATTCAGGTACACGAAGAACCGCGGGAACCGCTCGTCACCCTTCATGTAGCCGATGGAGTACAGGTGGATCAGGGTCCCGACGCCGGTGACGAACAGGGCCATGGTCAGCGAGAGCTGGTCGACCAGCAGTCCGGCCTCGACCTCGAAGCCGCCCGCCCTGATCCAGGTGAAGATGGGCTTGACCACCGCGCGGGCTTCCCCGTCCTTGCCCAGCAGCTGCACGTACGCGATGAAGGAGCTGAGGAAGGCCAGCCCGATGGCGGAGGTGGCCACCCAGCCGGCGCCTGGGTCCCCGGCCCGGCGGCCCAGGCACACCAACACCACGAAGCCGGCCAGGGGGAGGGCGGGGATGAGATAGGCGACGTCGAGCAAGTGGGGCGCGTTATCCCTTGAGGAGGTGGAGGTCGTCGGCGGTGGTGCCGCCCCGGCGGCGGAAGATGGAGACGATGATCCCGAGCCCGACCACGACCTCGGCTGCCGCTACGACGAGCACGAAGAAGACCAGGGCCTGACCGCCGATGTCATCGAGCATGCGGGCGAAGGTGACGAAGGTGAGGTTGACGGCGTTGAGCATCAGCTCCACGCACATGAACATGACCAACACGTTGCGGCGCACGAGCAGGCCGACGGCGCCGATGGTGAACAGCACGGCGGCCAGCGTGAGGTACCACCCTCCGTCGAGCGTCACGGAGCCGGTACTTCGGTGGCGGGGACAGGTGCAGCGTCGTCGAGCTGGGGGGTGTGCAGGCGCTCCGGCACGGCGAGGGGTTCGGGCTCTTCCGGGCGTTCCGGGGGGGGCCGGCGGGCCAGCACCACGGCCCCGACCACAGCGATGACCAGCAGGACCGACGTGATCTCGAAGGCCAGCAGGTAACGGGTGAACAGGGAGCGGGCCAGCGTCTCGACGTTGGCCCCCGGCCCGCTGGCCGGGCCCACCACCGACTCCGCGCCGGTGACCCAGCTCGTCCCCCGGGTGAGCAGCACGAACTCGGCGATGGTGGCGATGCCGAGCAGGAAGGCGATCGGCCGCTGCCCCCGCAACTCCTCCCGGGCCACGTTCTCTCTCCGGTCGACGCCGAGGAGCATGATCACGAACAGGAAGAGGACCACGATGGCGCCCGCGTACACGATCACCTGCACGGCGGCGAGGAAGTGCGCCTCCTGGGCGACGAAGAGCACGGCCACGCCGAAAAGGGTCATCACCAGCGACAAGGCGGCGTGGACGGGATTGGCCGAGATCACCACCCCGATGGCTCCGGCCAGCACGATGACGGCCGAAGCGCCGAACACGGCGACATCGACCTTGGTGGCGGCCAGCACGAGCCCGGAGGCTAGCCGAGCCGTCCTCGCGAAGCTCTCTTCACCCGCTACTCACCCGCTAGGGTCGTTGGTCGCCCTGGTCCGGGGACTGGCCGTCTTCGGGCGAGCGCACGCCGTAGCCGAGCTCGCCCGACCAGTGCACCCGGCCCTCGAACTCGGCGGCGCCCGAGGGTGAGGTGGCGCGAACCCACGCCGAGGTGTGGGCATCGTCGCCGTCGCGCCAGTCCTCCCAGGCCAGCTGCTTGGGTCGCCCGTCGTCGCCCACCACCAGCTCCTCCTTGGTGTAGATGGCGTCCTGACGGTTGGTGAAGGAGAACTCGAACAGCTTGCTCTCGGTGATGGCCTCGGTGGGGCAGGCCTCGACGCACAGGTCACAGTGGATGCAGCGCAGGTAGTTGATCTCGTAGACGAAGCCGTAGCGCTCGCCGGGAGACACCGGGGCCTCGGTAGGGTTGTCGGCGCCTCGGACGTAGATGCAGCGCGCCGGGCACACGCCGGCGCACAGCTCGCAGCCGATGCACTTCTCCATGCCGTCCTCGTAGCGGTTGAGCACGTGACGGCCGTGGAAGCGCTGGGACTTCGGCCGCTTCTCCTCGGGGTATTCGGTGGTGACCCGGTCGTCGAAGAGGGTCTTGAAGGTGACCTTGAACCCGTCGAGATAGCCCATCGGCTCAGCCTGCCTCTCGCACGGCGGGCGCCGCGCCGGCGGCGTCGTCGGTTGCGCTCTGGCCCACCTGGACGGCCCGCAGGAGGAGGAGACCGAGCAGGATGCCGGCGCCGAACACGGCGAAGCCGTACCGGCGGTCCAGGATCATGGCGGCCAGCACGAGGAGCCAGAACAGCGACAGGGGGATCAGCCTCTTCCAGCCCAGGTCCATCAGCTGGTCGTAGCGCAGCCGCGGCAGCGTGGCCCGCAGCCACACGTAGATGAAGAGGAAGATCATCAGCTTGGCCAGGAACCAGAACACGGGCAGGAAGGCACCGGGGAACCCGCGGTCGGGACCGGGCCCGCTCGGTCCTCCCAGGAACAGCGTGACCATGACCGCCGACATCGTGACGGTGCTCATGAACTCGGCCAGGAAGAACAGCGCGAAGCGCAGCGAGGAGTACTCGGTGTGGAACCCGCCCACGAGCTCCTGCTCCGCCTCGACGAGGTCGAAGGGAGGGCGGTTGAGCTCGGCGGTGGCCGCGACCAGGAAGATGCCGAAGGGCAGGAACCCGAGACGGAACAGGTTCCAGTCCACGATCGACCTCGACTGCTCCGACACGATGTCGCTGGTCAGCAGCGAGCCGGTGACCAGCACCACCGCCGCCATCGACAGGCCGAGGGCCGCCTCGTAGGACACCATCTGGGCGGAGGCCCGCACGGAACCGAGGAGCGGGTACTTCGAGCCGGACGACCACCCGGCCAGCATCACCCCGTACACCGCCACCGACGACATGGCCAGCAGGAACAGGATCCCGACCGGCGGGTCCGCCAGCTGGAGCCGGGTCTCGCGCCCGGCGATGGTGATCACCCCGCCGAGGGGGACGACGGCGAAGGCGAGGAAGGCGGGCACGATCGACAGGTACGGCGCCAGGCGGAAGATGCGCCGGTCGGCCTGCTCGGGCAGCAGGTCCTCCTTGAAGAACAGCTTGATGCCGTCGGCCAGTGTCTGCAGCGTCCCCCACGGCCCGGCCCGGTTGGGGCCGATGCGGTTCTGCATGTCGGAGACGACCTTGCGCTCGAACCACACCATGAACAGCACCGACACCATGAGGGCGGCGAAGGCGACCCCGGTCTTGAGCAGCACGATGAGCACCACGGCACCGTCGACGCCACCACCGAACAGCGGGTCCCCGGCGAGCGTCACGCTGCCCACCGCCTCGCGTTTCGAGTACATAGCAGGCGGTTTACGCCCTCTATGTACTCGCAACGCGAAGTGGAGCTCACGGAGTCTCCACTCGCAGGTCGGTGACGGGGGCGGCGGCGTCGACGACCTCGCCGGCGCTGCCCTCGCCGGCGTTGAAGGGCAGCCACACCGAGCCCCGGGGCACACCGGCGTCGGGCACGGCGTCGGCCAGGAACGTCGCCCGGTTCGACCGCACCCGCACCTGCCCGCCCTGCCCCATGCCCAGCCTCTCCAGGTCATAGGGGTTGGCCCGCAGCCTCGGCGGGGCGGCGAGCGCGGCGAGCGACGGCGCGTGCTGCACCAGGGTCCCCTGGTCGTACAGACTGCGCCCGCTGACCAGCCGCAGCGCGTACCCGTCGAGCGGCGGCGGCGATTGCGGCCCGTGCTCCGAGGACCAGGCGAGCATCGGGGGCGCAGCTGACGTCGCAACTGCGGCGCCGACCTGGCGTTCCTCACCCTCCGGGCCCGGGTCGATGCCCCCCGACGGGGCCGTCTCCGCGGGGGCGACCTCGGTGGCCGGCAGCCCATGGGTCTCCACGGCATCGACCCCCGGGGTCGACATCGGGTCCACGGCCCCGGGCACCGCCGTCGTGGACCCCACACCCGTAGCCGTCGCCGCCTCGGCCGGCGGCCGCGACGTGGTCGGCACCCGGCCGTCGAAGGGGGCCACCACCCCATCGCGGTGGTCGCGGTCGGCGAGGAGCGACCGGGTGATGCCGGCGTGCGAAGGCGCCAGCCGCTCGACCTCCTGCCAGATGTCCTCGAGGCTCTCCACGCCCAGGTCGCCACCGAGGTGGAAGGCCAGCTCGGCCGCGATCATCCAATCCGGCCGGGCCACGCCGGGAGGCACGATCTTCTGGCCGAGACGGGTGATGCGACCCTCGAGGTTGGTCGTGGTGCCCGCTCGCTCGGCGAAGGCGGCGGCGGGGAGCACCACGTCGGCCTGCCCGGAGGACTCGGTGAGAAAGGTGTCGACGGACACCACGAAGCCGGCGGACGACAAGGCGGCGCGAGCAAGCTGGTGGTCGGGGAAGTCGGCCACCGGGTCGGCGCCGAGGAGCACCAGGCCCTGGATCCGGCCCTGGGCGGCGGCGCCGAGGATGTCGGCGGCGTCGAGCCCGCGGGCCTCGGGGACGGCGCCCCACGCCCCGGCGAACCATGCCCGTCCGTCGGCCAACGCCACGCGGCCGGGGAGCAGCCCCGGCGCCAGCCCCATGTCGAGTGCACCCAGCACGTTGCCCCGCCGCAGTGCGGGGAGGAAGCGCACGCCGGGGAGCCCGCCGGCCAGGACGGCGGCGGCCGCCGCGATCGACTCGCCCGGCTCGGCCAGCGAGGGCCGGCCGAGCACGACCACGGCGCCCTCGGCGCCGAGGAGCTCGCGAGCGGCGGCGACGGAGGCAGCGGGCACACCGGCCACCTCCGACCCGCTGATCCCGTCGACCAGCGCCCGGGCCAGCGCCGGGGCCTCGCCCGGCCGGTAGGCCAGGCTGGTCCGGCAGTACTTCGACATCCCCGTACGGCGGGGCGTCAGCTCGAGGAACGGCACCCCGCCGGCCACGGCGGCGGCCCGCAGGCGGAGGTACAGGACGGGGAGCTCCTCCTTCAGGTCGGGGGCGAGGAGGACGACGGCGGGGGCCGAGCAGGCGTCGTCGATGGTGGCACGGGGGAGGCCGAGCACCGCCTCGGCGGGCAGGCCGTCGCCGAGCTGTGCGTCGACGTTGTCGGTGCCCAGCACGCCCTTGGCCAGCTTGGCCCAGGCGTAGGCATCCTCGTTCGGGAGCCGGGCTCCGCCGAGGACGGCGAGCGACGCCGCGCCGTGCACGGCGCGGGCGCCTTGCAGGCCTCGCGCCGCGGCCTCCAGGGCCTCGCCCCACGAGGCTTCGACCAGCTCGCCGGCCTTGCGCACGAGCGGGTGCGACAGGCGCTCCTCGGAGTTGACGTACTCGTAGCTGTAGCGGCCCTTGTCGCACAGCCAACCGTGGTTCACGGGGTCGCTGTCGAGGCCGATGTAGCGGGTCAGCTCGCTGCCCGAGGACTGCACGGCCACGCGACAGCCGACGGCGCACATCGTGCAGGTGCTCTCGACCTGCTCCACGTCCCAGGGGCGGGCCTTGAAGCGGTACGGCCTGGACAGCAGGGCGCCGACCGGGCAGATCTGCACGGTGTTGCCGGAGAAGTAGGAGGCGAAGGGTTGGTCGGGGAAGGTGGCGATCTCGATGTGGTCGCCCCGGCCCTTGAACTCGATGAGGGGGTCGCCGGCCACCTCGTCGGCGAAGCGTGTGCAGCGGTCGCACTGGATGCACCGCTCGCGGTCGAGGTACACCAGCGCCGAGAGGGAGATGGGCTTGGCCCAGTGCCGCTTCTCCTCCACGAAGCGGGTCTCGCCCGGCCCGTAGGCCAGCGTCTGGTCCTGGAGCGGGCACTCGCCGCCCTTGTCGCACACCGGGCAGTCGAGCGGATGGTTGACGAGCAGGAACTCGAGGACCCCGTCCTGGGCCTTCTTCACCTTGGCGGACCTGGTCACCACCTCCTGGCCGTCGGCGACCGGGATGAAGCAGGCGGGCTGGAGGGCGAAGCCCCGTGGCCCCTTGACCTCCACCAGGCACATGCGGCACATGCCGACGGGCCGCATGCGCGGGTGGTAGCAGAACCTCGGGATGTAGACGCCGCCCCGCTCGGCCGCGGCGATCACCATCTCGCCCGGGCGGGCGGCCATGGGCTCGCCGTCGACGGTGATGGTGACCGTATCGGTCTGGCTGGTGGTGTCAGCCATAGGGGCAGGCCCCCTCTTTCACGTGGGTGAGGAACTCGTCACGGAACATGTTGACGCCCGACTTGATGGACGAGGGGATGGACGGGCCGAGCACGCAGATCGTCGTCTGCTGCGGCGGCCACCCGAGACCGGGGGCGATGTTGTCGCAGACGTCGAGCAGCAGCTCGAGGTCCTCCTCCCGCCCCGCGCCCTCCTCGATGCGGCGCATGACCTTCTCCAACCATCCGCTTCCCTCTCGGCACGGCGTGCACTGACCGCATGATTCGCGGTGGAAGAAGCGGGTGATGCGCCACACGGCTCGCACCGCGCACGTGGTGTGGTCCATCACCACGACCGAGCCGGACCCGAGCATGGAACCGGCCTTGCCCACCGCGTCCTGGTCGAGGGCCATGTCCACCTGCTCCGGCCCGAACCACGGGGCGGAGACGCCGCCGGGGATGAAGGCCTTGAGCTCGTTGCCGTTGCGGATCCCCCCGCCCAGGCGGGGGTTCTCGACGAGGTCGCGGAAGGTGACCTTGGCCATCTCCACCTCGTAGTTGCCGGGCCGGTTGACGTGGCCCGACAGCGAGAAGATGCGGGTCCCGGTGGAGCGCCCCAGGCCGAGAGCGGCGAAGGCGGCACCCCCGTGCTCGATGATCCACGGCAGGTTGGACATCGTCTCCACGTTGTTGACGACAGTGGGAGCGCCGTAGAGGCCGACGGCGGCCGGGAAGAAGGGTGGCTTGATGCGGGGGAAGCCCCGCTTGCCCTCCAGGCTCTCGATGAGGGCGGTCTCCTCGCCGCAGATATAGGCCCCGGCGCCGGGATGGACCACCACGTCGACGGAGAACCCCGAACCGAAGATGTCGCGGCCCACGGCCCCGTACTCGTACGCCTCGTTGACCGCCGCCGTCAACCGTTCCTGGCCGAGGGCGAACTCGCCCCGGACATAGATGAAGGCTCGGGCCGCGCCGACGGCATAGGCGCAGATCAGCACGCCTTCGAGGATCTGGTGGGGGTCGGTCTCCAACAGCATGTGGTCCTTGAAGGTGGCCGGTTCGCTCTCGTCGCCGTTGACGACGAGGTACACGGGCTCGGCCTTGCGCAACATGGACCACTTCTTGCCGGCCTCGAAACCGGCGCCGCCCCGGCCGAGGAGGTTGGACGTGAGCACCTCCTGGGTGATGGCTTCGGGCGCCATGGTGAGAGCCTTGCGAAGGCCGACGTAGCCTCCGCTGTCGAGATAGGCCCTGAGCGTCCACGACTCGGGGATGGCGACCCGGCGGGTGACGATGGGCGCGGCGTCGGTGAGGGGCATCAGGCCCCCCCTCCCTTCTGGTGCCGCGAGTCGTCGACGGTGGCGGCGGTGTCCGCCCCCGGCGGCCGCTCGACCTGCGCACCCTCGCCGGTGGCGGCGGTCACGGCGCCGGCGCCGGCCGCCTCCTTCTCGCCCCTGCCTCCCTTGTCCGCGCCGGCCGGTGGGGCCGCTCGTGGCGCCGCCGCCTCGTCCTTGCGCGGCGCCACGCGGCCGGCACCCGAGCTGCTGCTGGCCGGCAGCCCGACGGAACGCCGCACGCGGCACAAGGTGCCGTGGGGCGGGACCTGGTCGGCCAGCTCGCCGTCGCGCAGGTAACCGACGAGCTTGTCGAAGCTCTCGGGGGTGACCGGGCCGAAGAACCGCCAGTTGACGGTGAGGCAGGGGGCCGCCCCGCACAGGGCCAGGCACTCCACCTCCTCGAGGGTGAACTCCCCGTCCTCGGTGGTGGCGCCGGCCTTGACGCCCAACTTCTGCTCGGCGTGATCGAGCAGCTCGTAGCCACCGTTCAGGAGGCAGGCGATGTTGGTGCACACCGACACCAGGTGCCGGCCCACCGGATGGGTGAAGAACATGTCGTAGAAGCTCACGGTGCCGAGGACCTCGGCCGCGGTGAGGTCGAGCAGCTCGGCCACGTGCACGATCGCGTCGGGCGTGAGCCAGCCGTCCTGCTCCTGGGCCACGTGCAGGATGGGGATGAGCGCCGAGCGGGGGACCGGGTAGAGGGCGATGAGCTCTCTGGCCCGCTGGACGTTGTCGGTGGTCAGCCTCGCCATCGACGGCCGCCCCTCAACGGTCCACCCCGCCCATGACGGGGTCGATGGAGGAGATCACGGCCACGGCGTCGGCCACCAGGCCACCGCGCAGCATGACGGGCAGGCTCTGGAGGTTGGCGAAGGAGGGGTCGCGCATGTGGAAGCGGTAGGGCTTGGCCGAACCGTCTGAGACCAGGTAGCCGCCCAACTCGCCCCGGGGAGCCTCGATGGCCACGTAGACCTCGCCCTCGGGAACCTTGAAGCCCTCGGTGAAGAGCTTGAAGTGGTGGATGAGCGCCTCCATCGACTCGTCGATGCGGGCGCGCGGGGGCGGGGTCACCTTCTTGTCCTGCACCCGGTAGTCGCCCGGGGGCATGAGGTCCACGATCTGGCGCACGATCTGGAGAGACTCGCGCATCTCGTTGAGCCGCACCGCGTACCGGTCGAAGGCGTCGCCGTAGGTGCCCACCACCACGTTGAACTCGAGCTGGTCGTAGAACAGGTAGGGCAGGTCCCGGCGAAGGTCCCACTGGGTGCCCGTGGCCCGCAGGATGGGACCGGTGGCCGACAGCGCGATGGCCTGCTCGGCGGTGAGCACGCCAACGCCCTGGGTCCGCTGCTGGAAGATCGGCTGGCCGGTGATGAGCGTGTCGTACTCCTCCAGCCTGGGGGGGATGGCGTCACAGATGGCCAGCACGTCCTCGCGCCAGCCGTCCGGGAGGTCGGCGGCCACCCCGCCGGGGCGGATGAAGTTGTGGTTCATGCGCAGGCCGGTGACCTTCTCGAAGAACGCCAGGATCAGCTCACGCTCCCGCCAGCCGTAGAGCATCATCGAGATGGCGCCCACGTCCATGCCGTTGGTGGCCATGAACAGCAGGTGGCTGGCCACCCGGTTCAACTCCATGAGCAGCATGCGGATCCACGTGGCGCGGGGCGGCACCTCGACGTCGAGGAGGGCCTCCACGGCGAGGGAGAACACGCTCTCGTTGAAGAAGTTGGCCATGTAGTCCATGCGGGTCACGTTGGTCGACCCCTGGATGTACATCAGCTCTTCCTGGGTCTTCTCGATGCCGGTGTGGAGGTAGCCGATGACCGGCTTCGACCGCAGCACCGTCTCGCCCTGCAGCTCGAGCATCACCCGCAGCACACCGTGGGTGGACGGGTGCTGAGGGCCCATGTTGATGATCATGGTGTCGTCTTCTTCGACCGACTCGAGGTTGTAGTCCCCGGGGTCGACCACCGCGCCTTCCGCCAGGCGGAGCACAGCTCCTTCCTCTCGCAGCAGCTCGGCCGCGTCGGTGACCTGGCGGGCGCCCATCTCCTGGGCGCCCTCGGAGGTCTCCACGATGTTGGGGCCGGGCGCGCTCACCTGCTCACCTTCCGAGCGGGGCAGCCTTGAACTGCACCGGCACCCTTCCGACGGAATAGTCCTTGCGCAGCGGGTGCCCCTCCCAGTCCTCGGGCATCAGGATGCGGGTGAGGTCGGGGTGGCCCTCGAAGCGGATGCCCATCAGGTCGAAGGCCTCGCGCTCCATGGCCTCGGTACCGGGGTGGACGGTGAACAGCGATGCGACCACCGGTTCGCCGGCCGGGACCTGCACTCGGAGGCGCAGGCGCCGGTGCTGGGTGAGCGACACGAGGTTGACCACGACCTCGAAGCGTTCCGGTTGCACGCCTTGGGGCAGCGACCGCGCCGGATGGGCGAGGTAGTCGACGGCGCAGAGGTCGCTGCAAAAGTGGAACTCGTCCGCGTACAGGGCCTCCACCAGGCCGAGGTAGGCGGCGCGCGACGGGTGGAGCACCTGCTGGCCGTGCGACCAGCCCACCGGCGCGCCGTGGAGCATCTCCGGCACCGGCGCCTCCTCGTGAAGTTGGCCCTGTGCACCCGCCTCGCTCACGCCGGCTGCCCGATCACCAGCGGCGTTCGGCGGGGACGGCGCGTGATCTCGCCGGTGCGGATCTTGTCGTGCAGGGTGATGATGGCATGCAGCAGCGTCTCCGGCCCCGGGGGGCAGCCCGGGGCGTAGACGTCGACGGGGACGATCTGGTCCACGCCCTGGACGATGGCGTAGTTGTTGAACATGCCGCCCGAGGAGGCGCACACGCCCATCGAGATCACCCACTTCGGCTCCATCATCTGGTCGTAGACCTGGCGCAGCACCGGTGCCATCTTCTGGCTCACCCGGCCGGCCACGATCATGAGGTCGGCCTGGCGGGGAGAGGAGCGGAAGACCTCCATCCCGAACCGGGCGATGTCGAAGTTGGACGCGCCGGTGGCCATCATCTCGATGGCGCAGCAGGCCAGACCGAAGGTGGCGGGCCACAAGCTGTTCTGCCGGGCCCACTTCACCACGTCTTCGAGGGTTCCGGTGAGGAAGTTGTGGTTGAGCGATTCCAGCCCCATGGCGACTACGCGGCCTCGATGGTCTCGCCGGTGCGGCTGATCCGCCGGACGGTGGAGTCGGTGGTGCGGCCAGGCGTCAGCGAAGTGGTGGCGAGGGTGCGGCGGGCCGGGCCCCAGTCCAGGGCGCCGTTGCTGATGAGGTAGATGAACGAGACGAACACCGCCAGCGCGAACACGACCATCTCGATGAGCCCGAACAGCTCGAGCTGGCGGAAGATCACGGCCCAGGGGTAGAGGAAGATGATCTCGATGTCGAAGATGATGAAGATCATGGCCACCAGGTAGAAGCGCACCGGGAAGCGCTCCGCCGGCTCCTTGTCCGGCACGATCCCGCACTCGTACGGCGCCGACTTGGCCGCCGTCGGCTTCCGGGGAGCGAGCAGGGCCGAGGCCAGGAACGATCCGGCCGCGAAGACCAGAGCCAACACCAGCATGGTCAAGATGGGCAGGTACTCGCTCATGTGAGCCTCCTCGGCCTCGGCCTCGGCGCTGAGGCTATGTCACCGGCGCCGCGGCGCGCTGACGCATGATCTCCCTGTCCCGCTGATGGAGGGAGTAGCAGGTCACGCCGAAGATGATGGAGGAGGCCAGCATGAACAGGAACGGCGGGAACCTGACGTTGCCGAGGTCCCGGAGCATGACGACCGAGGTGGTGGGAGCGGTGAGGTCGGGCTGGGGCCTGATGCCGGGCCTCGCCTCGTCGAAGAACGACGGCTTGACCCGCACGAGGGCGTAGTGAGGCCGGTGGCGCAGGGTGAAGAAGTAGTCCTCGCCCCCCTTGCGGAAGCCGTCGAGCGGCACGTAGTCCTCGGTCTTCTTGAAGGGGGACTCGAACTCCTCCTCCGGCTCGCCGCCCCCTCCCTCGCCGCCGTGGGCCGGCGCCTCGGCCGCGGCAGGGGCAAGGACGCGGTCGGCCGCGGCCTGGGCGTCGGCCAGCTCGGCGTCGCCCGACGCCAGGGGCGTCCACCCCTCGGGGAAGCCCAGCACGGCGTCCTCGGTGGCCTGGGCCACCTCGCCCGTGACCACCTCGAGGACCTTCCACTCGGGGTCGGAGCCCTTGAGGCCGATGCCGAACACCATCCACACCGCCCCCATCACCGCCATCCACCCGGCCAGCCCGGCGACGGCGAGCAGGAAGCCGATCCGCGCCCCCATGTTGGTGGCCAGCAGCAGGTACACGCTGCCGATCAGGATGAAGGTCCCGGCCAGGACGATCGACGCTCCCCGGATGTGGGGGTCCCAGCGCAGGGCAGCCAGGAGGAGCTCCATCACAGGCCCCGTTCGTACGCCACGATGGCCTCGATCTGCTCCGGCGTGAGCATCTTGTTGAAGAACGGCATGCCGCCGCCCTCGTAGCCGAGGACACCGCGCTCGCCGTAGTTCTTGCCGTAGGGACTGCCCGGGTCGCCGGGGGCGCCCTCGCTCACGAAGCTCACGTGGTCGGCGACGTTGGGGAACTGGCGGAGGGTGGCGCCGTCGGTGAGGGCGGGGCCGAAGGCACCGCCGCCCGGCACCCCCGGCTCGCCGTAGGGCCAACCCTTGGTGTGGCAGCGGGCGCAGAAACCGTCGAACAGCTTGGCGCCGTCCAGGCCGAACTCCTCGAGCGCCCGCTTCTGGGCCTCCTGGGGGTCGATGGCGATGCTCTCGAGGTAGGCGATGAGGTCGGTGATCTGCTGGTCGTTCATGGGACCTCCGCCCAGCACCCCCCAGGGTGGCATCGGGGTGTTGAGCCGCCCGTAGACGAGGACGGCCTTGAGCTGATCCCTTGTGTAGCGAAGGGCCACGGTGTCGAGCGCCGGCGCCGCCCACTGCACCTGCCGGGGTGGGTTCTCCGTGTTGACCGGGTCGGCCAGCGAGTAGGTGGCGGCGCCACCCTGGCCCTCCGTTCCGTGGCACCCCCCGCAGCCGAACTTCCCGACGTTGCCGGCGGGCACCGGCGAGTCGGCCGGCTGAAAGAGGATGAACCCGCGCTTGGCCGCCCGGTTGTCAAAGCCGCGTGAGGCGCCCGCCTGGCGGCCCGGCTCATTGGCCCAGTACACGGGCAGGCCCACGGCCACGATGACCATGAGGACCAGGCCCGCCAAGAGGGCACGGTCGAGACGGGGGCCCTCCAGTGCCTCGTCGTCGAAGTAGGGCTTGCGGTTGGGCGCGAGCTCGATCTCGGAGCCCGCCGGCGGCTTCTCGGCCCGGCGCAGGTGGGCGGCGATGTAGGCGAGCCAACCCAGGAGCAGGAGGATGACAGTGGCCGCCCCCAGCTTCTGCTGGATGCTGGCGGCCAGGACGAGGGCAGCGCCGCTCATGCGCAGTGCGGCCCTTCAGCCTCCTGACCGGTGGTGTTGACGCCGATGGGCGGGCCCTGGATGACCTCCTTGGTGTCCACCAGGATGAAGCCGCCCTTGACCTCCACGCCGAAGCGGTCCAGCCCGCGGGGGGCGGGGCCACCCTTCTTCTCGCCCACCCGGTTGTACCGGGACCCGTGGCACGGGCACTCGAACCACTGGGCGCTCTTGCACCACGGCACCCGGCAGCCCAGGTGCACGCACTTCTGGTACAGCGCGACCACGCCTTCCTTCATGCCCTCGAGCACGGCGCCGCTGTAGGCCTGCTCGGCCTTGGGGATCGCAGCGGCGGGGTAGGTGCTGATCCACGTGCGGGCCGACGCCAGGTAGAACGGCACCTTGGTGGCGTTGATCTCCGACACGATGTCATCGAGCTTGCCCGCCTTGATCTTCGAGCCGAAACCGCCGGACAGCGTGGGCCAGAGGAAGCCGATCGATGCGGCGCCGAACCCGGCCAACCCCAAGCCGAAGAAGTTGACGATGCTGCGGTTGAGGAACTGCCGGCGGGTGACGCCGAGGGCCTCCGGGTCCATCGGGGCGCGCAGCGCGGGCGGTGCCGACGTCGCGGGCACGGCCAGGCCGGCGCCCGCCTGACGCCCGGCCTCGGCGCTGCGCTCCACGGCCCGCCCGGTGGGCCCGGACGCGACATCGCCATCGGTGCCCTCATGCCGTGCCCGGTCCAGCGCCGCGGCTCGATCCCGACGGGCCGACGTGGTGAACACGAACAGTGCGCCGAGCCCGACAAGGGCCACTGTGGCGATGAGGACGATGGTGCTACCGGACACGACGCTGGTCCCTTCCGAAAGCCGCTCCCGCCGCCTGAGCTCGCCGAGCGCGGGAGGTGAAACCTCCGGCGGCCGCTCCCGCCGACTGAGCTCGTCGAGCAAGCTCTGCTTGCGAGGCGAAAATCACAGGTCGAAGATCTCGTGGACGCCCTGCTGCCAGGGAAGGATGAAGTTGAAGCCCTCGCCCCGGAAGAACGACCCGATGATGACCAGGGTGGCCCAGAACATGAGGAACAGCGTCATCAGGGAGATGGCGAACTTGCGGTCCTCGGGCTTGCTGTTGGGGTTCTTGTCGATGAAGCCGGCGGCGCCGAGGACGAACAGGCCCATCCCCGGGATGGTGACGCCCGCCACCATCGGGTGGAACATGGTGAGCAGCTCCTGGAGCCCGAGGAAGTACCACGGGGCCTTCGACGGGTTGGGCGTGAGGTTGGGGTTGGCCATCCCCAGCAGCGGCGCGTTCACGAAGGCCGAGAACACGAACACGAAGGCGGTCATGGCCAGGGTGGCGACGAACTCGCCGATCAGCAGATGGGGCCACACGTTGACCTTGTCGGTGGGGGTGGCCTTGACGTCCTGGATGGAGCCGGCCTTGACCACGGTGAGGAGGCGCT
>PJQG01000078.1:0-250 GCA_002861595.1 Actinomycetota bacterium
CCCACTGGCCCCCGTTCACGCCCACGCCGCCGGCAATGAGCCCGCCCGCCAGGCGACGCAGCGGCGCGGGCACCTGGAGGACCCGCAGCGGCGCCATCATCACCTGGTTGCCGACGAGCCGCCAACGTGCCGTCGCCGACCGCAGCTCGGCGCGCAGCCACTCCCGCTGCGCGGTTCCGAGCAGCGACCGCCGGCGCTCGTCCACGGTGACCACGGCCCGCTCGCCCCGTTGCGGCGGCCGGTCCCGCCC
>PJQG01000078.1:343-3465 GCA_002861595.1 Actinomycetota bacterium
CAGCGGGACCCATTCGAGGTAGGCGCGCACGGCTGCCGCCCGCCGGCCGTCCCATTCGCCGTCAGCGGCGCGGTCGTGGTCGGCGGCGCCGTCGTGCCAGGCGTTCCCCGCGATCTCGTGGTCGTCCCAAACCGCCACCAATGGGTGCTGCTGGTGCAGGCGCCGCAGGTCCGGGTCGCCGCGGTACTGCCCATGGCGCTCGACCCGAAGGAAGAGGTCGCGCTACTCCACGAGCACTACAAGGACTCGTTCGCCCACGTCCTCGTGCGGGAGCAGCGCCGGGACCGGCTGTTCGTAATCCTGGTCCTGATGTTCGCTCTGCTCACACTCCAAGTGCAGTACCCGGCGACCGTCGGCGACGCCCTCGGAACTGTGAAAGTCCTCGGTGTCGACGTCACCGTCAAGAACCTCCCGCTGCCCGCGCTCCTCGACGTCACGTGGTTGCTGACACTCCTGGTCGGTCTGAAGTACTGCCAGACGGCTCTCGCGGTCGAGAGGCAGTATCCATACCTTCACCAGCTCGAAGAGGCGATCGCGGGACGGCTCAGCAACGCCGAGCTGTTCTGCCGAGAAGGCAAGGCCTATCTCCGTGCGTACCCATCGGTTCTGAACTGGGCGTGGTTCTGCTACGTCGTGTTGTTCCCCTTGGCTGTCCTTGCTGGGACAAGCCTGCTCATGGTGACGCTGTGGCGAGACCTGGACGACTACGGCGGCTGGCACAAGCTTTTCTGTACGGTCATGGCCGCAGCGCTGATCGTGTCCTTCGCTCTATACCAAGTGATTCCGAGGCTTGGTCGTGCCGTCGAGTGGTTCCGCGAGCGCGGCGCTAGCGAGGCAGACCACTGACGCGCTGAATGTCAACGTTGTGTATGCACAACAGGCGGCGGTAGAATAAGGCCAAAGGAGCCTCAACATGCCGCCGACCAGCAAGTCCGAACAACTTGGCGCCCTCATCCGCGACCGCCGTCAAGAGCGGCTCTTCGCGTTGAAGTGGGGAGCGTGATCCCGGTGGCGGCGAGCTGAGGGTCCGCCATAAACGTCAGGGGTCCCGCCATCGTTGCGGCTGTTCGAAGGCTGCGACGACGAGGAGACCCCTGACGATGGATGACGGTACTGGCCTGGCCGAGGCCTTGTTGGGACTGGCGGGGTTCCGCGTGCTCACCGTTGTCGAGGACGTCCTCGAGGTGGTCATTGACGTTGAGACGATCGCCGACTTCGTGGGCTGCGGAGCGTGCGGCCGACGGGCCGAAGCCCAGGACCGAATGGCGGTCGACATCCGCGACCTGGCGTGCTTCGGGCGCCCGGCGCGGCTGGTGTGGCGCAAGCGCCGGTGGCGCTGCGTCGACGCCGACTGTGACGCCAAGACGTGGACCGAGACGTCACCTTCGGTGTCGGCGCGAACGGTTCTGACCCGCCGCGCCGGGATCGAGGCGTGCCGACAGGTGGGCATGAACGCTCGTCCCGTCGCCGGGCTCGCCCGGGAGCTCGGGGTGAGCTGGTCGACGGTGATGGACGCCGTCGAAGAGCACGGCCGGCCCCTCGTCGAGGACCCGGAGCGGGTCGGCCCGGTCACGACGCTGGGGGTGGACGAGACGTCGTTCCTGGCCGCCAACCCGAGGCACTCCACGATCTACGTGACGGGGCTGGTCGATCTCACCGCCCACAAGATGATCGACATGGTCGAGGGGAACCGGGCGGTTGACCTGCGGCGATGGTGCGCCGAGCAGGACCCGGCGTGGCTCGCCGCCATCACCACGGTGGCCACCGATCTGGCCGAGTCCTACCGCGCCGGCCTCGACCCGCACCTCTCGCACGCGCAGCGGGTCGCCGATCCGTTCCACGTGGTGCGGGTCGCGAACCGATGCGTCGACCGGATCCGCCGCCGCGTCCAGAACGACACCCTCGGCCACCGCGGCCGCCGCGAGGACCCGCTCTACAAGATCCGCAAGCTGTTGCTCGCCGGCGGGGAACGCCTCAACGACCGGGGCGGCGACCGCATGTTGTTGGGCCTGCGGGTCGGAGACCCTCACGACGAGCTCCTCGGCGGGTGGCTGGCCAAGGAGTCGGTCCGCGACATCTACCTCACCGACGATCCCGAAGAAGCGGCGGTGCTGATCGACAAGGCGATCGCTGGGTGCGCGGCCGATGACGTGGAGGAGATCCGCTCGCTCGGCAAGACCCTGGCGTCATGGCGCACCGAGATCCTCGCCCGCCACGAGACGAACGCCAGCAACGGCCCGACGGAGGGCCTCAACCTCTTGGTGAAGAAGGTCAAGCGGTGCGCCCACGGCTTCCGCAGCTTCGAGAACTACCGGCTCCGCGTGCTTCTCCATACCGGCGGCGTCACCTGGCCAACACCGGCCAGCCCGCCCCGCATCAGAACCCGCTCTCCCCACTCAGACGCGTAGAGCCCCAAGAGCGAGAGATTTCGCTGCGCCAGCTTGTCGACCTGGCGGCCGAGCGTCTGCCGTCGGACGTCAGCTTCGACCAGGCGTACCTCCATCGCCTCGAAGCTGGCACGTACCGCAAGCCTCACCCCGCCATCCTCAAGGCTCTGAGCGAAGTGCTGAGTCTCAAGCTCGCCGACCTGTACGCCCTCGCCGACTACCCCCTCGCCAAGGGCGCTCCCAACGTGGACGTCTACCTCCGCACCGCAACCGACCTGCCGGCCGAGGCCGTCGCCAAGGTCGAGCAGTACATCGAGCGGCTGCGCCGTGAGTACGGCGTCGAACCGAAGCAGAAGCGAGGCCAGTCGTGAAGCGGGTGGTACGCGAGCTGCGCGACCTCGTGCCGCTACGCCCACTGACGCAGGCCGAAGAGCTGCGCATCGCAGAGAACCAGGCGAACCGCCTGCTGTCCCTCGCCGAACTGAACGGACCACCGTTCCCGGAGGAGGTCATCAGGCGAACTGCCTCGGACTCAGGTCGTGAGGTTGTCGGACATCCCCGTGTCCGGCTCGGCGCACTGGTCGAAGGGTCGCTGGGTCATCGCCTTGAACAGCAGTGAGGCCAGCACCCGTCAGCGCTTCTCGCTCGCCCACGAGTTCAAGCACGTCCTCGACAACCCGTTCATCGGCTTCCTATATCCGAAGCAGCAGGCCTGGACGCCGGCCGATCGCGCCG
>PJQG01000023.1 GCA_002861595.1 Actinomycetota bacterium
CTGTGCTCACCGCGGCGCTACTCCGCGGTCTGAGGTCGCTCGCTAACGCTCGGCGTCCGCCTGCTCCGGCGGGAAGTGGTGGTCCTGCACGGCTTGGAGGATGGCCTCGCCCGACGCGGCCATGAACTCCCGGCGGTGGCTGGCGGCCCAGTCGCGCGAGGCCGCCGCCGCCCGCCCGGAGTGCTGGAAATGGGGGAACACCTGGGAGGAGAACAGCTCCATGGAGCGCAGGGTGGCAGCTTCGTCGGCCCACTCGTGGGCCATCACCAGGAAGGTGCCGAACCCGCCCGATCCCTCCACGAGCCACTCGAGTTGGGCCACGGCCTGCTCGGGCGTGCCCACCACGGCCAGACCACTGGCGCACATGGCGTCCACCACCTCGGCGGGATCGTCGACCCCCGGCGCAAGAGGGAGAGCCGCGACGTCACGGAAGTAGGCCACCCAGTCGGCCAGACCGTGTTCGACGTCGCGCCGGGCCTGGGACTCCGTCGGGGCCAGGTGCACAGGTCCCACCAGCCGCCACCGCTGGCGGTCCACGGTGGTCCCGAATTGGCGCGCCCGCTCCTCCATGATCCTCCAGTGGGAGGCCAGGACCTCGAAGCCGGGAGGCGAGGTAGCGCCGATGGACAGCAGGCCGGTGCCGAAGCGGCCAGCCAGTCGGGGGCCCGACGGCGAGATGAGGGCGGCGACGGCCACCTCGAAGCACGGACGCTGGTAGGGGAGCAGCTGCAGGCGGGCCTCGCGGAGCGAGAACCAGTCGGTCTCGAAGGTGACCGGCTCCTCGCCGGCCAAGAGGGCCAGGATCGCCTCGAGGGACTCCTCCATCATTGCCCGTTGCCGGCGGGGATCGATGCCCAGCATGGAGGCATCGGAGGGCAGTGCACCGGGGCCGACCCCGAACATCACCCGCCCACGCGTGAGGTGGTCGAGCAGGACCATGCGGTCGGCCAGGAGGAGAGGGTGGTGGTAGGGGAGGGAGCTCACGCCGGTGCCGAGGCGAATGTGGCGAGTTCGCTGCGCGGCGACGGCGAGAAAGACCTCGGGTGAGGCGATCAGCTCCGATCCGCCCGAGTGGTGTTCGCCCACCCAGACCTCGTCGAAGCCGAGCCGGTCCAGAGCTTCGATGAGCTCCAGATCGCGTTCGAGGGCAAGGGTGGGGTTGCGGCCCACGGCGTGGAATGGAGCCAGGAACACGCCGAACCGCAGGGCAGGTCCAGGCTGCCGGCCGGGTGCCGGCGTCACCGCTCGCTCACACGCAGCCCACAGTCACGGGCCGGCCCGCCTGGCCCTTGACGCGAAAGCACCCCGCTGCCCTCGACCGCCGGTGACGACGGTGGAGGGCAGCGGGGCGCTTTGCAGCGTGAAGGCTCAGGCCGAACCGATACCGGAGCGGCGCATGGCACGGGCGACGAGGGCACCGGAACCGATGAGCCCGGTACCGAGCAGCAGCAGGCCGCCGATGGCGAGGCCGGTGCGGGGGAGACTGCCGCCACCGCCGCCGCCGCCGGTGTCGCCGGCAGGCAGCTCGGCGGGGGGAGGAGCGGGTGCCGCCGCCTGGCCCGTGGCGCCGGTGGCACTGACGCCGTTGACCACGGCGGTGATCTCGTCGCCGACCTCGGCATCGACCGCGGCCGCCCTCACCAGATCAGCACCGGGACCGCCGTCCACGCTCACGGCGTTGATGCGCAGGACATCCTCGATGTCGATGATCTCGGCCGTCCCTTCGACATCCTCGTCGGTGATGATCTCGGTGTCCTCGATGCGGGCCACGTAGCTGCTGCCGCCGTTCTCGGTGGAGGCGTCGGAGTGCAGGATCACGATCTCCGTTTCGTCCCCCACCCTGGTGAAGACGCCGTCACTTGAGCCGCTGCCCCTGCTGTTCGAGCCCGTGTAGCTCGCCTCGGAGAAGGACGTCAGCACGTCGATGACCAGGAAGCCAGGGTCGATCAGCACGAGGCGCAGCAGCGCGGCACCGGCACTGGACCTGTTGGTTTCGCCCTCCCGCCGCACGCTGGCCGACGACGGGGCCACGTCCACAGAGGTCTCGTCGTCGTCGCCCACCTCGATGAAGGTGTTGTTCTGCTCGCCCTCGCCCGTCTGCGTCGACTCGGTATCGTCCAACAGCTCATCGTCACCGACGTCCAAGGCGCTGCCCCTGGCCGTGCTGGTGGCGGGATCGGGCGTGGCGTCTGCGCTGGTGGTGGCCACCGTCACCGCGTCCTCGACGTCCACCGCCACCGCGTCGGCGCTGCTCGGCGGCGCCGGCGCTGTCTGCGCCCAGCTCGGAGCGGCACCAGCGATCAGGAGCCCCCCGGTCAAACTCACTGCTGCAATAGCCTTGAATCGCATTTCGGTTTATCCTCCCCAGTCCGGTGACGCTCACCTTGGACTTGTACGTTGTCTCAATTCTACGCGAGTTGTAAACCCAAGCGGGCAAGGTAATGGGTCGAAAGACGAAGGATCCCAAACATCCCTTTCTCCCCTCCTGCATCGTTCTCAGCGCCTTTGCTCCGATCCGATCCGCTCATAACGGTCAATCCGGACGCGCGAATAGCTGCTTGAGATGGTCGCTAATCGCTACACCGAGAATGAGCAGAACGAGCCATGGACGCTGACGGAGCGCGAGCGTACCGTCGGCGCGGTGAACGCCCTGCTGTGCGACGACGACCGGCGGCTCCGAGCCCTCTACCGGATGGAGTTCGAGTACGTCGGCGTAGCTGTCCGCGAGGCGGCCAACGGGAACGAGTGCATCGAGATGGCGGCAGGGGAGGCGCCGCAGCTCATCGTGCTGGACCTGTACATGCCCCGCCGCGGCGGGCTCTCGACGTTGCCCCAGCTGCGCGCCTCGCTGCCCGAGGTGCCGCTCCTGGTGGTGACCGCCTACGCCGCCGTCGAGGTGCTGCGCCAGAGCCTGGCCCTCGGCGCCACCGCGTGCTACACCAAGCCCGGGTTCCTGGCCCGCATCCCGGAGGTGGTGGAGCGCTACCTTCCCTCCGCCGGCAGAGCTGCTCGCAACTGAGCCTCCCCCGTTCCGGTCAGGTGGGCGTGCGCCGCCCCAGCGGGTGGAGCCGCATCGCCGCGGTGATCTCCTCGTCGGCCACCTCGGTGTAGATCTGGGTCGTCGCCAGGCTGGCGTGGCCGAGGGCCACCTGTAGCTGGCGGAGGCTGAAGGCGCCTTCGCGGAGCCCGAGGGTGGCGAAGGTGTGGCGCAGGGCGTGCACCCGCACCCCGCTCCGGCGGGCGCCGAGCCGGCGCAGCACCCGGTCCACCACATAGGTGACGCTGTCCCGGCTGGCCTCCACGGTGGAGCCGACGATGGCGCCCGAGCGGTCCCGCACGGGGCGGGGCCGGCTCGAGACCACCACGGTGGCGGCCTCGATCCCGAGTGAGTCGAGGCGAGCCCGTCGGGTGGGCAGGTAGTCCCTCAGCGCCTCCACGGCCACCGCGGGCAAGCCGAGGCGGCGCTCCTTGTCCCCCTTTCCCCGCACGATGACAGCCTCAGGAGGGCTGCCCTCCAGGTCGGCCAGGGGAAGCCGGGCGATCTCCTCGAGACGCAGCCCGCAGGCCAGGGCGAGAACGACGATCACCAGGTCACGCTCTGGCCACTCCGAACCCTCACCCGCCCCCGAGAGGACCCGCAGAGCCGTGGGCTGGTCCATGGCCCGAGGCATGTGCCGGCGCTTCTTCGGGGGCTGAAGGAGCGCCGCGGGATCCGACGGGATCCGCTTGGTTCGGTAGCACCAGGCGAAGAAGGACCGCACGGCGGCCGTCCGGCGGGCGACGGTGGCGGGGGCCCTCTCCTCCGGCGACCGCTCGGGGTGACGGGCAAAGCGAGGGTCCGGACGGGTGCGGAACTCGGAGATGGCCTCGTCCAGATCGTCGGCGCTGATGGCCTGCACGTCAAGGGCTTCGAAGGCCACGAGCTGGGCCCGGCGGCGCTCGTCCGTGGGCATCGCCTCGAGGGCCTGGCGACGGGGGAGGAGGCGGTGGACGGTGGCGACGTCGGTCATCGTGTCATCGAGGTCGTAGCGGTAGGCGGCCAGCGTGCGGGGGGAGCGACCCTCGTTGCTGAGACGGCGAAGGAACCGCTCCACGGCCTCGGCGTAGGAGAGGGACACGCCTCAAGCGTGGCCGATGGCGCCCGTCGGGGCGCGCATCGTCACCCGCCAGCCAGCTCGGCGATGATCTGGCCCCGTCGGTCGATGGAGCGCGCCACCTCCAGTTGCGCCGCCAGTGCCGGAGGATCGAGGCCGAAGGCGCCCCGGGGAAAGACGACTGCGGCGGTGGCGGACTCCACCCTGACGCCGTCGTCGGCCCGGCCGGCGATGGTCTCGATGCGCTCCCAGCGGATCAGGGTGTGCCCGCCACCGGGACCGAACACCGAAACTCCGTGCAGGTCGACGCGGTAGCGGCGGCGGCGACCCACCAGACCGCTACGCATCACCTGCTCGGCAACCCGGAGCTCCATGGCCGCAACTGTACGAGAGGCGCCCCTGATCACCGATTGTGCGCCTTCTCCCCCTCTACCTTCTAAATGTTGATTATGTAATGAAGCCGAGCCTATGACAGTGACAAGAACCAGGAACGGTAGGTTTGGCCTCTCATGGCCCGCCGCATCGAGGTCGAGCTCACCAGCAAGCGCGAGGACGGGCGCTGGACGTGGCGCGCCGCCGGGGCCAAGCAGCCCAGGGGCGAGCTGGACGGGTCCCTGCTCTACGAAGGGGCCAGGATCGGCGACGTCGTTCGAGCCGAGGCGGACTTCGAGATCGATGGCATCCTCGTCACCTCGGTGCTCCCGCCCAAGGAGAGGAAGCGCTCGGAGCCCGAGCGGGTGGAGATCATCGGACCTCCTCGCGACGAGCGGGGCGTCACCTCGTCGCTGACGGGCAAGCCCGAGCGAACCGGGCCGGACCGGCCACGGCGCGCCGACGATGCTCGAGGGCCGGGCCGCCGTGAGCGCTCAGGACGTGAGGAGCACGGGCGCGGTGACGAGAGCGCTCGGCGCGATCAGGGCGTCCGGCGCCCCGCCGGCGCACGCACACCCCGTACCGAGGACCGCTCGGCGAGGGGTCCTCGCCCCGAGCGACGGCCCCGCCCGGAGGCTCCGCCGCCCGCTCCCCGCCCGAGACGGCTCAACCCGGGGCACGCCCACCGCCAGGCCGTTCTGGCCAGCCTGCCCCCTGAACAGCGTCCGATCGCCGAGCAGGCGTTGCGCGGCGGGCTTCCCGGTGTGCGCCAGGCCGTAGAGGCCCAGAACGCACAGTTGCGCCAGCAGGGACAACCGGAGGTCAACGCGCAGCCTCTTCTCGCCATCGCCGAACAGCTGCTGCCGCAACTGAAGGCGGCCGACTGGCGGGACCGGGCCGAGGCCGCGGTCAAGATGGTCGACGAGCTCTCCGTGCGCGACCTGCGGGCGGTGGTGACCGGCGCTGACGCGGCGAGAGACGACGAGGGACGACTGCTGGCCGGTACCCTCCGCGAGGCCCTCGAGCGGCGCCTGCAGGAGCAGCGCGACGCCTGGATCTCCGACATCACCACCGCCCTCGGGGACGTTCGGCTGGTTCGGGCCCTTCGCCTGTCAGGCCGCCCGCCCGATCCCGCCACCAGGATCCCCGCCGAGCTCGCCCTGCGCCTGAGCGACGCCGCCGGCGCGGCGCTGGCGCCCGACGCACCGGCCGATCGCTGGCAGGTGCTGCTGGACGCGGTCGTGGAATCGCCCGTGCGCCGCTCGGTGAAGCCGGCGGGACTTCCCACTGACGCCCCGGAAGACCTCCTGCAGGTTGCGCGCCAGGCCGCGGGCAAGGTGCCGGCGCTCGCCGGCCTTCTGGGCATCGCCATGCCACCGCCACCCGGCCCACCTCGGCCCCTGCGCCCCGCACCGGGCGCCACGCCGCCGCGCCGCACCTCCGGCGGACGGGCCCGAGGCCCGATCCCCCCGCCTCCCTCGCCGCCTACGCCCCCGCCTCCATCTCCTCCACCGGCCGACTCAACGGCAGAGGGGCATTAGCCCCGCAAGGCGGTTCTGCGTTCCACGGCGAGGCCCACGAGGCCGGCGCCGACGAGCCCAAGCGACAGCCCGACGTGCAAGAGGTTGTCGGCATCGTTGACCGGTAGGAAGTTGGCATCGCTGGACTGATCCACGATGAAGCCGTAGGCGACGACACCGAGGTAGGCAAGACCGCCACCGAGCAGGTAGAGCTTGGACCAGCTGGCCCGCGCCGCCGCCAGCAGGCCGACGCCGAAAAGCGCGTGCACGATGTTGTGCAGGACGCTCACCCGGAACAAGCCCAGCAGCTTGGCGTTCGAGTCGGTGCCCAACAGGCTCAACTCGTCGTAGTTCGACGTCAGGCCGGGGATGAAACCGCCGATGCCGGCCAAGAGGAATGCCAACCCGAAGAGGGCGGCGAGGATCTGCAGGAGGGAACGGTCCTCACCGCGCCGCAACCGGTCGGACGAGGAGGAGGAGGAGGAGGAGGAAGGACGCCGGCGGGAAGACTCCTTGCTCCTGGCCAACGTGTTGCCGCGGAACTGGTGATCGTCAGGCATGGGCGTCTCCTCCACTCAACACAGGCGTCCGATCTCGTGCGCCGTCCTCGAGACCCTCGGCGCCCAGCGCCGCTCGCAGGTGGCGCAGACCAGCGCGGATACGGCTCTTGACGGTGCCCTCGGCCACTTCCAGCAGGCTGGCCACCTCGCGGTAGCTGTAGCCCCCGAAGTAGGCGAGTGCGATCGGCTCCTGCTGGGCCACGGGAAGGGAGGCGAGCGCCCGGTGCAGCTCGCTCGCCGTCTCCGCGTGGCAGAGCGACGTCTCGAACCCGGGGTCGGTGCTCGTGCCGGGAAGAACCGATCGGCCTTCCCGGCGCGCGCGGGCCACGTCGGAGCGAAGCTGGTCCAGTGCCCGTCCTCGCGACTGGGCCAGCAGGTATGACCGCAGCGAGCCGCGGTCGGCGTCGAACTTCTCGGGGCTGCTCCACATGCGGAGAAAGACCTCCTGCACGACGTCCTCAGCTCGAACCTTGCTGGCCAGGAGCTGCTGGGCCATCCCCTGCACCGCCCCGGCGTGGGTCTTGTAGGCCCACTCGATCGAGCCGGGCCAACCCTCTCCCGAGGCAACGGCGAACGAGGTGTCGCTCTGGTTCATGGAGATGCGCACTACCCGGCGATGGGTGGCATAAACATCGCCGGCTGGGAGCCCTACGCGTAGACCTGCACGATGCCGTGGTCGTGGAGGAACTCGGCGAGGCCCTCGGCCAGGTGCAGCTCGGCGACTTCCGACCGCGGGACCCAGGCCGCTTCGCTGGCATCACCTCCGGCCAGGGGCTCGACGGGATCGAGCAGGGTCACGGAGAAATCCAGGATGACGTAGTGGCTGTTCTCGCCGATGCGCTCGACCCAACCGAGGAATGCGTCGCACACGACTTCGAGGCCGGTCTCCTCGGCCACCTCCCGCACCACGGCCTGGGCCAGCATCTCGCCCGGCTCCACCCGTCCTCCGGGAACGCTCCAGCAACCGGCGTCGGGCCCGTGGCTCCGGCGCACAAGGAGGAGGCGGTCACCGTCGACGGCGACGGCGCCGACGCACACCTGCGGCAAGGACAGGGCCGGCTCCCTCACGCCGGCTCCATCCGGTGGTGCATGACCAGCAGCCGGGCAGTGAAGCCGCACTCCTCGAAGAAGTTCTTCGTGGCGCGCATGCCCGGGAGGGCGAAGGCATCCACGCCCGAGCACCCGTTGGCGGCGAACCAGGCCAACAACTGGTTCATCATGGCCTCCCCCACGCCGACGCCACGCGCCTGCGGGTCGACGTAGAGGTCGTCGAGCACCCCGAGCAGACGGCCGTCGCGCAGCTTCTCGACACGGCCGCTGGCCATCCCCACCGCGACCTCGTCCACCGTCCCGACCACCACGACACATCCCGGCTCCTCCAGCGCGCGGGCCAGGCCCTCGTCCACCGGCTCCGCCCGGGCCTCCCGGGCAGCGAAGATCGCACCCCCCCGCTCCTCGGCACTCAGCTCGACGATGGCCCGACGGCTCAGCCGGGCCAGCTCCGCGAGATCGCCCAGCGTCGCCAGCCGGGCCGCCTCCACCGTCAGGACCCGTGTGACCGGAGCTGCGCGATACGCCCGAGGATGGTCTGGCGATGGCGGGTCGCGGCCTCGTAGGCGCCCACCGCGTCGAGCTCATCCGGCGACAGCCCGCTGAGCCGCTGCACCACCTGGGGGGCGGACAGGGCGTTGTAGCCGGGGATGGCCAGCTCGTCAGCTGTTGGGGCGGGCTGTGCCGGCGACGGGGCCGAGGGCGGGCCAGGCGACGGGCGACGGGAGGCGGCTGGCGGCTCCGCAGCCGGCGGGGCCGGGGCTGGGCCTCCCCCGCCCAGCCGGGACCAGAGCTGGTTCAGCGCCTTGCCAGCCTCCTGCTGGCCCCTGCCCACCGCCAACTGCCCCACCATCCTGGCCAAGGCCACCTGCGGATCCGTCCGGCTTCTGCCCTTCTCGATGAGCCTCGGGAGCTCCTCCCGGACGGCCAGGGCCAACCCCAGGGGGGCGAACACGAACAGATCCAGGGCCTGGTCGACGGGCGAGCGGGGCTCGGTCATGGTCGCCATCCTCCCACGAGCGGAGCAGGGGGCGCGCCAGGGCGATGCCTCAAACGCAGTCTCGGCAGAGCATGCGCTTGTCGTCCGCCAGCTGTGACGGGTGCTTCACCAAGAAGCACGACTGGCAGACGAACTCGTCGGGCTGCTTGGGCAGCACCTTCGGCGTGACCTCGGCTCGCTCTTCGGTGTCAGGAGCCTCCTCGTCCTCGTCCTCGTCCGCCACGACGAGCTTCTCCTTGAGGATCACGTCGAGGCTGGCTTCGACGTCGTCCTCGTCGGCCTCCTCGTCGTCCTCGTCGTCCTCGTCGTCGTCAGACCCGGGGGCCGCCACGACCACCCCACCGACATGGTCGTCGTCGACGACGTCTACGTCGGCGGCATCGTCATCGTCGTCGTCGATGACCTCCACGGCGTCGTCGTCGTCATCGAGATCCTCGTCGTCGATGACCCCGTCGTCGGGAAGCTCCTCCACGTCGGCGTCGTCGAGGTCCCCGCTCAGGTCCGGGTCGTCGGTCAGATCGTCGTCGTTGTCAACCATGGAATCCCCTGGAACCGGTCCGTCGAGCGCCGAACCCTACACCTCGGTAACGTCCACGCCAGTGGGCGGCGCTCCCCGACCGCTCGTCACGCAACGGTGCTGGGAGGACCAGGAAGCTGTTGGTACCGTCCGTTGGCTCGACCGTGGCTACAACCCCGAGGGCGAGTTATTTGGACGTTCTCTACTGAGCTTCCCGGTACCCCCTGCACTGCTTCCGACCGCCCCCTCCGACCCCGACTGGGGTACAGAGGCCCACGACCTGGCGTATGGGACGTCTCGGGACATCGCAAAGTCTTCGACATCCTCGCCATCGCCGTCAAGAGCGCCGTGACCTGCGCTTTCGCGCGTCTCCCCAGGTCAGAAAGGTTGCCGTCGGGAAAACAATCTCAGAATTTTCTCCTGAGGGCCAGGACGGCGTCGACGTAGCGGTCGGTGCTCGGGAACGGGCCGCTCCGCTGCACGGAGCGCAGCCCCTGGTAGTACGCAGAGACGGCAGTGCGGACATCGCCCTTCGTCCGCTGGAGGAGGTAGGCCAGGAACCGCGCCGACATGCGGATGTTGTCGGCCGGGCGACCGGGATCGAGACGGGCCCGCAGCAGTGAGCCGTTGACGAAGGCCACGGTGTCGGGCATGAGCTGGCCGATCCCTCTGGCTCTGGCGGAGGAGACCTTGTCGTTCTGCCAACCCGACTCTTGCCAGGTGAGGGCCTTGAGCAGGTCCGCCGGCACCCCGAACTCCCGGGCCGCGGCATCGAAGCGGGGCAGCAGGGCCAGGCGCTCGGGCCGTTCGAGCAGGCGGGCTGGGAGCCGGCTCGTGACGTCTCTGCCGGGGCGGGCCAGCTGCTGGGGCGGGCGACCGGGCACCACGAGGCGCTCGCCGGCGCGGATGCGGTGGACATTGGCGATGTTGTTGGCCTCGGCCAGGCTGGCCATGCTCGTGCCGGTGCGGCGGGCGACCATCGACAGCGTCTCCCCCAACCGCACCAGGTAGGTGGCGGACGGCGGGCCCGGTGCCGCGCCGGCGATGCCCTGGCCGGTACCGACCACGGCGAGGGTGAGCAGGGCCGGGACGGCGGAGCGCAGGGCCACGAGGGCCAGCCTGGTCAACCTCGACACCACCGCTCCAAGGAGGGCAGGGGGTTCACCGGAGCGCCGCCGCCGGGCTTGATCTCGAAGTGCAGGTGCGGCGTCGTGCCCCTCGCGTTGCCGGTGCTGCCGACGGTACCGATCCGAGCACCCCGCTCCACCCGTCCGCGCGCGGCTGCGAGGGCGTCGAGGTGGGCGCCGTAGTAGGTGTAGCCGTCGTCGCCCTGCAGGTAGTAGGCGAGGCCGGCGGTCGCCCCCTCGGCGTGCTCGAGGATGCCGCTCACGTTGGCCACCACCGGAGTGCCCCGCACGGCGAACACGTCGATGCCGAGATGGCGGCGGCCTCCCGGCCGGGGCGCCCCCCAGCTGTCTGCGAACTGGTGGGGCCCCTGGACCGGGCAGAGCCACGGCGGGCCCGGCACCTGCAGTTCGGACCCCTCCCGGATCAGGTTCGGGTTCTTCAGCTTGTTGGCCCGGGCCAGCTCGGCCACCGTGGTGCCGTACCGGGTGGCAATGCGCGCCAGGTTCTCGCCCTCGGACACGAGGTGGCGCGAACCGCCCCCCACGACCACGACGGGCGAAGGCAGAGGCGGGAGGGGGCGAGCGGCGGCGGGCTCGGGCTCGCCCACCTTGGGGACGTTCAGCACCTGGCCGGCCCGCACGCGGTTCGGATCGGCGATCCCGTTCGCCTCCGCCAGCGTCGCCGCCGACACGCCCAATTGGCGGGCCACACGGCTCAAGGTGTCGCCGGTGCGAAGGGTGTATTCACTGGCACGTGCGGCCTTCGCCGGTGCGCCCGGCTTGACGGGATGACCCCGGACGTCGGCGCTGGACGAGAAGGCCGGCCCGCCCCGCGCCTGTCCGGCGAAGAGGACCAGCAGCATCCCGGCAAGGGCGGCGCGTCGCGGCATTCGCAGCTCGTCACTCGCCATGGCGGCAAACGTTACTTTACCAACAGCAGTCCCAGCAACCCCTTTGTCAACATTGCTCGGATATGGCGGCCCGTCGCCGCTCGGCCCGCCGCTCGGCGTCGAGCCGCTCGAGGTCGTAGCTGGCGTGGTCGACGAAGCGCATCATCTCCGCCACGGCCCTGTGGCCCGCCTGCTCCGCGATCAGGCCGTGCATCTCCTGGCAGACCTTGCGGTACTCCGGATGCCCCTGGCGGCTGGTGCGCAGCTCGATGACGTGCATCGCCTCCCGGACGTTGAGCTGGACCACGTAACGGACCCGGTACGCCAGCGCCACGGCATAGGCGGCTTGTGCCGGGAACGGCCCGGCGAGCGCCTCGTACAGGTCCCGGGAGCGGCCCATGGCCTCCTCGAAGGCCCCTCCCCCTCCGGCCTCCGCCACGGTCTCGGGCAGCACGTAGCCATGGCGAGGGCTGAGGTCCTGCCACTCGATGGTGAGCAGGCGATGGCGCTGCAGGTCGCGGAACGAGCCGTAGTCGGACAGGATGTCGAAGCGGTACCCGATGCGCTCGAGGCCCCGCCCGGGCCGGTGACGGCGGTTGGTGCGCTCCCCCACCCCCGCTCGCAGCACCGCCACTCGGTCGTCGACGGAGAGGCGGCGCACCCGGGCCAGCACCTGGTCGTCGGGAAGGTCCGTGTGGGGGTACAACATGGCGGCCACGAGCTTGTCCTCGCCCTCGGGGTCGAAGTCGACCAGCGTGACCGCCGGGCGGGGCTCGGGCTCGACCCCGGCGAAGAGGCGGTCGGCGAGCTCGGTCAGGGCCGAGCGGTTCCGCCGCTGATAGCTCGACCAGGCGCCCCCCCGCTCGGGCATGTCCACCCGCTTGAGGAACGAGGGAACCACCTTGCGCAGCTCGCCGAGGATCATGTCCGCATAGAGCCGGGCTTCCGGCAGGGGATGGGCCCGCATGCGCACCAGCAGCATCTCGTAGGCCTGGCCCGTGCCGTAGATCCCGAGGTTCGAGAGCGTGGCCGCGGGGAGGATCCCCCGGAGGGCGTCGAAGGCCTTGGCCCGGATGGACTGGCGGTGGACGAAGTCGGAGTCGCCGGGCTCCTTCGGGTAGCGGCCCGAGAACCACTCTTGCATGTGGGGCACGAGGGTGGCATAGGTGTCGAAGAGGCGGTCCATGTCGCCCACGTAGCGGGCGGCCAGCGGGGAGCGCCCGATGGCGGGGTCCCGGTAGTAGCGGTAGCGGCCGTTGGCCGGCCGGTCGTCGTAGGCCACGTAGCGTGTGGACTGCTCGAGGTAGGCCATCAGCCGGCCCCGCTCGAGGACCTTGGTCAGTAGGTTGGAGGCCTGCTCGCAGGCGAGGTGCACGCCGCCGAGCTGGGCCACGGAGTCGTCGCCGTACTCGAGGAAGACCCGGTCGTACAGCTGCTCCGCCCGCTGCACGCCGATGGTGGCGTCCATGGTGAGGTCGCCGCTCATGTCGAGGTCTCCGACGAACTCGTCCAGGAACAGCCGGCGCAGGCTCTTGGCCGTCCGCGAGTAGCGGGCGAAGAGCGCACCCTTGACCACCTCGGGCAGGTTGACCAGGGCGAACACCGGCCGGTCGAGGTTGGTGAAGTAGTGCCTGAGGACGGCCTCTTCACCGGCGGTGAAGTCCTCGACGGAGTAGAGCATGGGACCGGCAAGCGTACGGCCGGGGCTGGGCCTCGACGCGGACCCGCGCTACACGACGACCCTGAGGGCGTCGGGGTGGACCCGCACGGACAGCATTCGGCCGGCGCCGATCCGCTCCCCGTCGAGCTCGATCGGGAGCGCACGGTCCAGCTCGACTTGGACTGCCGCCGCGCGGCGCTCCTTGATGCGGGGGTGCGGGAGGTGGGTGCCGTGGTGCAACCGGGCCCGCACCTTCGAGAGGTCACCGTGGCGCAGTCGCACGTCGTAGGTGTCGAGGAGCGCATCGCCGGGGTGGGCCCGGGGGCCGAGGTTCCAGGCTCCCCGCCACTGGGCGTTCATCGCCACGAAGCCCCGCGACCAGAGTCGGTTGTGGGCGACGAGGTGGGCGACGAAGAACGACAGCCGCCCGTCCACCAGCGCCTCGCCCAGGTCGACCGGGAAGGTGGCGGCTTCCGGGGAACGCAGGCGAGCCTCGTCCCCGGTGCCGCCGAGGGTGTGCCAGAGGTCGCCCCCCAGGAGCCCGAGGGCCGGGAACGGGCGCTGCTGCCGGCGGGCCTCCTCCAGGACGGCTCGGGCCTCGGCGTCGCTTCGCACCACCACGCCGTCGGCGGGAAGCGCCCCCGGGCCGCCCCAGGGCTTGCCCTTCTCGATCGTCATGACCGCCCCGGCGGAGACGAGGTGGCGGGCGGATCACTCCCCACCACCGACGAGGCCGCCACCACACCGCGGAACAACCGGTCGGCGGCCAGCCGGGCGGCGGCGGCCGTGGCGGGCTCGGGGACGACGTCGGCCAGCTGGCGGAGCAGGTCGACGAGCTGCTTGACGTTGCGGACGAAGTCGCCCCCCGACATCTCCTCTCCGACCAGCACCTCCTCCAGGTCCTCCCCTGCCGCCCAGGCGTAGGCGGTGACGAGAAATCCCGGGTCCGGAGGGCGGGTCGGCGGGAGCGCGGCCTCGTCCTCTGCCACGTTGAGCTGCTTGGCGATGCGCTCGATCTCCAGCCAGCGCCGGCGCACCTCTGGCGAGGGGAACCTCGGAGCTGGGGCAGAGCCGGGCTTGCGCTGCTCGAAGGTGAACACCGAGGCCAGCCCGGCCACGGCGGCGGCGTCCAGCCCGCCGAGAAGCCCGGCCCCCACGCACTCGGCCACCAGCAGGTCACACTCGTGGTACAGCCGAGCCAGCCGCTCGCCCCCCTCGGTGAGGGCCCACCCATCGACGTAGCCCCACGACTCCAAGAGGCGCAGGACACGGTCGAACTGACGGGCCAGCGACTCTGTCCGGCCCCGGACCCGGTGCTCGAGGCGCTCGACGTCGCGGCGGGCCCGGTCCGCTCGTTCTCCAGCGTGCAGGTGGGCAGCGGCATGAGGGCAGGCGGCGACGGGGTGTGCCTCCGCGGGCGAAGGGGGTTCGGACGCCGGGGCCTCGTCGCCTGCCGGCTCCACCTTGACCCGCGCCAGCGCCTCGGCAACCGACCGCTGAAAAGCAGTGGTCCGTGGCGCGTAGGGCGTCGGGAGCGCGACCCGGCCGAGGACGGCCGGCGGGGCGGCGAAGTCCCCGGGCGACAGGGTCAGCCGGCGGCGGTCGGCGGTGAGGCCGATGACGCGAAGGTCGCCTCCACGGCGCTGGGAGGTGGCCAGCACCGCCACCAGACGACCGGCCCTGCGCCCCCCCGGAGCCCGCACCACCTCGCCGGGTCGGAGCCGGCCGAGGGCCAACGCGATGCCGGGGTCGAGTGACCGGCGGGAGCCGGCGTGCAGCAGCCGCCGGTACTCCTCCACGTCGCCGCGCTCGCACGTGGCCTCGGCGGTGGCCTCCGCCAACGCCTGCGCGCTCCGCTCGAGCCGCGTCTCGAGCCGTACCACCTCCGCATCGGTGCGGTACTGGGCGAAGGACAGGTTGAGGAGGTGGCGGGCGGCGTCCGGCGCGTACCTGCGCACGAGGTTGGCGGCCATGTTGTACGTGGGGCGGAACGACGACGAGAGGGCGTAGGTACGGGTGGACGCCAACCCCGCCACCTGCTCGAAGGCGACGAACGGGGACCACAGGACCACGGCGTAGCCCTTCTCGTCGATCCCCCGACGCCCAGCCCGTCCCGTGAGCTGGGTGTACTCGCCTGGCGTGAGCGGCTCGTGGCTCTCGCCGTTGTACTTGGAGAGCTTCTCGATGACCACCGAGCGGGCCGGCATGTTGATCCCGAGCGACAGGGTCTCGGTGGCGAACACGACCTTGACCAGCGCGCCCGCGAAGCAGGCCTCGACCGCCTCCTTGAACGGCGGCACGAGTCCGGCATGGTGAGCGGCGAAGCCGGCCTCCAGACCCGACAGCCACCCCGCGTAGTCGAGCACGGAGAGATCGGTGTCGGTGAGGGGATCGACCTTCGCCTCGGCGATCGCCCTGATGCGCCGTCGGTCCTCGGCCGTGGTCAGCCGCAGCCCGTACTGCAGGCACTGGCGGACGGCGTCGTCACAGGCGGCCCTGCTGAAGATGAAGTAGATGGCGGGGAGCATCGACTGCTCGGCGAGCGTGTCGACGACGTCGGCCCGGCGGGGGGTGAAGAGACGCCCGCCGTGCGCGCGGCCGCGGTGGTCCCAGCGCCGCAGGCTGCGGCTGTCGAGCGCGGCCGCTTCCGGATTGGGACGACCGTCGACGAAGGTGGGCAGGAGGTGCGGGCGCTCGGTCGCCCGGTCACCGACCAGGTAGAGGTTGGCCAGCTCCACCGGGCGACGCTCCTCGATCACGGCGCGGGTGCTGCCCCGCACCGTCTGGACCCAGTCGGCGAACTCCTCGGCGTTCGAGACCGTGGCCGACAGACAGACCAGGTCGACGTCGGGAGGGGCGTGCACGATCACCTCCTCCCAGACCGCGCCGCGGTAGGGGTTCTGCAGGTAGTGCACCTCGTCGAGCACCACGTAGCGCAGGCCGCGCAGCGCCTCCGCGCCGGCGTAGATCATGTTGCGCAGGACCTCGGTGGTCATGACCACGATGGGTGCGCCGCCGTTGATGGCGTTGTCGCCGGTGAGCAGGCCCACCCGCTCCCCACCGTGAATGCGCACGAGGTCGCCGTACTTCTGATTGGACAGCGCCTTCAGCGGAGTGGTGTAGAAGGCCTTGTGGCCGGCCTCCATGGCCAGGGCGATGGCGTACTCGGCGACGACGGTCTTGCCCGATCCCGTGGGCGCCGCCACCAGGACGGACTGGCCGTGGTCGAGGGCGTCGAAGGCCTGGAGCTGGAAGGGATCCGGCTCGAATCCCAGCGACGCGACGAATCGCTCCCGGACCGCCGGCGTCACCGGCGAAGGAGCTTCCCCACAAGGATCGACAGCTCGTAGAAGACGTACATCGGCCCGGCCATGAAGAGCAGGGTGTACGGGTCCTGGCTCGGCGTGATGACGGCGGCGACGATGAAGACCACGACGACGGCGGGTCGGCGCCACCCGGCGAGGCGCCGGCTGGACAGGGCGCCCGCGAGCTGGAGGAACACCAGGAGCACCGGGAACTGGAAGGCGACGCCGAAGCTGATCGTGATCAGGATGACCAGGCGCAGGTACTTCGCCGGGCTGAAGATGGTCTCGAGGTTCGGGCCGCCCACGCTCACGAGGAAATCGAGCGCCTGAGGGAAGGTGAGCTTGGCCAGCACCGCCCCGAAGAAGAACAGCACCACCGACGACGCCACGAACGGCACCGCGTAGCGTTTCTCGTTGGGGTTGAGCCCGGGCGTGACGAAGCGCCAGAGCTGGAAGAGCACCACCGGGGAGGCGAGGAAGAACCCGGACCAGGTGGCGACCTTCAGCCGGGTGGCGAAACCCTCCAGTGGGTCGGTGATGAACAGCGTGCACGGCCCCGGTGGGCGGTTCTCGAGCTGGCAGTAAGGCTCGATGAGGAAGTCGAGGATGCGGTTGTAGAGGGCAAAGGCGACGATGCCTCCGACGGCCACCGCCGCCACGGAGATCACGATGCGTCGGCGCAGCTCGGTGAGGTGCTCGATCAGCGTCATGCCCGTGTCGGGCGCTGGCGGGCTCAGTTGCCTGCGGCTGCTTTCTCTGACGGCGATGGCGGCCTCAGCCTTCGCGCCGGTCCGCCTGCGCTGCATCGCTCGGCGCCGGCTCGTCCGTGCGAGGGGTCGGATAGACGGGCGGAGCGTCGGAGAAGGCGTCCCTGACCTCGGACTGGAGGCCGGAGGTGGCACGGCGCAGCTCGCCCACCGCCTTGCCGACGGTGCGGGCGGCGTCGGGCAGGCGAGCGGGACCGAGCACCACCAGGGCCACCACGAGCACTACCAGGATCTCAGCCGGCCCGATGCTGCCCACGGCAGAAGTCTACGTTGGAGAACGCCTCGCTGGATCAAGCGGTACGGCTGGCCGCCTTCCCGCCGCTCGACCGCTCAACGACCTGGACGCCGCCTGCACCTCGAGCAGGAGAGGTCGAAGTCCCCTGAGCCGCCGCAGCTCATCCCCGAGGCGCCTGGCCTCCTCGGCGCTGCGGCCGGCGGCCACGACCACGGTGGTGAGCCCGACCACGGTGACGAGCACCGGCAGGAGCCAAAGTGGCGTCACTCCTGAGATCCCGAGGTCTGCAACTGCAGGTCAGCCTCGCCCAGCTCGGCGAGGCAGTCGCTGCGCTCGAGGTCGAAGTGGAATGCCAACAGGTCATCGTAGGAGATGGGCGGGCCGCTGTGACGCTCGCTCAGCTCGGCGGGCATACGCCAGATGGTGAAGGTCGCGCCCGATGCCACGAGTACGTCTACCACTCGGGCGTCGGTGGCCTTGCTGACCGCCAGATGACATGTTGGGCACTGGAAGGCGTAGGAGCCTTGGTTGGTGGTGGAGCACACCATGACACGCAGCTCGCGCGTTGTCAGCTCCACGTCGCCGCACTCAGGACAACTCGCACGAACGGTAGCCATTGCCGGCTTCCTCCCTGTCCGATCTTCTCTCGCCCCTATCGGCGCCCTGGGGCGTGCCACTTGAGCACACCTGCTCACGGCCCGACGCCTCAAGAGGCAACTCTGGCCCGTCGATATCGCAGCCGTGCCCGATCACCACGTGGACCACCTCCAGCCCGTCCTTCGCGGGCTGGCCGCGGGCACGGACCCGGCACAGCTGCTCCATGACATCGTGAGGGGAGCCATGGTGGCCACGAAGGCCGCTGAAGCAGGCATCCTGCGGGTGACGGGGCGCAGCACGACGCCAGTGGTGACCAGCGGTGAGCTCTCCCGGTCCGCGGCGGAGGGGGCCCAGGCCGCCATCGACTCGGGACGCCTCGTTCGGCGCCGGGACCCGGGCAGCACCGCCACGGCGGCGGCCGAGCCGCTGCGCGCCGGGAGCCGCGTCACCGGCGCCCTGGTCGTGGGCGGGACCATGCAGCGTCTGGACCCAGCCGCTCTTCCCCTCTACGGCGCCGCTGCGTCACTGGTTCTCGGGCGCCAGGTCGCCAGTACCCCCGAGGCGCTGCCCGACCTGCTCGACTCGCTCTCCGACATCGCCTCGGACCTCGACACTCACGCCACCCTGGGCCGGGTCTTCGATGCCGCCCAATCCCTCTTCGGTACGGCCGCCGGGTTCTGCGCCCTGTTCGACCGCGGCACCGTAAGGGTCGCCCACTACCGCGGGATCACCCAGGAGCGGATGCTCATCGTCGCCCGCCACGCCGAGTTCAAGGCCCTGGTCCGCTCCGAGTCCTTGCGCATCGATCCCCCGACTCATCCGGTCGTCGCTCAGCTGACCCGCCTGAGCGAGGTGGCTGTCACCCTCCCCTTGGAGGCCGAGGGCCGGCACCTCGGACAACTCGTCCTGCTGCTCGGCGCGACTCCTGACGCCGAACGCCAGGCCCTGCTCGTCAGCTTCTCCCAGCACGTCGGACGGTGCCTGCGCTCCGCAGAGCTGTTCCGCTCGCTCGCCGACCATCAGGAGCAGGTGACGGCCATGGTGCACTCCATGGCCACGCCCGTGGTGGTCGTGGACGAGGCGGGCCAGCTCACCGAGATGAACGGTGCCGCGTCGGAGGCCTTCCGCCTGGCCGGCGAGTTCGACTGCAACCAGTCCGTCATCGGGCGCCTCGGCAACAAGACGCTCGAGCAGATGCTGACGGCCGGAGACGACCACACCACCGAGGTGGTCCTCGGAGGCGACGAGGCGAGGGTCTATCGGGCCACCGTGCGACGCATGCGCTCAGGTACCGGGCGAGTGATGGGAAGGATCCTGGTGCTCGACGACCTCACCGGCGAGCGCGAGATCATGACCCTCAAGTCGGATTTCGTGGCTGTCATCGGCCACGAGCTGCGCACGCCGTTGACGGTGATGAAGGGCTACCTGCACACCCTCATCCGCCGCAGCGAGACGCTCACTGGGGAGAAGCGCGAGCAGGCGCTGGCCGCCCTCAAGTCCAACGTCACCCGCCTGGAGCGTCTCATCGAGGACCTGCTCTTCATGTCGGCCATCGACGAGCGACGCTGCCAGCTGGACCTCGAGGTCCACGACCTGAGCGTCATCCTCGACGCCCGGGCCAGCGACCGGGTCATCGTGCGAAGGCCGCGCTGGCCCATCAAGCTCGAGCTCGACCAGGCCAAGCTCGAACAGGTTCTCCACCATCTCCTGGACAACGCCCTCAAGTACTCCGAGGGCCAGGTCATCCTGGAGCTGGCCGAGAAGCCCGATGCTCTGGAGATCGCCGTCACCGACTCGGGCCCGGGCATATTCTCGGGCGACATCCCCCAGCTGTTCGAGCGCTTCCGCCAGCTCGACAGCACCTCCACCCGGGCCCACGGTGGCGTCGGCATCGGGCTGTACATCGCCCGCAGGGTCGTGGAGGCGATGGGTGGGCGCATCTGGTGCGAGAGTCGCCTCGGTGTGGGCAGCCGGTTCGTCTTCACCCTGCCCAACCACTCGTCGACCAGGATGCTGCCCAAGCACGGGCGACTCGGGAACACGCTGCCCTAACGTCGGGTGGTGGACGGCCTCCTCCACCCCCCGATCAGCTTCGCCCACCGCGGGGCACGGTCTCGCAGGCCGGACAACACGATCGAGGCCTTCCGCCTGGCCCTCGACCTCGGCGCCACCGGGCTCGAGAGCGACGCGTGGGTGACCGAGGACGGCGTGGTCGTGCTGGATCACGACGGCGTGGTCAGGAAAGGCCGCCGGGGCTTGCGCAGGGCGGCGATCGCGGATGTCCCCCGCAACCTTCTGCCTCCCCACATCCCGACACTGGAGGAGCTGTACCAGTCCTGCGGAACCTCCTTCGAGCTTTCGCTCGACGTCAAGGACCCGCTCGCCGCCGAGGCGGTGGTGGACGTGGCCGGTCAGCTCGACGGCGCGTTGGAGCACCTGTGGCTGTGTTCACCGAGCTGGGAGCAGGCCGCCGAGTGGCGCCAGCTCTCCGATGCGATACGCCTTGTAGATTCCACCCGCCTTCGCAGGATCAAGGAGGGGCCCGAGCGCCGTGCGGCCACGCTGGCCGACTGCGGCATCGACGCCGTCAACCTGCACCACACCGACTGGACGGGCGGGCTCACCACCCTGTTCCACCGCTTCGAACGCTATGCCCTGGCGTGGGACTGCCAACATGAGCGGGTCATGGTGGCGCTGCTGGGGATCGGCATCGACGCCATCTACTCCGACGACGTGGAGGTCATGGCCGGGGTGCTCGACGCCTTCCTCCGGTGACGAACGTCGCCGGCCAGGGCGCTAGAGCAGGCGGAGGGCGTTGAGGGGCCACACCCGGACGAAGGCCCGGCCCACGATGCTGGACGTCGGGGTGCTGCCGAAGACCCGACTGTCGCTGGAGTTGGACCGGTTGTCGCCCATCACCCAAACATGGCCGGAAGGGATCTTCTCGGGACCGAAGGTGCCGGTCGTGGTGGTTGGCGGAAGGTAGGGCTCCCGCAGCACGTCGCCGTCGATGTAGACGCGGCCGTTCTTGCCCTCGACGGTCTCGCCGGGAAGAGCGACGACCCGCTTGATCAGGTCCCGGATGACACCGGCCTCGTTCGGTGGGCGTTCGAAGACCACGACGTCCCCGCGATTGACCTTGTGCAGGCGGTAGCTGACCTTGTTCACCAGGACGCGGTCCTGCTTCTCGAGCGTGGGCAGCATCGACTCGGAGGGGATGTAGAAGGCCTGGAAGAGGAACGTCTTGATGACCAGGGCAGCAAGCAGCGCTCCGCCGATGATCGCCAGCCACTCCACCAGTGCCCGGGTCGAGCTCGACTTGCGGGCCGGCGCCGCAGAGGTTTCGCCGGCGGGGGCCTCCTTGGCATTGGGGAGGATGTCGTGCGGCGATGGGCCGGTGGAGGGTGTCACGAGGGCGCGACGCTACTGTCCGGTCGCGCGCACACCGTCGCGGCCGCCACGCCGGCGGCCGCCGCGTAGGCGAAGAACTGCGGGTCCTCCGCCACCACCCGTCCCATGGTGGTGAGGCGGAGGCCGAGGCCCTCGAGCAGCGAAGCGACGTCGGGGATGTCCACCTCCAGGAACTCGTGCCCGGGCCCGTCCGGTGCCGGCTGTCCCTTGGGCACGGGCACGAGGGCCTTGGCGTGGGCGTGGGCGAGGGCGACCGTCGAGTGATTGCTCACCCCGCGGTGGCGAGGCCGGGGGTCGGCGCCGGAGACGCGCAGGGCCAGAACGGGCCGGGCGCCGGCGCGCTCTGCCAGGTCGAGCGTCGACGCCACCTCCAGGGCTCCGTAGCCGTGGGCGGTGCCGGTCCCGACCGTGCCCGGCCCCGGAGCGACCACCACGGCGTCGGCGCCGGCCGACACGGCGACATCGAGAGCCGAGCGAACGTTGACGGCCTCCAAGTCGCCGCCGAAGGCCTGCCCGGCGCTGATCGTGGCATCGAGCAACCCCTTGGCGCGGAGATCGGCGACGAGGTCCGAGAGGGCCAGAGGGAGTGCGGCGGAATCCGTCATCACGAACGCCAGCCGCCGAGCAGGAGCGAGGTGCTTGAACACCACCGCGACCACGCCGACCTGGCTGTGCAGGGCACACGCCACCACCGGCACCCCCGCCAGCGAAGCCGGCGCGCCGTACCCCTCGTACTCCTCGGTCACCCCGGTATCGCACTGCAAGGACGTGTACCGCAGCTTCATGACGTGCCCCGGCCCAGCAGCGGAGAACTCGGAGCGCGCCAGGTTCCAGTGGACGACATCCCACCCCCCCGTACCGAGCCCCAGGTCCACAGCGGTCGTGTTCACAACAACCGCATCGCCGACCGAGACACGACCTATCAGCTGAGTCAACACGTAGGCGCGCCGGCCGGAGCCCAAGCCGACCCGCTGCAACCCCTCCCTCTCAGAGATCAAATCCGTGACGACCTGCGTCGAAAAGCTAGGCACGGCAACCGAAGCGAGTCGGGGGGGGTGGCGGGTACGGGAGGAGACCCGGCACCGCAGCGCAGCGAGGATGCCGGGGAGGGACCCCTGAGCGACAGGACCCGCCCCGACTCGCTGGGCCGTCACAAGGACGCGATGAGCTTTTCGACGCGCTCGTCACGAGATTTGAACGGGTCCTTGCACAGCACCGTGCGCTGGGCCTGGTCGTTGAGCTTCAGGTGCACCCAGTCGACGGTGAAGTCGCGACGCTTCTCCTTGGCCTTCTTGATGAACTCGCCGCGAAGTCGGGCGCGGGTCGTCTGAGGAGGGAGGTCAACCGCGGTGTCGATCGCCTCGTCAGTGCAGATGCGCTCGACCAGGCCGCGCTGCTGCATGCGGTAGAACAGGCCACGTTCCTGGGAGATGTCATGGTACTGCAGGTCCATGAGGGCCACCTTCGGGTGGGTGAGGGGCACGTCGTGGCGACCCTGGTAGGCCTCGATGAGCGAATGCTTGATGACCCAGTCGCACTCGCGGTCGAGGGAGAACGGGTCCTTCTCGAGCCCGGTCAAGCAGTGCTCCCACATCATGAGGGCCTGCTCCTCGAGGGGGCTCAGGCCCCGCTGGGCGTGGTACTTCTGGGCGCGGACGAGGTACTCGCCCTGGATCTCGAGGGCACTCACCTCCCGCCCGTTGGCCAGACGCACGCGCCGCTTGCAGGTGATGTCGTGGCTGATCTCCCGGATGGCGCGGATCGGGTTCTCCAGGGTCATGTCCCGCAGGACCACCGACGGGTCCTCCAGCATGCGCAGCAGGATGCTGGTGGCTCCCACCTTCAAGAAGGTGGCGTACTCGCTCATGTTCGAGTCGCCGACGATCACGTGAAGTCTCCGGAAGCGCTCCGCATCGGCATGGGGCTCGTCGCGGGTGTTGATGATGGGTCGGCTGCGGGTGGTGGCGCTGCTCACCCCCTCCCAGATGTGCTCGGCCCGCTGGCTGAGGCAGAACACCGCTCCCCTCGCCGTCTGCAGGACCTTGCCCGCCCCGGCGTAGACCTGGCGGGAGACGAAGAAGGGGATGAGGACCTCGGCGTAGTGCCCGAAGTCGTCCCGGCGGCTGGTGAGGTAGTTCTCGTGGCAGCCGTAGGAGTTCCCGGCCGAGTCGGTGTTGTTCTTGAACAGGTAGATGACCCCGCGGATCCCCTCCTCCCGCAGGCGCTGCTCGGCGCTGAGAAGCAGGTGCTCGAGGATGCGCTCGCCGGCCTTGTCGTGGACCACCAGGTCCTGGATGGAGTCGCACTCGGGCGTGGCGTACTCGGGATGGCTGCCCACGTCGAGGTACAGGCGGGCGCCGTTCTCGAGGAACACGTTGCTGCTGCGGCCCCAGCTCACCACCCGTCGGAAGAGGTAGCGAGCCACCTCGTCAGGGCTCAGCCGGCGTTGTCCCCGCAGCGTGCAGGTGACGCCGTACTCGTTCTCGAGCCCGAAGATACGCCGGTCCATCGGGCCACGGTACCGTTCACACCGTGCATCCCCACCTCATGGTGCACCTGGTCTCGGTGCACGACGCGTTCCACGCGCGGGTCATCGCCGCCCGCCTCGGCTCCGACGGCATCCTCACCGAGCTGCGTGGGGCTGTCGACGGCCCCTATCCGGTGCGGGGTGAGGTGCGCGTCTACGTGGTCGCCGAGGATCTTCCCGTCGCCCGGGAGCTGCTCCTGGCCGACGAGGTCGAGGCTGTGTTCGACGCCCACGGTGACGGCGACGAAAGAGCCTCGCGCGCCCTCCCAGCGTGGGTGGCCGTCGCCGCCATCATCGTGATCGCCTGCCTGTGGGTCGCCAGAAGCGTGCACTGACGCGCGGCGTCGCCGCGATGTCATCCCAGCAGGGTGGCGAGCTCCTCAACCTCGATGCGCCGGAAGGCCCGGCGTTGGCTCGAGCTCACGAGCACGCCCACCTCGAGCTCTCCCGGCGTGAGCGTGCGCTCCGGGCCGGCCAGGGCCGTCACCGCCACTTTCACGGCATCGCCGAGGGTGGCGCCCTCCGAGTAATCGGACTCCAGCCGCTGCTTGATGGCCTCGGCCTCGCCGCCGAGGACGCTGTAGCGGGACTCGTCGAACACGGTCCCGTCGTAGAGCACGTGGTACAGCTGGTCCTCGGCGCTGCCCGGGGGCCCCACCTCGACCACCAGGATCTCGACCTCCATCGGCTTCATCTCGTGGGTGAAGACCTGGCCGAGGAACTGGGCGTAGACGTTGGCGAGCGAGCGGGCGTCCACGTCCTCCCGGCTGTAGGCATACCCCTTGGTGTCGGCGTGGCGCACGCCCGCCACCCTCAGCTGGTCGAACTCGTTGAACTTGCCGACGCCGGCGAAGGCGATGCGGTCGTAGATCTCGCTGATCTTGTGCAGGGTGCGCGACGGGTTCTCGGCCGCCAGCAGGATTCCCTCGGCATAGACGAGACCGACGAGGGAGCGGCCCCGGGCGATGCCCTTTCTGGCGTAGTCCGCCTTGTCCTTCATCACCTGCTCGGGGGCCACGTAGAACGGCATGGTCACGGGTTCTGGCCCCTTGTCGTGCGCCGCTCGATGAGGGAACCGAAGCGCTCGGCCACGTCGCTCTCCGGCACGCGCTCATAGCCGGCCGCGGTGATGGTCGCGATGGCGGGGTAGATGCCCCGCACCGCGTCGGGGCCACCGGTGGCGCTGTCCTCCTCCGCCGCCTCGTAGAGGCTCTGGATGGCCAGCTCCATGGTGGCCTCGCGGTCCATGCCGTCGGACCAGCCGAGCTTGACCGTGGTGCGGGCGTCCCGTCCTCCGGACCCGTCGGCGTGGTAGTCGGACTCCTCGTAGCGGCCGCCGGTCACGTCGTAGGTGAAGATCCGGCCGCGGCGGCGCCGAACGTCGTAGCCGGCGAAGATGGGCACGACCACCAGGCCCTGCATGGCCATGGGCATGTTCTGGCGGATCATCTGGGCCAGCTGGTTGGCCTTGCCCTCCAGGCTGAGGAACGATCCCTCCACCTTTTCGTAGTGCTCGAGCTGGAGCTGGAACAGCCGCACCATCTCCATGGCGGGGCCGGCGGCGCCGGCGATCGCCACACCCGAGTGGCGGTCGGCCGGGTACACCTTCTCCATGTTGCGGTGGGCGATGGTCGATCCCGCCGTGGCCCGGCGGTCCCCCGCCATCACCACCCCCTCGGCGTACCGGATGGCGACGATCGTCGTGCCGTGGGTGATCACCGCCGGATCGACCTCGAAGCGCACCTCGTCACCATGGAGGCGGCGCAAGAGGCCGGTGAAGCTCGGACCCGGGTCATCGGCGGGCGGGAAGAGGGGCAGGCTCATGGCCCCGGGAGGCTATCGGCTGGCGGGACCGGTACCGCCGAGGGTTCGGCGGGGTCGTCGTTTCGCTCTATTGGCCGCCCTTCTGCACATATGCCTTTACGAAGTCCTCGGCGTTCACCTCTAGCACCTCGTCGATCTCGTCGAGCAGCTCGTCCAGCTCCGCCTTGATCTTCTCGCCCTGCTCCGAGGTCGCCGGGGCAGCCTCTTCCACCGTCTGCGTCTCTCTCGACGGCGCTTGGCGGCGCTTCTGCTCTCGCTCACTCATGGTCGACATTCCTCCTATGAGCCCAGCCGTTCCAACAGCTCGGCGGGGCTTGAACACTCTTCCAACAAGCTATCGACCATGGAGGCCGTACCTTTGAGCGGCTCCATCATCGGTACCCGCCGCAGGGGGTCGCCTCCCAGATCGAACACCAGCGAGTCCCAGTTGGCGGCGGCAATGGAGGACGCCCACCGCTGAAGGCACCGTCCCCGGAAGTAGGCGCGGGTGCCGGCCGGCGGCTCCGTCACGGCCTCGGTCACAGAATCTTCCGTGACGACTCGCTCCATGCCCAGCTTCTCGTAGAGCGACCGCTCGGGACGTACGTCGTGGTACTGCAGGTCCATGGCCGCCAGCCTGGGGTCGTCCCACGACAGGTTGTGCCGGTCGCGGTAGCCGCTGAGGAGCCGGTACTTCGCCACCCAGTCGAGCTGGGCGGACAGCGACATCGGGTCGGTCTCGAGGGCGGTGAGGACCTCCTCCCACCGCCGCAGGACCTCGGCGCCCACCTCCGCCCCGACCGGCTCCAGGCCGCGGTCCTCGGCGTACTTGCGGGCCAGGTCGAGGTACTCCCACTGCACGTCGAGGGCCTTGGCCCGCCGGCCGTCGGCCAGCTCCAAGGTGTGGTTGAGCTGCAGGTCGTAGGAGACCCGCCGCATGGCCTGCACGGGGGCGGCCAGGGTGAAGCCACGGTCCCCGAACCAGTCGTCCTCGATCATGCACAGCACGATGGACGTCACACCCACCTTCAAGAAGGTCGCCACCTCGCTGAGGTTGGCGTCGCCCACGATGACGTGAAGGCGCCGGTACTTCTGGGCGTCGGCGTGGGGCTCGTCCCGGGTGTTCACGATCGGCCGCTTCAGCGTGGTCTCCAGGCCCACCTCCTCCTCGAAGAAGTCCGCCCGCTGAGTGAGCTGGAAGTCGACCCGAAGCTCCCCCGTCGAGCCCGCCTCTGTCCCCACCTTGCCGGCCCCCGTGAAGATCTGGCGGGTGACGAAGTAGGGGATGAGGTGCGCCACGATGCGCCCGAAGGGCACCTGGCGGTCCATGAGGTAGTTCTCATGAGCCCCGTAGGAGTTGCCCTTGCGGTCCGAGTTGTTCTTGTAGATCACGATGTGCTGACCATCGGGCAGGCTCCGCGCCGCTGCCTGCATCGAGCGGGCGAGGATCCGCTCACCAGCCTTGTCGTAGCGCACGCACTCGAGGGCATCCAGACACTCAGGGGTGGAGAACTCCGGATGGGCGTGGTCGACGTAGTAGCGCGCGCCGTTGGTGAGCACGGCGTTGACCAGATGCGTCTCGATCTCCGGCGCCATGGCGCCCTCCCGGGAGAACCCGCGTGCATCGGTGCCGGGCGACTCGTCCTCGAAGTCCCACCCGACCTGGCGCTGGAGCTCGCTGACGTAGGCGTTGATGAGCACCGAGGAGGCGGCAATCGGGTTCTTCTCACCCATGCCGCGAGGATCGATCCCGTACTCCGTCTCGGTACCACAGACCTTCGGGATGGCCATGACTCGACGCTACCGCCCATCTCTCTGCATGCGCAGCCCTACAGGTACTGGCCGGTCCCCACTCGCTCGATGGCGCGCCCGCCGACGACGCTCTCGCCCTCCTTGCCGTCCGAGAGCAGGACCCGCAGGAAGACGATGCGCTCGCCCTTCTTGCCCGAGATCTTGGCCCAGTCGTCGGGGTTGGTGGAGTTGGGAAGATCCTCGTGCTCCTTGTACTCCTGCTTGATGGAAGCGCTCAGATCCTCCCACCGGATCCCCCTGCCCTCGCCGGCGATCTGGCGCTTGATGGCCAGCTTCTTGGCCCTCCTCACGATGTTCTCGATCATGGCCCCCGAGGCGAAGTCCTTGAAGTACATGACCTCCTTG